>PMYB01000195.1 GCA_003170915.1 Bryobacterales bacterium | reverse complement strand
CTCCAAGTGCGAAAGTTGGGTTAAGAACCTCGAGTGACCAGAAAGCCGGCACGAGAGCTTGCTCGCCAGACCTGAGCCGGTCGAGCACGTTCAGCGACATGGGCGTTTGTTCGTCGGGAAAGCACCAGGACAAGGTCACCGAGGCATTGATGACAATGCCGGTCACGGACCCGCCTCGTGGCGCAATTCGCGGATCGTCATGCCACGGAGCGAGAGCCCATGGGTCTTTCCAAAAACCCTGAGCCGCTCGATCGCTTCGACAACGTCCTTCGCGGGTGAGGACGACTTGGGTTGACCAGGCGCAACCGGAAGATGGGCGGCTTCTCCGAGCAGATTGGCGGCGTACGCATCAATCCCCACACCATGCGCGGCAGCTTGGCGGGCAAGTTCGGCCTCAAGCTCCAGCCCGATTTCAATGGTGATGGTCATCAGCAGCCCCTTTCCGGTCTATCCCTACCCCACCGCCGCCGGGATTTCGGCGTCAAGTGGACAGCGGAAGCGAACAGAACCAGATGTTTCGCCACTTGTTGCTATCGTAAAAGTATGCAGGCGCTAGTGAAGAGCAGGCGCGAGCCAGGCCTCTGGCTCGGGGAAGTGGACGTACCCAAAATCGGCATCAACGACGTGCTGATCAAGGTGCTGCGCACGGGCATCTGCGGCACCGACGTGCACATCTACAAATGGAACGAGTGGGCGCAAGAGACCATACCCGTGCCCATGGCGATCGGCCATGAATTTGTCGGCAGGATTGTCGAGACCGGGTCCAACGTGGTGGACTTTTTCCCCGGCGACCTGGTCAGCGGGGAAGGGCACGTGGTCTGCGGCCTGTGCCGCAACTGCCTCGCCGGCCGCCGCCACCTGTGCGCTCATACCCAGGGCGTGGGGGTAAACCGTCCGGGCGCGTTCGCCGAATACATCGCGCTGCCCATGACCAACATCTGGCGGCACCACGAATCGGTTTCGCTGGACGTCGCGGCCATCTTCGACCCCTTCGGCAATGCCGTCCACACCGCGCTTTCCTTCCCCGTGCTGGGCGAGGACGTGCTGGTCACCGGCGCCGGCCCCATCGGGATCATGGCCGCGGCTGTGGCGCGGCACGCCGGCGCGCGCTACACCGTGATTACCGATGTCAATCCCTACCGCCTGGACCTCGCGCGCAAGCTGGGCGTGACGCTCGCCGTGAACGTGCGCGAAACCAGTCTCCAGGACGTGCAGAAGCGGCTGGGGATGACCGAGGGCTTCGACGTGGGCCTGGAGATGTCCGGCAGCCCCGCCGCCTTCCGCGACATGATCGCCAACATGAGCCACGGCGCCAGGATCGCGATGCTGGGCATCCCCAGCGGAGAGATGTCCATGGACTGGCACACCGTAATCTTCAACATGCTCACGATCAAGGGCATCTACGGCCGCGAGATGTACGAGACCTGGTACAAGATGACGGTCATGCTGCAATCCGGTCTGGACATCACACCGGTGATCACGCACCGCTTCCCTTACGCCGAGTTCGAGAGAGGCTTCGAGGCCATGCTTTCCGGAAATTCGGGCAAGGTGGTTCTGAGCTGGGAGTGAGCGGGGTTCCTCAGTTCCCCGCCGCCTTCACCGTGATGAGCACCGGAGCGCTGTCCTGCGCGGTCGCCAGCGAGCGCACCTCCACCACCTGCGTCCCGGGCAGCATGGTGACGGGCACCTGCGCCTGAATCTGCCCGCTGGAGGTCGAAAGCAGCGGCAGCGCAATATCGCCGAACGTCACGCAGAGGCCGCCCAGCACCGTCGGTGGCGGCAGCGTGCCGGCCGCGGCAGCGCCGTGTTCTCCACCACCTCCCACTGCGAGCCGTCCGACATGAGAAACTGCAGCCCGAACAATCCCATCGCCAGCGATCGCGGGAAAATACCGTTGGCGGTGCCGCTGCGCGAGACCGGCGGGAAGACCACGCTGCACGTCACCTGTTCCGCGTTCAGGTCCACAATGCCGATCGACTCGCCGCCCGTGTTCCCGACGTAGAGCGTGTTTCCGTCGGTGCCCATGGCCATCTGGTGCGGCATCTGTCCCACCGGAATCGGGTTCAGGAATACCTGCTGCTGGGTGTCGAATACCTCGATCCGGTTGTATCCCGAGTTGGTGATGTAGAGCCTGCCGCGCGCCTCGTCCAGCAGGGTGTCTTGCAGGCCTTCATTGCCGGCCGTGTTGCCCGTGGCGCCGGTAGCCACTCCGCGGTTGCAGTCGTCCATCGCCAGGAAGACTTCCGTCGTCTGCGGCGCCAGGATCGGGTAATTGTACAGGTTGCCCAGCGGCATGTGCACCAGCCCGGAATCCGACAGCCCCCAGGCCTGCGATCCGTCACCGGTCATCACCATCTTGGCCACAATGCTCTCCGGCAGCTTGATCCCCGCCCGGATGGCCAGGTTGGTGGGATCGTTGACCAGCAGCGTCGATGACTGCGAGGGCGGCGGCGGTGTGGACGTGGCCGCCGTGTTGAACGCACTGTACAGCGTCGAGCCGTCCGGCGTGCGCAGCAACTTGCCGCTGAACGTGGTGGTAAGGCGCGTGAGCGTGGGCGCCGGCAAGGGAGCCGGAGTGGTGGGAAGCGCCGGAACGTTGACGTACTGCACTTGCGACCCCGCCGACTGGTTCTGGTCGTACACCGCCAGGGTACCCTGCGGCACACCCGGCACCACCCCCGTCCCAACCATGCTGATCAACGCGCGCCCATTAGCGCCCACCTCTACCCCTTGGGACGCCGAGGTCAGCGCCACGGTCTGCGTCACCAGGCCGCGCGTAAGGTCGATCACGTTCAGCGACGCGTTCCCGCTGCTGGTCACGTACAGCCGTTGGCGCGATTCGTCCAGAACCACGTCCGATGGCGTGCCGCCTGGAACCTTGATGACATCGCCGAACGTGGCTCCCACGGTCTGCTGGGAGTACGCCAGCCGCGCTGCGGGCATCGATAGAGCCAGAGCCCGCCAAACCGAGCCAAATCGTGGTGTGACGAGAGTTCACGTACTTATCCTTCCCAGAGACGCGGAACTCCTCATCGTACTACCTGAACCCGGCCGCCGGAGAGAAGTTTCTGGGGCATCGGCCGCCAGTTACACTAAGAACACATGGCAAACCAGACGATTGGGCTGGTGGTCCACGCCGTCGGCACCACCGGCGTGCTGCACCAGGTGAGCGGCGTGATTGCGCAGCACCAGGGCGATATTACTTCCGTCGATATTCTGGCAAACCGGCCCGAAGAAGCCCGCACCTACTTCGAAGTGATTCTGCCGGGAGACGTCGACGCCTTGATCGAGGGGCTGCGGGCCCTTCCCATCGTGCGCGGCGTCGAGATCGTCAAGACTCTCCAGGCTGTCTACGGCAAGCGCATCATCATCATGGGTGGCGGCGCGCAGGTGGGCCAGGTAGCCATCGGCGCCGTCTCCGAAGCCGACCGCCACAACATCCGCGGCGAACACATTTCGGTGGACACCATCCCCCTGGTGGGCGAACAAGAACTGGCCGATGCCGTCCGCGCCGTCGCCCGTTTGCCGCGCGCCAAAGCGCTCGTGCTGGCCGGATCGCTGATGGGCGGAGAAATCGAAACCGCCGTCCGCGAAGTCCGCCGGCAAGGCCTGCTGGTCATCAGCCTGAACATGGCCGGCAGTGTCCCCGACGCCGCCGACCTGGTGGTCACCGACCCCGTACAGGCCGGCGTCATGGCCGTGATGGCGGTCGCCGACACCGCCAAATTCACCCTGGAACGGCTCAAACGGCGCGTCTTCTAAGGGGACAAGGCAGCGAATTTCGCCGCCTTTGCGAAATTCGCTGCCTGTCCCCGCTTTGGCCCTGGTGATTCTCTTACGCTTACCCAACAAGCTCTTGCTTTGTCTTGCCCAGTCGGCGAAACGCGAGGTACGTCAGGCCGGCAACCAATATAAAGAACGCCCAGGTGGATAGCGCTGGAACAGCAACAACCCCAGAAGGAGGATTGAACGGAGCCACGCTGACGGGCGCCGCCAGATAGCCGATCAGATTTGTGGTTAGTTGCTGTGAGTTCGCGTCCGCGTTGGTTCCCAAGAAGTTCACGTCAAAGACAACTATCAGAGACCCGGCCGGAGCGGACGTCAGACTCCCTGGTCCGTAAACAATGGCAGGAGCGATGCCGGTGGCGTCCACGGCGATGGCCCCGTACGGACCCGTGCTATGAGTACCGTTCGCCGCCTGGAACGTGAAGGGGTTGGTAATGCCGGTTGCGAATGGTGCCCGCACCGTCACAGTGTTGTTCGGTGTGGTGAGGGTGATCGTACCTCCCCCAACTGTCGCGATGAAGCTGACAATGGAGTTGTCGCGGGTAGCAAAACCACTATTCTCACCCATGAGGAACAGGTTGCCGCCTCCGGCCAGGTAGGTTGTATAGGCTGTGATGTCGGAAGCCGAGAGCACAATTTGGTTGAAGCGGGTATCCCAAATCTGCTGGTAGGTGACAAGGCTCCCAGCCGGGACTCCAGCGTTGGTAGTTACTGTGAAAGACGCAGCCGTGAGCTTGTTGCTCAGGTTGGTATTGTCTGTATCGACAACACTTGTCGCTTCAGTTACGATCAAGGCGTTCGCACCCGAGGAAACTCCTGCGAATGTGAAAAGAAGCAGCAACGCCGAGAATTTGAACTTGTAGGATCCCGTCACGATTCCTCCTCGTCATTATTTCAAATACACCCGGGATTGACTCTGGATTATCGTATCAACCGCTTTGGCGCAGGTCAAGGGAGATTTTCATTTTCATTTTCGATTTAGGTGGGTATCCATGAGTTTCCCCGGAATCTGCTGGACCGACAGGCTAAACCTCTACGGATCAGCAGGTTGCCGGGATTTGAAGGGGGGAGGGGACGGAATTCGTAGTAGAAGAGTTTTTTACCGGAAAATCCAAGCCATCACGGAGGCGTCCCCATCGTCCCCGCCATTTCCCCACGTTGCCGGGTACTCCTTGGGAGGCCGCATCGCCAGCGCTCTACTGGCTGAATATCCCGGCCGGCTGCGATTAGCCGTAATCGGCGGAGCCGGGTTGGTGAACGCGCAGGGAATCCCGGAGCGGCGAAACCTGATGGCCGAACTGGCGGACTCTCTTGAACAGGGCAAGGGTGTAGGACCCCTCCTCATCTCCCTGACACCGAGCGGCCAGCCGCCTCCCAATGCGGAGCAGATCGAAGGCATCAACAAAGCATTTCTTGCCTGGAACGACCCGTTGGCGCTGGCGGCCTTTGCTCGCGGCGACCTCGCGGTGCCGCCTTTGCGAAATTCGCTGCCTGTCCCCGGTTTGACACCCCCCGCAACATCTACCCCCATTCTCGTGTTATAGTCTTCAAAATTGAAGGTATTGGTGCGTAACCACACCCGCGACACCGTCCTGGCTCACGCTGCCGAGGTGGCTGATACCAGCGCCAAGCGGCGTACCGGCTTGTTAAAGCACGAAAGCCTGGAGCCAGGCGAAGGCTTGTGGATCGTCCCTTGCGAATCGGTCCATACGTTTTTCATGAAGTTTCCGATCGATCTGGTGTACCTGGACAAACGCCACAAGGTTCGCAAGGCCAGGAGCGCGGTGCGGCCGTGGAGGCTCTCCGCCTGCCTGCTGGCTCATTCCGTGCTCGAGCTTCCAGCCGGGACGGTGAAGCAAAGCGGCACCCAAGCCGGCGATGAGCTGACCTTCGACAAGATGGCTTGATTTCATGACACTGCGACTCTGATTGGCGGCGCTGGCGCTCCCCATGGCGTCCTGCGTCCAGCACACCCAAGTCGCCAAGACTCCGCCCGCTCCGCAGAGCGTGTGAGACCGGCCGATTCACAATGCCATCGACGCCGGCGACGGCGATTACCAGTTGCAGGTGCTCCGCGAGAAGCTGGCGGCCGATCCCGACAATATCCCTATCCGCCTGGAGATGGCCAAGGCGTACTTGGATCGCGGATACCCGGACGTAGCCCTGGAGGTCGCCCGCCTGGCAGCCGCACGCTTCCCGGAATCCGGAGAGGCCCAACTGGCGCTGGTGCGCGCCCTGCGCGAGATGAACCGCCGCCCTGAAGCTATCGACGGTTTGGTGGCGTTTCTGAAGGCCCACCCGCAAGGCCCTCGAACTGGCCCCATCGCTCGACTATCTGCACAACAACCTCGGCTATAACCTATTGATGCAAAAGAAGTACGCCGAAGCCGCCAGGGAGTTCCGGGAGGCCTTGAAGCTCAACCCGCGCTTCGCCGTGGCATGTAACAACCTGGGCTTGGCTCTGGCCAATCTGGATGAAACCGATCAGGCGGTGGCCAACTGGCAGTCCGCCTCCGGCCCCGCCACCGCGCACAACAATCTGGCGGCCGTGCTCATGGAAAAGGGGAACTACGCTAACGCCCGGAAGGAATTAGAGATAGCGTTGAGCTACAATAACGCTTACCCAGCCGCGCTCAAGAACCTGGAACTGGTGTCCCGTCTGGACGGGCATCCCGCCACCCTGGCCGTGAAGCCGGCCGAATCGCGCTGGCGCCGCTGGAAAATCGCTTTTCGTAAGCTTTTCGTAGGATCTTGCGTCGTCAGCCTTTACCAGAGCATCACGGGGGACCTGGCGAGCATCGGCACCACGGCCCCGTAACCCCGGACGGTCGATGTGCGGCCGGTGAAGGTGCTTCGATGGCTGCTGCCCGACTTGGCGCTGGTCGCCGCTTGCGTCACGTTGGTCTATTGCCTGTTCCTCTTCCAGGGCTACTGGAAGCTGTTTCGGGATTCGGATGCCGGATGGCACATCCGAGCGGGTGAGGCCATCCTCTCCACTGGCGATTTGCCGCGCACCGATCCCTATTCCTTTACTCGCGCCGGCCAGCTCTGGTTCGCGTGGGAATGGATGGCGGATATCGCCGCCGGCACCGTCGATCGCGCTGCCGGCCTCTCCGGAATAGCGCTTTTCTATGCCGCCGCCATCGCCGCCGGTGTGTGGCTGTGGTTCCGGCTCCAGTGGGCGCTGGAGGGCGACTTTTTGCTGGCATGCGCCATGGCGTCCCTGCTGCTCTCCACTTGCAACATCCATTGGCTGGCCCGGCCGCACGTGATCGGTTGGCTCTTCCTGCTGGCGGCGCTCCTCTATGCCGAGCGCGCGCGCCCGCCATTCCGCTTCCGCCACGCCGTCGAGATCGCCATCTTTACGGCGTTGTGGGCGAATATCCATGCCAGCTTCTTTTTTGCGCCGCTCATCGCGTTGATCTACGCGGCCGGTTGCGCCATCCGCCGCCGGGGCGCGCGCTGGTTCCTCTGGGCCGCCGTCGTCTCCGCCCTCGCGCCGCTCGCCAACTCATACGGCTGGCATCTCTACGCGCACGTGTTCCGCTACCTCACGGATTCCGATCTCCTTTCCCGCATCGGCGAGTTTCAGAGCTTCGATTTCCACGCCGGCGGCACGCTGGCCATGCTGATCGCCGCCATGGCGTTGCGCTCCGCCCGCGCCTTGCCGCTGGTGGCCTTGCTGCTGCTGCCGCTGGCCAATGCCGCCATAACGGGCACTCTCCGGCGGGCCGCGCTGCTGCGGACTCCCGCCATCCAGGCGGCCACGGGTTTCCCCCCCGATCAATTTCCCGTCGAGGCGTATTCCCAAGTTGCCCGTCTCCCCGCCAACGCGCGCCTGTTCGCCCCGGCTGGCGCGAGTACTGGGAGTCTTTCCACTTCACCCACGCGCTCGTCCCCAACGATTACTCGCTCATCCCAGCCCTGGAACAGCTTGGCTGGAAAGTGGTCTATCACGATCAAACCGTTACCCTGCTCGCCAGGGGCGGAACGGCTGGTTAGATGCCACGCAAGAATAACTTTCCCGGCTTGATCCCCTCTTTCCGAGTGCCCGACACACGTCCGAGACGTGGTTCTTTCCGAACAGGAACGCACCTGGGCACGTTACCCGGCATCCTCTCGCCCCTGGGTGCCACAGACCGCGCGCCGCGGGTTTCCACACACAACCCCAATTGTGGAACCGCTGCTGCCGGAATGGATCCCTCAGTCGAGGAGCTAAAAGCGGTATCATCGAATATGTTGCGATTGACGGTCTATCAATACAATGACGTCTAAGACAAAGGCACTTTTCGATCCCAAGATTTTGGCCGCACTCCGTGATGGAATCACGCTTTCAGACTACCATCAAGACCAGGTGATTTATGCGCAAGGGGATTCCGGGGAGGCCGTCTTTTACATTCACACGGGCCGGGTCAGGCTCACGGTCGTCTCTAAATTCGGCAAACAAGCGGTCATGGGGGTTTTGGGTGCAGGCACCTTTCTTGGCGAAGGATGCTTGAGGGGACGGCCGCACGCGGCAACCGCCACCGCCGTGGTTAAGTCTTCGATCATGCGGCTGGATAAGTCGAGCGTAGCACGTGTATTGGGAGAAGACTTGGCATTTTCCGAGCTGTTTCTCGCGCATCTGCTCTCCCGCAACATCAGCTTGGAGCAGGACATGGTTTACCAGATCTTAAACTCCAATGAGAAGCGCCTGGCGCGTGCGCTTCTCCTGCTGGCCAACTTCGGGAAGGAAGGCAGACCAAAGAGCATTATTCCGAAGATCAGTCTTGGCGCCTTGGCGCAGATGGTTGGCACCTCCATTTCACGAATCAGCTTTTTCATGAAGAAGTTCCGCAAATTGGGATTCATCGAGTACAACGGTGAATTTAAGATTAAAAACACCCTGCTAAACGTTCTCCTTCACGATCAAAGCGTCATCATGGCAAATGACCCGTTTCCTCTAATACCACACCGAACACCTGGCAAGAGAGTGAAGTTGAAAGATGCTTGACTTGTTTCGCCGTCTCAGGACGGTTAGCGGTTTTCGCTTGCCAGCTTCGGCATGGCATAATTAAGAAGGACGAGTAGTAGCCCCGCGAAACCCAGGTGTCTCAATTGGCGTCTAAAGATGTATAGAGACCTGGAGCGGAAGTGAAGCATCTGGTGCCAGCAGGCACTGAATTAACGAGGCCCGCAACAGGGATCTCGCTCCTCGTGTCCGGTCAGTCCCCACATGGATTCTAACTACCTGGATAAAGGCGGTCTTAAATGAATCACGCAGAGTTTATGGATCTGCATGCAGACTCCGTAAAGTTAATGCGATCCTACTTCGATGAGGCCGAGAAATTGTCCACTATGCTTGCAGAATGCACCGCAAAGCCGCTGCCACTGACAAAGCGCTTGGAGTTGACTTCTCAGGGCATTACCGAGCATACAGCCCACTTGACGTACCTGGGCGCCAAGAGTCTCCTCCTCAAGGCGGTGCGAGTCGGCTACGGCTTTCCTAATTGAGGACCTGGCGGCCTCATCAGATCGGCCGGGTGCACCTCGCGCGCCATGGTCCCACGAGCAAACGCCCAGGGAGTCCCGATGTGGGAAGTTGCTAAATTACCTCCGGTCGGGATCGCGGCGCACTCGGAAACTGTGTCACTGGGCAGAAAACGGGCTTGCCTGAAAGTGGCCAGGCCGCGAGCCGAGTCGATTTTGGGAAAATTGGCCGCCGGAGAAACTGTCGAACAGGTACTTGAGGCGCAT
Organism: Bryobacterales bacterium; assembly: GCA_003170915.1. Classification (GTDB taxonomy): domain Bacteria; phylum Acidobacteriota; class Terriglobia; order Bryobacterales; family Bryobacteraceae; genus Fen-178. The sequence goes on along the minus strand of PMYB01000195.1, from coordinate 56,099 downwards.
CCGCGGCTCAACGAAGACGCGGTTCGGGCAGCGCTTGCGTTTGCGGCTGATGCCCTCCGCGCCGATGTCATCTACCCTCTTGAGACGATTCCTCGGTGACGTTCCTCGCCGATGAGGGCGTCGACCGTCGGATTGTCGAACGCCTTCGCCTCATTCGCTGTGCTTAGCGCTGGGAACATCCGAATTCGTGTGACGCATCTTGCCAAAAAGGAGAAGGAACGGCTGGAGGAGGAAGCCCGCCGCAAAAAGGAAGCGGAAAAGCCGCGCGTGATGGTGGACGTTTACCGCGGCGACAAGCACGTCCAGGAACTCTTTCGATGAAGACCGCCGACAAGTCGCTATGGGCCGCCGTGCTCGCCGCCTCATCTTCTCTGGCGCAGACCGGCCCGGCACGGGCGATAACCCTGGTGGAAGGCCGCGGCGAGCTGCTTCAGTTCCAGAGGGACGTGCAGAAGGTGGCCCTCGCGGAGCCCAAGATCGCCGACGCGGTGGTCCTCTCGCCTCGCGAAGTCATGGTCAACGCCAAAACCCCCGGCCACACCACGCTGCTGATCTGGGAGACCGGTTCCGACCCGGCGCGCCATGAAATCGAGGTCGCCAAGGACAACTCCGACTGGGATAGCTTCCGCAAGCTGATTGAGGACAGCGCCAACGGCGGCGCCGTCACCGGCTCCGGCGGAACCGGCACCGAGCAGTTCACGCCGCCGCGATTCACCGCCATATCCAGCGCCGCGCCGAAACCGAGGTCCTTCTCAAGGACGGCGAGAGTTTCGCGATTGCCGGCCTGATCGACCAGCAAGTGATCGAAACCATGGATGAGGTGCCGGGGCTTGGCGACATCCCCATTCTGGGAAAGCTGTTTCGCAGCCGCAGCACGCAGAAATCGAATGACGAGCTGCTGGTGGTGATCACCCCGCACCTGGTGCGCCCGCTGAGCCCCCAAGAGAAGGCCAAGTTGCCGGACATGCCCTCGGCCTTCCTCCCCGCGGTGGCCGATCGGAAGGACAAGCCGTCGAAGAGCAAGGGCACGACGACGCCCGCCACTTCCGCCAACCAGCCGGAGTTTGTAGGTCCCCGTGGCCAGCAGATACCCAAGCAGTAGCGGCACCCGCGGCTCCATGTCCCTACAACTCGCGGTCATCATGGTGCCCGTGCTGTTTGGCATGATGGGCTTCGCTATCGACCTGGGCCGCCTCTATCTCATCCGCGGCGAGCTCAACCAGGCCGCCAACGCCATGGCCATGGCCGCCGCCGCCCAGCTTATCGGCACCTCGGCGTCGCTCGATAACGCCACCGCCGCGGCGCAGCAATCCCTCGATGACACCAATCACCTCGGGAACAAGTACAATTTCGGCTCGCTCGAGATCGGCCAGACCACCGGCAACCTTACCAGCACGGTCAACGCCCCCGCCTTTTTCGCTACCGTCGCCGACGCCACTGGCTCATCCGCCAGCACCGGGACGCAGGCTGACGGCACTACCGCGCGCCACGTCGAGATCGGCGTGACGGCCGACGCGCCGCTGCTCTTCTGGAGCATGCTCCCGGTGGGGCAGTCGCGCAAAACCCCCATCGCCGGCCAAGCTGTGGCGGGGATCAGCGCGCCTCTTTGCACGGCCTGCGGAATCGAGCCGTTCGCCATCGCCGCGCGACGCCTTCTCGCGTCTCGAAACCATGGTCATGATGGCCAGCCAGCACGTGCCCGACAAGGTGGTGGGCCGTTTCCACGCCACCGGCGCGCGGCCGATTTGTCTGGACCGGCTGAAGGCCTACGGCATTCATCTATCAGCCTCGAACATGCTGGGGGCTCGCTTGCGCGAGCTGCGCGCCCACATGCGCGGACGGTCGAAGGGCGCGTCGGAGTTGCTGCGGCGCGAGCAGCGCGGCACGTTCGCGTTCTTGGGCGACCTGGTGACCTGGGTCGCCATGCTGCGCCGTTTGCAGGAGATGATCTCCCAGGCCAACCTGAAGTACCGGGCGGCCGACGTGTTCGGCTTCAGCTTGGCGCTGGCCGGCGCCAGCTTCGTGGTCCTGGGAATCGCCGGCGCCACGCTCAGCCTGCTGATCTGGACTGGCCCGGAGCTTTTCCGCAACCAGGAGGACCCGCTCGGCGACCGTCTGGAAGCATTGCAATCGCAGGCCATGGTGGTGGCCGCGCGCGCCGAGCGACGCCAGCGAGCCGGCCGCGGTTTGGACCGCTTCCTCTACCTGGTGGGCCTGTTCCCCGGCGGCGACGACTGGATGCGCGGCACCGCCTTCAACCAGTTCGTGCGCCGCACCGGCATTGAAGATATCAAGTCGCTGGCCGCCATGATCATTCAAAGCGAAAAGTTCGGCACCAGCCTGGCGCAAGCGTTGAAAGTCTATGCCGACGCGCTGCGCACGCGCCGCCGTCTCCGCTCCGAAGCGGCGGTGGGCAAAGCCGGCATCAAGATGCTGTTCCCCATTGTGCTGTTCATTCTGCCGATGCTGTTCGTGGTCACACTGGTGCCCGGCATGTTGAGCGTGCTGAGAGATTTGAAGCTGCTGGGGGCGGGAAGATAGGCACGGTTGACGCCTCCCTCTCCCATCCCCCATAATGGCATCGGGTAGTCTGAGATCGAAACCGATGTGATTCGACGCCGCGCATGAAAAAGCTTTTCGTTGTCCCGCTGCTTCTGGGGGGAATGCTCCAGAATGCCGAGCTTGCCGCCGTGCAGGCTAAGAAGACCACCCGCACACCGGCCAGGAAGAGCTTGGCGAAGCGGTCTCCGCCCGTCGACCCCACGGACGGCGATAACGTCGATGGCGACGATCTCACCATCCGCCGGGCGGCCGTCGCGGCGCTTGGCCCGCAGAGCGGCAGCGTGGTGGTAGTGGACCCCGCTACCGGGCGCGTCCTCACCATGGTCAACCAGAGGCTGGGTCTCAAGACCGGCTTCACCCCCTGCTCCACCATCAAACTGGTGGCGGGGCTGGCCGCGCTGAGCGAGCATATCGTCGACCGCGATACCTCCATCTTCACCGGCCGCCACGTCGCCTACACCCTCACCACCGCCATCGCCAAATCCAACAACCAGTACTTCAACATCCTGGGCACGCGGCTGGGCTTCGAGCGCGTCACGCGCTACGCGCAGATGCTCGGCCTGAGCGAAAAGGCCGGCCTCAATATCCCCGGGGAACAGCCCGGGGTGCTGCCGCCGGAGCCTCCCAAGAACGGCGGCGTCGGCATGATGACCAGCTTTGGCGAGGGCATCGCCATCACGCCCCTGGAGATGGCCGCGCTGCTCTCCGCCATCGCCAATGGCGGCACGCTCTACTACCTGCAATACCCGCGCACGCAGGAGGAAATCGGCCAGTTCACTCCCAGGGTGAAGCGCCCGCTCGAACTGGCCCCCAACGGCATTGCCGATATCAGGTTGGGAATGCGCGCGGCGGTCGATTACGGCACCGCCAGGCGCGCCGGCTACGATCCCAGCGAGCCCGTCCTCGGGAAGACCGGCACCTGCACGGATTTCCGCCTGGCGAGCCACATGGGATGGTTCGGCTCCTTCAACGACGTCGGGCATCATCAGCTTGTAATCGTGGTCATGCTGGCCGGCAGCAGATCCTACAGCGGGCCGGTGGCGGCGGGTGTGGCCGGAGCCATCTATCGCAGTCTCTCCGAACAGCGCTACTTCGCGGCCGATACGGGCCTGAAGCCCGGCTTTCCCGAGATCATCAGCACCAGCCCCTGCTGCTCGCGCTAATTGGGGTAGAATAGAATCACGATGCGGAGGGTTTCCAGTTCGTTGATGGCGGCGCTGATCGTTGTGGCGCTGTTCTGGGGGAACTGCCTCTCCTGTCCGCAGATGCTGCTCAAAGTAGCGGCGCACCAACCGGCGCACAACTGCTGCCACCGGACCAAATCGGCGGGCACGAACTGCCAATCCCAGGGATTGCAGCACTTTCTGAAAGCTGGTCCGGAACCGCAGACGCCGGCTGACGCGGTTGTGGCGGCGGTGCAACCGGCGATCGCGGTTTCTTCGCCTCAAGGCGCGCTGGTTACGCCCGTCGAGGTGGAACACGCGCCGCCTGATTTACTCTCCTTACACTCCCTTTTTAGAATCTAGTCTCTCTCCTTTTCCGTGGCGCAGGCACTCGTGCCTGCCGTGTCGGCACTCATGCCGACACTCTTGAGTGAAAAGGAAATGATGTCTCGATATCTGTTTTGTATCTTGGCGCTTGCTGCGCCGGCGGGCGCGCAGCCGCTGCCGTCGCTGGTGGAAGAGGCGCTGCGGAATAATCGCGAGATTCTGGCGGCGCAGAAGCGGTACGAGGCCGCGCGCCAGCGGCCTAGCCAGGCCAGCAGCCTGCCCGACCCGACGGTGTCGGTGGGCTATACGTCGAACGGCGGGCCGTGGCCCGTGGCGGGCATCGGGCGCGAGGCCACCAGCAACGCCGGCATCGCGATCTCGCAGGAAATGCCGTTCCCGGGTAAGCGCAAACTGCGGGGCGAGATCGCGGGTAAAGAGGCCGATGCCGAATTCGAGCAGTATCTCGCGGTGCGCCTCAACGTGGTCTCGCGGCTCAAGCAGGCGTACCACGAGCTGCACCACTCGACCACGGGCATCGCGTTCGTCAAGCGCTACCAGGACGTGCTCCGGAATATCCTGCGCATATCCGAAGCCCGCTATGCCGTGGGGCGCGCGGCACAGCAGGACGTTTTCAAGGCACAGACGCAGTTTTCCATCTTTGAGACGCAGTTGTTGCGGTACGAACAGGAACGCGACAGCAAGGAGATCGAGATTGGCGCGCTGCTCAACCGGCCCGGTGCGGGGCGCATCGAAGTGCCGGAGGACATGGCGCCGGGCGAGCTGACGGTGACGCTCGAGGAGATGCTGGCGCACGCCCGCACCCAGGCGCCGGCGCTGGCGCGCGAACAGAAGATGGTGGAGCAAAGCGAACTGGCGGCCAACCTGGCGCGCAAGAGCTACTACCCGGACTACACCGTCTCGGGCGGCTACTTCAACCAGGGCGGCCTCCCTCCGATGTGGCAGTTCCGCGTGGATTTCAAGCTGCCGGCGTGGTTTGGGACGAAACAGCGCGCGGAGGTCAACGAGCGGGTCTTCACGGCGAGCCAGGCGCGCCACGACTACGAAGCCGCGGACGTGGGAATTCAGGCGAGCATCCGCGAACAGTACACGCTGGCGGCGACGGCGAGGAAGCTGATCGATTTGTACCAGAAATCGGTGATCCCGGAAGCGCAACTGGCCTTGGAATCGTCCATAGCCAGTTATCAGACGGGGGCGCTCGATTTTCTTTCGGTGTTTTCGAATTTCATGAACGTGGTGGATTACGAGCTGATGTCCCACGAGGAAGTGATGCAGTTCCACGTGGCGCTGGCCAAGCTGGAGGAGCTGACTGGCATGGAGATGCAGCCATGAAAAAAGTTGCCATTCTGTTTTTGATCGCCGCCGCTTATGTGGGGGGCTACGGCTATGGGCGCTGGTATGCCAAACCGGCCGCCGCCGGGCGGAAGCCTCTCTACTGGGTCGACGCCATGAATCCCGCGCACAAGTCCGATAAGCCGGGGATCGCGCCGGACGGCATGAAGCTGGTTCCGGTCTATGCGGACGAAGAGAAGAAAACCACCACCCAGCCGCCGGGCACCGTCGAAATCACGCCGGAGAAGCAGCAGCTCATCGGCGTCGAGTACGGCACCGCGGAATATGAGACCGCCACCGGCTCGATACGCGCGGCGGCGCGGGTGACGCTGGATGAAACCAAAGTCGCCAAGGTCCAGACCAAGCTGGAGGGCTGGATCGACCAGGTGTCCGTCAACTTCACCGGCAAGCTGGTCAAGAAGGGCGATCCGCTGCTGACCATCTACAGCCCGGAGGCGCTGGCCACCCAGCAGGAATACCTTCTGGCGGCGAAGGCGCAACACCTGATGCAGGACAACCCCGTACACGAGATGCTGGGCAGCACGGAGAACCTGGTGGCGGCGGCCAGGCAACGCCTGGAACTTTGGGACATCAGCGACGCTCAGATCGACGAAATCTCGCGCACCGGGCAAGCCCTCAAAAACCTGACGCTCTATTCGCCCATTTCCGGGTTCGTGATGGAGCGCAACGCGTTTCCCAGCCAGCGCGTGACGCCGGAGACGGTGCTCTACACGGTGGCCGACCTCTCGACGGTGTGGGTGATCGCGGACGTCTTCGAGTACGAAGCCGTCAACATCCGGTTGAACCAGCCGGCCACTCTGACGCTGGCCTATCTGCCGGGGCGCACGTTCCACGGGCGGGTGAGCTACATCCTGCCCCAGGTGGACCCCGCTACCCGCACGCTCAAAGTGCGGATCGAGGTCGCAAATCCGGGTTACGCGTTGAAGCCCGATATGTACGGCGAGGTCGAATTCCAGACGGGCGGCACGCGCAGGCTGCTGGTTCCGCAATCGGCGGTGCTGAATTCGGGCGACCACCAAACCGTGTTCGTGGATCGCGGAAACGGCTACTTCGAGCCGCGCGCAGTGAAGATCGGCGAGCAAATGGACGGCCGCATCGAGATCTTGAGCGGGCTGAAGGCGGGTGAGCGCATCGTCATCTCGGGCAATTTCCTCATGGATTCGGAGAGCCGGCTGAAATGATCAACCGTATCATTGAACTGTCGGCGCGCCACCGCTTCATCGTGTTCCTGTTCGTCACGGCGGCGGTGATGGCGGGGTGGTGGGCCATGAACAGCATCCCGCTGGACGCCATCCCCGACCTCAGCGACACGCAGGTGATCATCTACTCGCGCTGGGACCGCAGCCCCGACATCATGGAGGACCAGGTCACGTATCCCATTGTGAGCGCCATGCTGGGCGCACCCAAGGTGAAGGACGTGCGCGGGTTTTCGGACTTCGGATACTCCTACGTGTACATCATCTTCGAGGACGGCACGGACCTCTACTGGGCGCGCTCGCGCACGCTCGAGTACCTCTCGAAGATCCTGCCGCGGCTGCCGCAGGGTGTCAACACCGAGATGGGGCCGGACGCCACCGGCGTGGGCTGGGTTTTTCAATACGCGCTGGTGGATAGCGGGGGGCATGACCTGGCGCAGTTGCGCTCAATCCAGGACTGGTACCTGCGGTATCACTTGCAGTCGGTCGCGGGGGTGGCGGAAGTCGCGCCGCTGGGTGGCTTCGTGCGGCAGTACCAGGTCAACGTCGATCCCAACCGGCTGGCGGCGTACGGCGTGCCGATCTCGAAAGTGGTGGCGGCGGTGCGCGGCGGAAACAACGACGTGGGCGGGCGGCTGGTGGAGTTTACGGACCGCGAATACATGGTGCGCGGGCGGGGATACGCGCGCTCGACGGCGGACCTGGAAAACATTTCGCTGGCGGTCAGTCCTTCGGGAGTGCCCATCCTGGTGCGCGACGTGGGAACGGTGACGCTCGGCCCGGACATGCGCCGCGGCGTGGCCGATCTCGATGGCACCGGCGAGGTGGTCTCCGGCATAGTAATCATGCGGCAAGGCGAGAATGCGCTGGCGGTCATCGACCGCGTGAAAGCCAAGCTGAAGGAGATCGAGCCGGGGCTGCCGCCGGGAGTGAAACTGGTCACCGCGTACGACCGCTCGGAGCTGATCCTGGCCTCGATCGAAAACCTGAAACACACGCTCATCGAGGAGCTGGCGGTGGTGGGGATTGTGATCCTCATTTTCCTCTGGCACATTCCCAGCGCCATCATTCCCATTCTGACGATTCCCATCGCGGTGGTAATTTCCTTTCTGCCCATGCGCCTGATGGGGATGAGCTCGAACATCATGTCGCTGGGTGGTATCGCCATCGCGGTGGGCGCCATGGTGGATGCGGCCATCGTGGTGGTGGAGCAGACTCACAAGAAGCTGGAAGGGGCGCATCCGAGCTGGACGACGGACGATTACCAGCGCGCCATTGTGGACGCGGTGAAGGAAGTGGGCGGGCCGAGCTTCTTCGCGCTGCTGGTGATCGCGGTCTCGTTCCTGCCCGTTCTGACGCTGGAGGCGCAGGAGGGCCGGCTGTTCAAGCCGCTGGCATATACCAAGACCTTCGCCATGATTGTGGCGGCGGTGCTGGCCCTCACGCTCGACCCGGCCATGCGGCTGCTCTTTTTCCGCAAGGAAAACTTCCGGCTGCGGCCGCGCTGGCTGGCGGCGGTGGTCAACGGGGTGTTGGTGGGCAAGATCCATTCCGAGGATAAGCACCCCATCAGCCGCGTGTTGATGCGCGTGTACGAGCCGGTGGTTCGCGCGACCCTGCGCTGGAAGTGGCTCATTATCGCGGGTGCGCTGGCGTTGGTGGCGGTGACCGTTCCGGTGTACCTGAAGCTCGGCTCGGAGTTCATGCCGCCGCTCGACGAAGGCGCGCTGCTGTTCATGCCCACCACGCTGCCGGGCATCTCGGTGGCGGAAGCGCAAAGGCTGATGCAGGCGCAAGACCGCATTCTGATGCGGTTCCCCGAAGCGGAGCGCGTGTTTGGCAAAGCCGGCCGCGCGGAAACTTCCACCGATCCCGCGCCCTTCTCCATGATGGAGACCGTCATCTCGCTGAAGCCGAAATCCCAGTGGCGCAAGGTCGCAACGTGGTACGACAACTGGCCGCAATGGACCAAGGCTTTGTGCGCGCACATCACGCCGGACCATATTTCGACCGACCAGCTTGTCACCGAGATGAACGATTCGCTGCACATTCCGGGAGTCTCGAACGCCTGGACCATGCCCATCAAGAACCGCATCGACATGCTGACCACGGGCATCCGCACCCCGGTGGGGATCAAGATCTATGGTGCGGACCTGGCCGAGATCGAGCGCGTGGGCGCGCAGATCGAGCGCGTGCTGCCGCAAGTGGCCGGCACGCGCAGCGTCTTTGCCGAACGCGTGGGCGGAGGCTATTTTCTGGACTTCGATCTCAAACGCGACCGGCTTGCGCGCTACGGCCTGAGCGTGGACGATGCGGAAATGGTGGTCACTAATGCCATCGGCGGTGAGAACGTGAGCACCACCGTCGAGGGCCGCGAACGCTACCCCATCAACGTGCGCTACTACCGCGATTCCCGCAGCTCGCTGGAGAGCCTGGGGCGCGCGTTGGTGCCCGCCATGGATGGCAAGATGCAGATCCCGCTGGCGCAGATCGCAACCCTCAAGCTGGTCACCGGGCCGGCCATGCTGCGCAATGAAAACGGCATGTTGAACGGCTATGTGTACGTGGACGTGGCGGGGCGCGACATTGGCGGCTATGTCGCGGAGGCCAAGCGCGTGGTAAGCGAGAAGGTGCAGCTTCCGCCGGGATACACGCTGGCATGGAGCGGGCAGTACGAAGCCATGGAGCGCGTCCGCGAGCGGCTGAAGGTGGTTCTGCCGCTGACGCTATTCCTGATCTTCATGCTGCTGTATCTGAACACGAAGTCCACGGCCAAGACCATGCTGATTTTGCTTGCCGTGCCCTTCTCGGCGGTGGGCGCCATCTGGCTGCTCTACCTGCTGGGCTACAACATGAGCATCGGGGTGTGGGTGGGGCTGATCGCGTTGATGGGCGTGGATGCGGAGACGGCCGTCTTCATGCTGCTATACCTCGACCTCGCCTTCGAGGAACGGCGCCTGGCGGGGCACATGCACAGCCTGGCGGACTTGCAGGAAGCCATCGTTCACGGCGCGGTGAAACGCATCCGGCCGAAGTTCATGACAGTGGCGACGATGTTCGTTGGCTTGGCGCCGATCATGTGGTCCACGGGGGCGGGGGCGGACGTGATGAAGCGCATCGCGGCGCCCATGATCGGCGGAATCTTCACTTCTTTCATTCTGGAACTGGTGGTTTATCCGGCAATCTATGAGGTATGGAAATGGCATTCGGTAAAACGGCAAGCTGCCTGATTCTGGCGGCGACGCTAGCGTCGGCCGCGCAGTTCGCGGTGCGGCACGAGCACCTGCGCCAAGGCTGCGCCGGCGTGATGACGGTAGATGAGAACGGCGTTCGGTTCACCGGCGCCAAAAAGCACGCCTGGAGTTGGAAGTACGAGGACATTCAGCAACTAAGGCTGTCGCCCGAAAGTATCTATATACTGACGTATAAGGACAGCAAGCTGCGGCTGGGTAAAGACCGTGAATACAATTTCACCGGGAAGATTCCCGCCGAGGAACTGTACCCACTCTTGAAAGATCGAATGGACCAACGCTTCGTAGCGGCGGTAGGGCAGGCCTCCGGGGCCGTCTCATTTTCGCTGCCGGTTAAGCACCTGAGGCCCATCGTAGGCTCCGAGGGCACGCTCGCATTCGGCGCGGACGCCATCGTGTACTCGACCCCCGCCAAAGCCGAATCCCGCACGTGGCGCTATTCGGACATCGAAAACATCGGCAGCTCCGGTCCATTTCAATTAACCATCACGACTTTGGAGAAGGGTTTCACTTTTCAGTTGAAGCAACCAATCACGGAAGCCAGGTACAACCAACTGTGGCTTCAAATCGAAAAAAAGAACGGGAGAATTCAATGAAGAAGCAGATTGCAATCGCGATAGCGGCAACGGCCCTGATGTTCGCGGCGCCGCCCAAGCAGACGTTCACCGGTGTCATCACCGACAGCATGTGCGCCAACGCCGATCACAAGGCCATGAATATGGGCGCGGACGCCGTGTGCGTCGCCGCGTGTGTGAAGGCTGGCGCGAAGTACGTTTTGTACGACGGCAAGGAGGCCTACACGCTGAGCGACCAGAAGACCCCGGAGAAATTCGCCGCCAAGAAGGTGACGGTGACGGGCACGCTGGACGCGAAGACCAAGACGATACAGGTGGCTTCGATCACGGCGGCGAAGTAAGGGGCACCACCGCTCCCTGACTGTCGCGGCTCTGCCCGAGGCCTGCAAACCCGACCGAACTTCGCCAAGGAGTAGGCCCGGCCGGCGGCACTTGCAATCTTGCATCTGAAATGCAAAATTGCATGGAGTGGAGTTGTGAAAACAGGGCCGATAATAGACGTATGGCCCAATCCGAGCAGACCGCCGCCGAGTTCTATTGCCCCACCTGCGCCCAGCCGGTCGCCGACCCGCTGGTGTGCGGCGATTGCCATGCGCTGATTTGCCGCCAGTGCGGCACGCCGCTCGAGCGGATCGATGAGTTAGGGATCGGCTGAGCCGGCCGTGTTATTGTGAGACCAGCCGGTTCTGACATGATCCGCACGCTTTGCGTCTCGATTGCCGAACTCGTTCTTGGCGCGGTGCGCCTGATGCTACCGGCCCGGAGACAGTCGCCCTGGATGCGCAACGCCGGGTTTGTCGAGTCCGGGAATGCAGACTCCAGCCAGTCCATTGACGACATCGTATATGGCTCCTACGACTGAATGTCACGTCGATACCTCGGCCTTTGTCCGAGCGGCGACCGTCGGTAACCGGCCTGTCGAGTTCACATTATGAGAGACCCACACGTAGAATGGCTCGAATACTAAATGAAAGCCAGTTGGCTTTTCGATAATCCACCGCCTTTGCAGTGGCGGACTCCCGTGTTCGAGGCAAGTCTCAGCAACGCCCTTTTGCGAGCGGAGATGCGCGCCCACTTCACGACAGTAGAACAAGCCCAGGCAGCCGTCGAAGCGTTTCTGTAGACCTGGGAGATCGATATCGGCCTCACCTACGGACAGCGAGGAATGACATTTGCATTCAAAAAGGCACAGCTTGTAGACCGCAATCCGCCGCCGCCAGGCTCGATTATCACAGGGACTACAACGATGACGGGTCGCTCCTCGTTTTCGGCGACCGGCCAAGTCACATGGAAGACTTACCCTGCTGTGCCAACCAACTTCACGGCAGATCCTGACGTCGTCTCACTCTGGACGCGCTTTGAGGGTTTCAAGAGCGGACGCGAGCCGCTTGCGTCGATGGCCTACTTTTGTTTCACTTTACTGAAGAACCGTCATGGGAGTATTGATGCGGCGCGTAAGGTGCTCGCAGTCGACAAGGCCGTGCTGAAGAAGCTCGGCGAATTGAGTACGAATCGTGGAGATGCCTCAACCGCCCGCAAGATGACGCCGGATTTGGCGCCTTTCACAACCGCCGAAGCTCAATGGCTGGAGGCCGCCATTCGAGCCTTGATACGTCGCGTTGGGGAGATCGCTTCCGGCCACTCGCCGCTGCAACTCACGATGAAGCAGTTGCCACAACTGTGAGGCCGTGCATGGACATGCCGATCCAGCCCGCTCAAAGATCAACGAATGAACCCAACGGCGCAGACACCTCGGTCCGCTAGCGCGTCGAACTCGTGATGATCGGCGGTCAAAACCGTAGCGCCAAGCTTGTTGGCCAGCGCCACCGCGAAACAATCGGCAAGCGAAACTCGCCGGTGAATCGCCTTGAGCGCTCCGACCGCCTGCCAGAACTCCGTGCCAATTTCGGCGTTCTCGGCGACTCCCACCCGTGCCAGATCTTTCACCGCCTCGAGTGCGTATCTCGGCCCGCTCGCCCGGTGGAAATCGTAGAACACTTCACACCAGTTGAGCACGTGGGCGATGCATTGGCCGTCCGGGTCCAATAGCGCCTCCGATACGCGGCCGGCGCCTGGTTCATCTCTGAGGTACGCAATCATCGCGCTGGCATCGAGCACGAAGATCACAAACTCAGTTCTCCGAGGCTAGGTCTTCATGCTTGCGCGCCATAAATGCGTCGCTGCTGGTGGGGACATGGGCGTACTTGCCACGGACGGCGAGAATCAGATCCAGGTTTGGCTGCACCGGCGAGACGAGTGCCTCCTGCTCGAGGGCCATGGCCAACTCCTGCCGCTCCTTCGAGGTGAGGGCGCGAACCGCTGTCAGAATCTGCTGCACTTCCGTCGACATCGTGGGTGTCCGCCTCCAACTCCATCTTACTCCGGGCAATGCGAACCTGGCGCGAGCGTCACCGCGGCGCGTAGGTCCGCAGGAAACGCGCGGTGGTTTTCGCGCGAAGCTCGGGCTGCTGGCCCGCTTCGGGGAACAGCCATACCTCGCCCGGCTGGAACGGCTCTCCCGCGATGGCGCCGCGGCCTTCCAGGCAGACCCACATCTGGCACACTTCGGGCGTAGGCGTGTGCGGCGCGCCGGGCGTCAGCCGGACCAACTCGGTTACGAAATGCCGGCAGCGCACCAGTTCGTCGCAGCCTTCGGAAATGGGCGTCGCGCGCGCGGCGCCCGGGTGCACGCCCAAATCCGAAATGGCGACGGCTTCTTCCACGTGGAGCTCGCGCGGGCGGCCGTAATCCCATAGGCGCCAGGTCACGTCCGAATTCCGCAGGATTTCGCACAGCACGATGCCAGCGCCGACGGCGTGCACCGTGTGGGCCGGCGTGAAATAGGTCTCGCCGGGTTTCACCGGAATCCAGTTGATGAGTTGCTCGATCTCACCCGTGCGCGCGGACTCGAGCAGCCGCTGACGCGTGATGGGCTGGCGGAACCCGAGCGCGATGGCGGCGCCGGGCTCGGCATCCAGGATGTACGACATCTCGGTCTTGCTATCGGGATGCACCTGCACGGAGAGCCGTTCGGAAGTGAAGATCAGCTTGACCAGGAGTGGAAGCTTCCGATCGGCGAGGAACCAGGCCTCGCCGACGGGCCTGTCCGAATCCGGAAACCAGGGCTCCAGGCGGGTCTTGCCCCACACTTTCTCGCGGAGAGAAGGCGTGAGGCGGATGGNNCGCTCCAGATCCTTCATGGAAGCGGCGTAGGAGATGCGGATGTGGCGATCGACGCCGAACGCCTCACCGGGGACCACGGCCACGTGCGCCTCCGCCAGCAGCCGCTCCGAGAGTTCGAGCGAGGTTTGGATGCCGTTCTTGCCGAGCGCCGCCGAGACGTTCGGAAACGCGTAGAACGCGCCGCGCGGCTGGGCGCATTTCACGCCGGGAATGGCGCGCAGGCGTTGGATCACAAAATCGCGGCGGCGGCGGTATTCGGCGAGCATGGCGGCCACGGAATCCTGCGGAGCGGTTAGAGCTTCGAAGGCGGCCTTTTGGGAGATGGAACAGGGGTTCGAGGTCGAGTGGCTCTGCAGCTTGGTCATGGCAGTCACGATGGGCGCGGGCACCAGACCGTAGCCGATGCGCCACCCGGTCATGGCGTAGGTCTTGGAAAGCGTTCCCGCCACCAGCACCGATTCTTTGGCTCCGGGCAGCGCCGCGATCGAAAACGGCTCGCTGTCATAGAGAAACTTCGAGTAGCACTCGTCGGTCATCAGGTAGATGCCGCGCGCGGAGGTCAGCTTGAATAGCTTTTCGAACTCGCCGCGATCCAACACCGCGCCGCTGGGATTGCAGGGTGAGTTGACGAGCACCATCCTGGTGCGCGAGGTGAGGTGCGGCTCGACCATGGAGGCGGTGAGCGCGAAGCCCTTCTCCTCATCGGTAGTAGCGAAAACGCACTTACCGCCGGCGTAGTGGACGACGTCTCGATACGTCACCCAGTAGGGCACGGGGATGACGACCTCGTCGCCGGGGTCCACGAGCGCCTGCATGAGGTTGAAGACGAGGTGCTTGCCGCCCACGGTGATGAGGCACTCGCTGGGCTGGTAATCGGTCCCGAAGTCGCGGGCATGGCGATCGCAGACGGCCTGCCTCAACTCGGCGGTGCCACCGGCGGGCGTGTACTTGGTGAAGTTCCGCTCGATGGCGCGGATGGCGGCCCGCTTAATGTGATCGGGGGTGGGGAAATCCGGTTCGCCGGCGCCGAAATCCACCACGTCGACGCCTTGGTCGCGAAGCCTTTCGGCGTCGGCCGCCACTTTCATGGTGGAAGATACGCTGATGGAAGAGATCCGTTGCGCAATTCGATTCGCTACTGCCTGCATGCCCTTGTGCTCTAAGCCCCTCTCTGTTTAATCCTAGACAGCCTGCGGCGCAGCCGCATTTCCACCGCGGGCGGCACCAATCCTTTGATGCTCCCTCCCAGGCCGAAGACTTCCTTTACGAGGCGGGAGCTGATAAAAGAATAGGCTTCGTTGGCCATCATGAAGACAGTTTCAATTTCAGGGCGCAGGCGCCGGTTCATGAGGGCCATCTGCAACTCGTATTCGTAATCCGAAATCGCGCGGATGCCGCGCAGGAGCACGGTAGCGGAGTGCGCGGCGGCATGATCCACCAGGAGACCGTCGAAGGAATCCACTTCCACGTTGGGGTAGACGCCGACCACCTCGCGCAACATTTCCATGCGTTCTTCGGCGGAGAAGAGCGGCTCCTTGGTCTCATTTCGCAAAATGGAGACGATCAGGCGGTCGAACATTCGCGAGCCGCGCTGGATGAGGTCGAGGTGCCCGTTGGTGATAGGGTCGAACGATCCCGCGTAGATGGCAATGACGCTACGTGGCTTTCGAGACAAGTAACAATTCTAGCGAAAACAGCCGGGCGGCGGGGCGGGCGCGCGGGCGGGGCGGCTATTTCTTCTTGGGAGCCGGCGGGGAATCCGGAACAACCTCTTCAAAATGAACGACCGAATCGCTTTGGTACTCCCGGCAACCGGAGAACTCAATCAGGTTTCTCTGCTGGCCGCCGGAAGAATCGGTGACGATCACTTCCGACGAAAGCGGCAACAGCGGCTCGGAGGAACCGATGCGGGTGCGCCCGTAGGCGATGCTGGTGACGATATCGCGGACGTTCAAGTCCGACGGGAGATCCACGTGGCGTTCCTCGATGCGCAGCAAATCCAGGGATTGTGTATCCACCCAAAACGTGCCCCGCACCCCGACCACTGCCTGGATTCCACCGAACTGGACATGGTAAGCGCCGGTCAACGCCGACACCTCAAAATCGAACCGGAGCGTCGTTCCCTCGGACAACCCCGCCTCCGAGGAGACGGTGAACCGCGCGGCGTCATGCACGAAGAGGTTGAGTGGAGTGGAGGAAAAGTCGCCGGAGCCGATGAGGCCTTCGCTGGCGAGGTCCCTTACATTGCCGTCTTGAAACCGCGCCGCGCCTTTTCGCGCAAAGATTTCCTTGCCGGCCACCGAAGCCACTTCCAGGAGCAACGTATCGATGGGCGTGAAAGATGCGCCATTGCGAGGCTTCTGGGAGCGGTTGACGGTTTCCAGGCAGGCGTAGTCGGGAATGTGCTCGAAAGTGGCGCGCGCGTGTTGTTTGACGCGCGCCAGCAGCAAAACCCACGGCGGCAGGTCCTGGCCCGGCAGGGCGGCCGTCAGGAGAACGGCCAAGGCAACGCTGACGGACAGCGGCTTCACTTCTTCTTCCCAGCGATCTGCCACTCGGTGAATGGCGAACGCACACCGCGGATTTTCACGTTCAGGCAATAGGGCACGCCGGAGGCGAAAGCGCGCTCGACGGCTGGGCGAACCTGCTCGATACGCTCGACGGTTTCGCCGCCGCCGCCGAACGCTTTCATGATGGCGTCGTAGGGCGTCGATTGCAACTCGCAGGCAACCGTGGCGCCGCCCGAAGCGAAGGATTGAAGCTCGCGTTCCAGGCCCCAGCCCGCGTCGTTACCCACAATGACGACGATGGGCAGCTTGTGGCGCACGGCGGTGTCCATTTCGGCGATGTAGAAGCCCAGAGCGCCATCGCCGGTGATGACGGCCACGGGCCGCCGGGGATGCGCCAGTTGCAGGGCCAGAGCGTTGGGCAGCGAGGAACCGATGGCTCCCAGCGGGCCGAGGCGCAGCCAGCCACCAGGCTCGCGCGCGGGGAGCAAGGCGCGGCCCCAATGCACGAAATCGCCGCCGTCCCAGGAGTAGAGCACGTCGCGCGGCAATGCCTGGCTCAATTCGTGGCAGAGAGCGGCGGGGTGCATGGGCAGGGCGGTATCGGAAGCAGCCAGCGCGAGCGTGGCCTCCCAATCGCGACGGAGCGCGCGCAGGCGTTCGAGCCAGGGGGTGCCCCCTGGGCCCGGCGGCCACGGCTGGGGACCGGCGGCGCTGGCCAGGGCTTCGAGCGCGAGGCGGGCATCGGCGCAGATGGCGGCATCGAGCTGGCGATTGAGGCCCAGCTCCTGGGGGTGAATATCGATCTGGATGAATCGGGCTTCGGGCGGAAACAGGCGCGGCCCGCCCATGGCCAAGCGGTAGTCGATGCGTTTGCCAACGACGAGGAACAGGTCGGCTTCGCGGAAGGCGGTGTGAACGGCGTAGTTGAGCGCGGGGTCGGCGTAGCCCATGACGAGCGGGTGATCGTCGGAAACCGTGCCACGCCCCATGGTGATGGTGTAGAGGGGGATTTGAGTGAGCTCGATGAAGCGGCGGAGGGCATCTTCGGCGTGGGACCACCAAATGCCGCTGCCGGCGATCAGGATGGGGCGCTCGGCGGCGCGGAGGAGGGCGATGGCGCGGTGGATGTCGCCCGAGTGGCACAGGCCCTTTGGCCTGTCAAGGGGTGGCCATGTCGGGAAACCTGTCCCACCAGCGCTGGCTGTGAACAAATCCACCGGAATGGTCAAATGCACCGCGCCCTTCCGTCCGCTATCGGCTTGGGCATAAGCTCGCTCGAGGTAAGACGGGATCTGGGCGGCATCGGGCACTTCGGCGGCCCACTTCACCACGGGGCGGGCCATGGCCACCTGGTCGATGTCCTGAAAAGCCTGGCGGCCAGCCAGGGTGCTGGGGCGGCTGCCGCTCACGGCAATCAAAGGACTACCGACGAGGTTGGCGGTGGCCACGCCGGTGAGTGAGTTGGTGTGGCCGGGGCCGCCGGTGACCAGCGAAAGCGCGGGCTTGCGGTGAATCCGCGCCCAAGCGTCGGCGGCGTGGGTGACGCCGGATTCGTGCCGCATGTCGAGGATGCGGATGCCGCGGCGGGCGGCCACGGCCAGCACTTCGTTGAGGTGATCGCCCACCAGCGTAAAGATGGTATCGATGCCCAACCGCGCAACCGCTTCGACAAACAACTCCGCTCCGCTTGGCATAGAAGTATTCTAGATCTTGTGAGCCTCAGAATCCTGGTTACGGGCGGCGCCGGATACATCGGCGCACACACCGTGCGCCTGCTGCTGGAGCAGGGGCATGACGTCACGGTGGTCGACAATCTTTCCAAAGGGTATCGGCACAACGTACCCGCCGGCCGCCTCGATGTGCTGGATCTAGCCGATACCGGCGCCCTGGCGCAGCTTATGCGCGAAAAGCGGCCAGAGGCTGTAATCCACTTCGCCGGCTTCATTGCGGTGGGCGAATCCATGCGCGAGCCGGAGCGGTATTTCGCCAACAACGTGGGCGGCTCGCTATCGCTCCTCACCGCCATGGTGCAGGCAAGCGTCAAACATGTGGTCTTCTCGTCCACGGCGGCGGTGTACGGGAATCCGCATACCAACCCGATTCTGGAGACGTTTCCCATCCAGCCGGTGAGCCCCTACGGCGAATCCAAGGTAATGGTGGAGACGCTGCTCGGGTGGTTCGATCAGATCCACCAGTTGACCAGCGTCTCTCTGCGCTACTTCAACGCCTCGGGCGCCGACCCCGCGGGCCAGTTGGGCGAAGAGCACGAGCCCGAGACGCACCTGCTCCCCCTGCTGCTGCGCGCGGTGATTACGGGAAGCCCGATCACGGTTTTCGGGGACGACTACGACACGCCCGACGGCACCTGCATTCGCGACTACATCCACGTGAACGACCTGGCGCAAGCGCACATTCTGGCCGTGGAGTACCTGCTGGGCGGCGGCGCAACCGACCGGTTCAACGTGGGCACCGGGACGGGCCACACGGTGATGGAGATGATCCGGGTGGTGGAGGAAGTGACCGGCAAGAAGGTCCCGTACGTGACCGGCCCACGCCGGGAAGGCGACCCGCTGAGCCTGGTGGCAGCCGCAGGCAAGCTGCGGACCAAGCTGGGCTGGCGGCCGCAATACACCGACCTGCGAACCATCGTGGAGCACGCGTGGAACTTCGCGAAGACGCGTCCGATTGAGAGTCTGCCATAATCGCCTCATGAAGCGGGTTGCCAACGTGCGGCTGGCTTTGCTCTGGGACCGTCACGGGCATGCCGGCAGGGCTCGCGAGTGTTTTCGAGGGCGGGACGTCAAGAGCATGGCGGGCGCATGGGAGGTGTGGGACCAACTGTGGTCCGACGATCGCATCGCGATGCTGCCGGAACCAGACGGCCTTGAGCCGCGTCTGCGTGTCCATTCGCGGCTCGGCAGCGCATCGCCCAAAGTGTGGGCCGATGCGTATCTGGTGGCATTCGCTTCGGCGGCGGGACTGAAACTGGTCACGTTCGATCGCGCATTGGAATCGCTTCCGGTTGAAGTGGTGGTTCTTTAGCTCCTCCGATACGGTTCACTCAAGAGGAGCGGCCAACCCAGCGCTACTGCCGATTCCTCAGCCTTCCCACAGCCATC
The DNA here is from genome assembly GCA_003170915.1 of Bryobacterales bacterium. Lineage (GTDB taxonomy): Bacteria > Acidobacteriota > Terriglobia > Bryobacterales > Bryobacteraceae > Fen-178. The sequence continues at coordinate 36,842 of PMYB01000195.1, read as the reverse complement.
AGGATTCCGAAGAGCAGAGCCTCCGGGCGCGGAGGGCAGCCGGGGATGTACACGTCCACCGGGATCACCTGGTCCACGCCGCCGCGGGTGGCGTAGTTCGTTCCGAAGATGCCGCCGCTGATACCGCAGGCGCCGACGGCAACAACCAGCTTGGGGTCCGGTGTCGCATCGTAGGTCTTGCGGAGGGCCAGTTCCATGTTCCTCGTCACTGGGCCGGTGACCAGCAGCATGTCGGCGTGGCGCGGGGAAGCGACGAAGTGGATGCCGAAACGTTCGATGTCGTGGACGGAGTTGTTGAGGGCCACGATTTCCAGTTCGCACCCGTTGCACGATCCGGCGTCCACCTCCCGGATGGCGAGCGAACGGCCCAGGATTCGGTGGATCTGACGGGTGAGTTGGCGGCCGATCTCCGGGGCGGCGCGCACCAGGCAAGTCTGCCGGCCCTCCGCATCCAACGTGTATTGCGCGGAGATCACCAGCGCCTTGCGGTCCGTGGCGGCGGCTTCGAAATTCCGGCCCACGCGGACGGCGCCCTCGGGCGTTACGGCGGCGCACTCACCGCAGAGGATGCAGCGGCCGTAGTCCACCGTGACGGTGCGGAACCGACCGGCGTCCGTGACGGCGATTGCGCCGGAGGGGCAGGCGTCGGCGGCCGGCCGGGCGTCGCGCCAGTTCTCCAAGTCGAATTCGGGCAGACCGCGGAAGCCCGACGCCAGGCTGGCGGCGGTCTCGGGATAAGGCTGTGTTACCGTTCCGGCCCGCAGCGTTTTCTGGAGGATTTTGAACATGTCAGCGGTCCGTCCCCGAGTAGGAGAGATTGAAGCTCTTATTGATCACGGGAAAATCGGCGATGATGTTGCCCTGCACGGCTTCCACCAAGCCAGGCCAGTTGTTCATTGAGGGGTCTTTGATCTTGCACCGCTCGATCCGGTTTGCCGGGCCGGTTCGCACCCAGTACAGGATCTCGCCGCGCCAGCCCTCCACGGCGCTGAGGGCGCAGCGGCCCGGCTCGATGACAAGATCGGGCGCGCGGTGCGGGCCGCCTGGCAAGTCGCCCAAGGCGGCGCGGAGCATCGCCACGGATTCGAATACCTCGTCGATGCGGACCTGCATGCGGCGCAGCACGTCGCCCTCCTGGTAGACCGGGACACGCCACGAAAGATGGCGGTAAGCGGCGTAGGGATGGTCGCGGCGCACGTCGAGATCGATGCCCGAGGCCCGGCCGCCGACTCCCACAATGCCCAGGGCCGAGGCTTTTTCCGGGTGGAGGAACCCGGTGCGCTCCAAGCGGTCGCGCGTGGAATCGGAGGACTTCAAGAGCGCCACCAGATCGCGAAACTCCCGCTCCAGGGTGGCGATGGCATCGCGTAGCGCGGCGATCTGCGAGGCGCTCCAGTCTCGGCGCACGCCGCCCAGGCACGCCATTCCGCGCAGGAGGCGGCTCCCGGTAAGTTCTTCATTGATTGCCAGCGCCATCTCGCGAAGCCTGCCGGCGTGCGCGTTGGCGATGACGAACCCCACGTCCATGGCGATGGCCCCGACATCGGCAATATGGTTATCGATGCGCTCCAGTTCCAGAAGAACGGTTCGCATGAACCCAGCGCGGGAGGGGACATCCATCCCGCTGGCCTTTTCCACCGCCTGGCAGAAAGCCGTGGCGTGGGAAAACGCCGAGTCGCCCGATACACTCTCCGCGAGGAACACGCCCTTTTGCGCGGGAAGCTGTTCGAAGAGCTTCTCCGTTCCCTTGTGGGTGTAGAACATGCGGAGTTGCAGGTACAGGATGGGCTCGCCGGCGACGGCGAAGTTGAAGTGGCCGGGCTCGATGATGCCGGCGTGTACCGGTCCCACGGGGATCTGGAAGACGCCTTCCCCCAGCGTCGGCCGGTAGACGTGCTGGTCGCCCTCGAAGGCGGGCAGCGCCGTATGGAGCGGAAAATCCTTGCGCAGGGGGTGCACATCGGGCCAGTTGTCGTGCAGGGCCACGCGCCGCGGATTGGGGTGGCCTTCGGCTTGGATGCCAAACCAGTCGTGAATCTCGCGTTCCTGCCAGTTGACGGATGGGAGGGCGGGGGCGAGCGATGGAAACCGTGGGTCCTCCGCTGGAATGCGGGCGCGGAGAATGAGGTAACACGGGTTGCCGCGCCGCTCGAAGACGTAATAGTTGTAGAACGCGGCCTCGGGTCGCACGCGGTCTTCCGCGAACACGGCGGCGAGACGCGCGGAGTGGCGGCTACGGAGCGCCGCCGCGATGGCCGGGATATCGGCTATGGCGATGGCGGCGTAGAGTTGGTCCGGGTAAGATGGCGCCGCGGCAATGCGGCCTGCGAACTCTTGCGTCAGTTGTTCCAGCACTTCCCGCATGGGTCAGCCTCCGGTCACCACGTTGGCCGCGCCCCGTATGAGTTCCAGCAGGGGCCCCGGCAGCCAGAAAGCGACGATTACCAGGACGGCCGCGAGACCCAGCATGGAAAAATCGCGCCATGGAACGAGCGGCGTCACAGGCTCCGGCGACGCCGGCCCCAACACCAGCCCGCCGACGTGCAGCACGGCGCCGGCGAAGATGCCCGTCCCAAACAAAATGAAGAGCGCCGTGGGAAGATAGAGCCCCGCGCCGAAGGCCGCCCTCACAATCAGGAATTCGCTTTGGAAGAGGCTGAACGGGGGCATGCCGACGATCGCGAGGGTAGCCATAAGGAACACGGCGCCGGTGGCTGGTATCACGTGGATGACGCCGCCCTTGACCTTGTCGAAAAGGTCGGTTTTGTAGTGCTGGTAGACGTTGCCGGCGCAGAGGAAGAGGAGCGACTTGGCGACGGTGTGATAGGTCATGTGCAGCATCAAACCGAGGGCCGCGAGCTTTCCGCCGACCCCGAGGGCCATCGCCATGATGCCCGCGTGGTCGATAGTATGGTACGCCAGCAAGCGGCGGAAGTTCTTCTGGACCAGCACGAACGGTACAGAGATTCCCATGGACAGCAAGCCGAAGATGAGCAGCAGCCGGCCGGGGAACTCCGGGCCCACCGAGCGGCTGGTGAGAATGTAGAAGCGGATCAGTCCGTAAAGGGCGCAGTTCAGCATGGCGGTGGAAAGAATGGCAGCGGCCGGTACGGGGGCTTCGCTATACGCATCCGGCTTCCAGGTGTGCATGGGCGCCAGACCGGCTTTGGTCCCGTATCCCAGCAGGGCCATGATGAATGCCAGGCGCATGGTGGTTGGGTCCAGTTGCGCGGCATGACGGGCCAGTACGGGCCAGTTCAATCCCGCAATAGTGTCGGTGCCCGCCAGGTGGTGGCCGGCGTAATAGGCGAGCACGGTTCCGAACAGCGCCATGGACAGCCCAACTCCGCCAATCATGGCGTATTTCCACGCGGCTTCGAGGGAAGTCGCCTTTCCATAGAACGTCACCAGGAACACGGACGCGAGCGTGGTGGCTTCGATGGCGACCCACATCACTCCCAGGTTACCGGCCAGCGCGACCAGGAACATGGAGGTTACGAACAAGGGAGTCAGGGTGTAATACTTGCGGAATTGGGAAGTGCTGGCGGGATCGTCGCCGCCGAACGCCCCGCTGCGCTCGTCTTCGCGCAGGTAGCCGACGGCGTAGACGGCGCAAACCAGCGACACCGAGGCGGTGAGCAGACACACCAGCGCGCTGAGATGGTCGGCATAAAGGAAGCCGCCCCACAAGGACACGGACCCGGTGTCCAGCACTTGTTTCGCGATGCCGAGCGCCAGAACGAACGCGAGCGAGAACGCGGCCAGATTGGCGATTTCCATGGCGCGCCGCGTGCGCGCGAGCGCCGAAAAGACGCCGGCCGCGAACGGGGTGAGGAGCAGAATCGGGAGGATCATCCATCAGCCTCGCAGCCTGCGCAGTTTGCTGACGTCCATGGATTCGAACGACTCCCGGATGCGGTAGACCAGGATGCCGAGGACGAGTACGGCGACCAGAACGTCGAAGAACACGCCGAGTTCGACAATCAGAGGCATGCCGTATGTCAGACAGGTGGCGGCCAGGAAGATGCCGTTTTCGAGGGTCAGTAGCGCCAGCACCTGCGTGAGCGCTTTGCGTCGGTTGATCATCATGAAGAAGCCGATCAGAAACACGGAAATTGCAACCGCCAGGGTGTTGTGTCCGAGGCTGGCGGCGCCCGCTTCGGGGTGGTAGAAGGACTCGCCCACCAGATACGCCACCAGGGTCAGGCCGCCGGAGATCATGATGGAGAGCGGCGTGTTCAGGATGGGCGCAATCTCGTGGTGGATGTCGATGCGGTCCACCAGTCGCTCCAGCACAATCGGGACCAGAATTGCTTTGAGCAGTATGGTCATGCCGGCGGCGATAAAGATGTGCGGCGCATGGTTGTACCAGGCGATGGAGCCGGCGATGGCGCCCAGCAGGAACGACTGGGCCGCAAACAGGCGGATGTTCATCACCAGCGAGCGCTGTCCAACCATGGCGATCTGGAGCACCAGGACAAAGGCGGCCATCAGCGTCACCAGTTTGTCGCCGAACTCCGGGTTGTGCAGGAGATCCATAGCAGTCTCTAAAAGAGGAACGTGGAGATCAGGGCCAGCGCCCCTAACGTAAACGCCACCGCCATCAACTCGGGAACGCGGAACAGGCGCATCTTGGCATTGGCCGTTTCCACCAGCACGACGGTGCAACTCAGAATCAAGAGCTTGAGGGCGAGCCAGCCGAGGCCGGCCCAAACGCCGGACAGCGACCATGCCGTGGACAGACCAAAAGGCCAAAACACGTTGATCATCAGGGTCATCAGGACCAGTTGCTTGATGGACGCGGCCCATTCGATCAGGGCGAGATACGGCCCGGAGTATTCCAGGATCATGGCTTCGTGGATCATGGTCAGCTCGAGGTGGGTTGCGGGATTGTCCACTGGGATGCGGCCGGTTTCGGCGATCAGCACAAGGAACAGCGCGGCAAAGGCCAGCACCTGCGAAGGGGCGAGAAAGCGCCATTGTTGGTTTATGGCTACACGCGCGATCTCCGCTAGGGAAGTGGATCCCGCGCCGATGGCCACGGTGAATACGGCCAGCATCAGGGTTGGCTCGGCCAGTGCGGAGACGGTCATTTCCCGGCTGCTGCCGAGGCCGCCGAATGGGCTGCCCGCATCCAGGCCGCTGAGCGCCACGAAGAAGCGGCCCAGGCCCAGCAGATAGACCACGGCAAGCACGCCGCCGAAGAGTCCGATAGGGGTATCGGCCGCGACCATCGGCGCCATGAGCCCCGCCAGCAGGGTTGCCAGGAACACGACGTAGGGCGTGGCCGAAAACAACCACGACGCCGTGTTGGGAATCACCATGCCCTTGCGAAGCAGTTTATAAATGTCGGAATACGGCTGTAGCAGGCCCGGTCCGCGGCGCATCTGCAAGCGGGCCTTCAGCGTCTTGATGAGACCGCTGACCAGAGGCGCGAGCATCAGCAGCAGGACGAGTTGGGCGACGACTTTTAACAGCGTGCCGGTCATCGGCGGACTCCGAATAGCAGGAGGGCGAGCAGGGCGACGAATATGTAGGCGAGGTAAGCGTGGATGCTGCCGGCCTGCACGGACCGCATGCGTCCGGCCATTCGATAGAGCCAATTGCGGAACGGATCGTACATGCGCTTCTCGAAGGAAGGTTCAATTCCGCTTTCGAACCGGATGGCCGTGGGGTAATAGGGCGACACTTCGTATTCGGCCTGGATCTCGCGCCTCGGCCGATACAGGGCTGAGAAGATCATGCGGATAGGTTTGGAAAAACCGGTCGCGGTGTATTCGTTATCGGCGGTAAGCCCTGGCAGGCCGCAATCCCAGGTTGGGCCCGTGGCGCGCCGCCCGGCGCGGCCCCACACCAGCCAGAAGAAAGCCGGAATTGCCGAAAGCAGGACCAGCATGGCGGCGATCCCCACGGTGGAAACCGTGCCCGCATGCGCCGTGCCCGCGGAGATGGCAAAACCGTTGGCGGCGGTCAGCGCCGAGCTGACGCGAGCGCCGATGAGCTGCTCGGTGATGGGATCGAAAACCGGAAGAAACCAGGTAGCGCCGAGCCCCAGCGCGAGGCAGCCCGCGGCCAGAAATCCCATGCCGAGGCGCATGGAGAGGGGCGCTTCGTGGGCCTGGGCGGCGTTTTCGCTCCTGGGCAGGGCGAGGAACGAAATGCCGAACGCCTTCACAAAACAGGCCGCCGCCAACGCCGCGGTCAGCGCGAGCAACGCGCCGGCGATCGGGAAGATCACGCGCGTGAGGCTCTGCGTGCTCCCGAAACCGGCCAGTAGGGCCTGGTAGGTGAGCCATTCGCTGACGAAGCCGTTGAGGGGCGGCAAGCCGGATATCGCGATCGCGCCAGTCAGGAAGCACAGCGCCGTTACGGGCATCCGGCGAATGAGCCCGCCCATTTCCTCCATGTTGCGTGTACCGGTGGAATGGTGAACGGCGCCCGCGCCCAGGAACAGAAGGGACTTGAAAATCGCGTGGTTCAGGGTGTGATAGAGCCCGGCTATCAGCGCCACGGCAGCGAGCGTGGGATGGCCCAGGGTCCGGAAAATCATGGCCGCGCCAAACCCGATCAGGATGATGCCGATGTTCTCGATGCTGTGATACGCCAGCAGACGCTTGAGATCATGCTCCATCAGCGCATAGAGTACGCCCAACAGCGCCGAAAGCACGCCCGCGCTCAGGACCAGGATCCCCGCCCAGGCCGGGGGCGCATCGAAGAAATCGAAGAACACCAGCGCCATCCCGTAGATGCCGGTCTTGATGACGATACCGGACATCAGCGCGGAGATGTTACTGGGCGCCACGGGATGGGCCTCCGGGAGCCAGACATGCAGCGGGACGACTCCCGCCTTCACGCCGAATCCGAGAAAGAACAGCAGGAACACCACGCCTTGCTGCCAGGCCGGAAGCGCCGAAGCAACGTGGTGAAAGGTCGCGAAATCGAGGCTTCCACTCGCCCTCGCCAGGATGAGGAACGCGATCAGGAGCAGCCCGGAGCCCGCGTGCGACATGATCAAGAACAACATTCCCGCCCGCCGCGTCCGCTCCTTTTCGTGCTCGAAACTCACCAGGCCCCATGCGGCGAGCGCCATGATTTCCCAGGCCACCAGGAAAAAGAACGCGTTTCCGGCCGCGAACACCAGCGTGAGGCTGAGCAGCAGAATGTTGTAGAAGCAACCCAGGACTCCGATGTTTCGCCGGCCTTCCATTTGACGTAGATATCCGAAAGAGTAGACGGAAACCGCAGCGGCGAGTATGCCCAGCGTCAGGTTGAAGTAAGCCGAAAGGGCGTTGACTCGGATGGCCCATGAAAAGAGAGGCACGCCAAACGGAAGATTCCAGGTGGTAACGCCGCCTCGTGCGAGGGCAACAACTGCCGCGATTATCTCCAATAGCGCACCCGCGAGCGCGCAGCCGAAAACGCCGATTCGGGCGCGGCGCGGCACGCGGAACCCGGCGATCCCGGCGGCGGTGCCCGCCAGGTAGGCGATCAGACCGCCAGTGAAACACGCGTTAAGCCAGGGCATGCGCCGCACTCTCGAAAGTCAATCCAAACGCTCCTTGCGACGGGCTGGATCTTCCGCTTCGATCTCGCCAAGCATCTGAACTTCTTCGGCGAGGTGCGCTTGGAAATACCGGCGCATCATGTCGAGGACCTTGACCAGCGCCTTGTTGCGCAGGGAGTAGAAGACCTGATTGCCTTCCTTGCGGTTGGCGACGATCTGCCGGCTGCGCAGAATCGCCAGATGTTGCGAAAGGTTGGCCTGCTCGATGCCGAGCCGCTCCTGGATGGTTCGCGCGGAGATTTCGCCGTCCCGCAACGCCTCCACGATCGCGATGCGGGTGGGATGCGCGAGCGCTTGAAAGATGCTCGCCTTATATTCCCGCAACATGCTTTGCATAATATTAGAATATTCGATTTCTCGAATATTCGCAACAGTCGTTCCCGTTCGATCAAATTCCGATCTGGGAGGTTAAGCCGGCTTCCTCCCCGGTAACGCCGCAGCGTTTAGCCGGGATTTCTCACACGGAAGAAAGCGGGGATCCTCGGGCGGGGCGAAAACAGGGGGCGAAGACCCTCCCCCGGGAGAAGTCGGGGCTATACATCCGGGCATCTTTACGGGGACATCGGGTGACGCAGAACAGCCTGCAAACAGGGAATTCGGACATCGTCTGCGACGGACCTGTTCCCGGAATCCGGCGGGCAGGCAACCGGGCTATGGCCCACTCAGTGCGCACTGACCGGGCGGAGGATCGCCAAGCCGATCTGGCCGTGCAGATTCTCATCAGGCGAGGCGATGTCGCCGCCGCCGAACCAGACGCGGATGACGCCGCCCGCCACCTCCACCGTGGGGTCGCAGACGACCTTCCCATCCCACGGCTGGTGGCCGCTGAAGACCACGGGGAGCTTCCGCCAGCGGACGCCGTCGGTGGAGCGCGCCAGGCCCAGGCGGCGGTTCTCGGCAGTGTCGCGGCCGGTGTAGAGCATCCAATAGAAACCGTGCGAATTCCATACGGCCGGCTCGCCAAGACCGTTCTCGTCGAACGCGCCGGCGTCGCCCAATTCGAGGACCGGGTTGGCGCGGAGCTTTTCCCAGCGGACGCCGTCCGTAGAACGCGCGACGCCGAGGCGCTGGCGGCGAGCGCGGTCCTGGCCGAGATAGAAGAGGTAGAAATACGGCTCGATGCGAATCACGTAAGGATCGGCCACGCCGTACTCGTCCCAGCATCCGTACGGGCCCGGCTCGAGCACGGGATGGGGCTCTTTGCGCCAGGAGTGGGTATCCAAGGCGCGAGCAAGGCCGATGCGAGGTCTCTCCCTGGGGCCGGCCTGGTACCAATACCAGAACTGGTCTTCATACCAGAGCGCGGAGCCGTTGGCGGCGATGTATGAGCCTTCCCAGGTCCGCGGATCGGGGGAGAGGATCACACCTTGCTTTTGCCAGTGAGTACCGTCGTCGGAGGCGGCCAGTCCCGTGCGCCAGGTGCGGCCGTCGAAGCCGGAGTAGAAATTCAGGAGGGACTGGGGTTGAGAGCGAGAGATTATGGATGGGTTGAGCACATCGTGCGATTCCCAGGCGTCACCAGGAGTGAGCACAGGCTCCGCCTGTGCTTCGAAAGCGAAGGTCATGTTGGGATCGCCGCCCGAAACCGGCGGCAGCTTGAAATCGGCGTAGCGACCACAACCCGAGAAGGCAAAGAGACCGAGGAGCAGGCATGTGGTTTCCCTGGCCCCCGGCCCCCGTCTTCCGGCCCCTGTCATTGTAAGGGTATCCGGAACTTCAGACCCGCCCCGCGGCCGGGACGCGATTCCAATTGCAGGTCGGCGTTGAGTGAGCGCGCGCGGCGCTTGAGACTGGCGGGGCCCAGGCGCAGCATCTCGAGTTCTTCCAGCGTGTATGTTCCGGCGAAGTTGAAGCCGTGGCCGTTGTCGTCCACCGAAATCTCGAGGTTGCGATCGGTCCTCTCCATGGTCACGGCCACGCGCGTAGCATCGGCGTGCTTCTGCACGTTGTGCAGCGCTTCGCGAAGCATCTGCAGCACCTCGGCGGTCGTTTCCTGCGGCAGCCCGACGGGGGTGTTGGTTCCCAGAAACGTCACCGGAATGCCGCTTTCCTTTTGGAAGGATTCGGCGGTGCGCCGGGCCGTGGCCACCAGGCTGGCGCCATCCATGTCGACCGGACGCATGCTGTGGAGGAATACCCGCAGGTCGCGGACCTGGGATTGCGCCAGGGTCTGCAACTCCATGAGGTCCTGCATGCCCGCATGGAAGTCGCGATCGAGAAGCTTGCGCAGGATTTCGAGGCGCATTTGCAGACTGATGAAGCTTTGCAGGGGGCCATCGTGGAAGTCCGAAGCGATTCGCTGGCGCTCCGTCTCGCGGGCTTTCTGCGCGTCCTTTTGCACTTCTTCCGACTTTTCGTTCAATTGCTCGATGTGGGCTTCCCGGCGGCGTTTGTGCACCGCGCAAGCGCAGGTCAGGACGCCGGCCACGAGTACGGTGGGCTCGAGGCGCCGGGTCCCTTCATAAGGGAGTAGGGCGCAGAAGACCGCGGCCACGGCCACCACCACCACCACTTCCACGGGCCCGTAAAACGCCAAAGCTTCGGCCAGAAGATAAAGGAAAAAAACGGAAGCCAGCCATAGGCGGCCGACGCCGAAGCTAACCAGGACCAAGAAGTAAACCACGTCGCCGAACAGGGCCAGCAGTCCCCGCAGGCCGCCCGGCCCGACGCCGCGGCCCGCCAGTATGAGGCTGAGGACCAGGTACAGCACCAGCAAGCCATAGAAAAAGAGAAGCGAAGCCACGTCCGGGGGGGAAAAGTAGCCGATGCCCAGGGTGGCGGCCGCCAGCAGGACGCGCACCCATGCAATCTGACGCGGCCAGTCGAACTTCAGGGGAAACGGCACGTAATCACTTCCGATAGAGATAGAGCGTGTGGCTGCGGCCCTCGCCGTCGTCGGCGATGTTTTCGACCTTTTCGGGCGTCCAGTTCCGGAACTCGAAATCGTGAGCCACTACACGAGCGCCTTTTTTCAATTCCTTGTCCAGCAGCGGCTGGACTTTGGTATTGACCGGATCGGGCAAGAGGTAGACGGTGACCAGGTCGGCGGAGCTGTAGTTTTGCCTCAGGAGATCGCCATTGACGATGTGGGCGTTCTTATCCAGTCCAAGCTTGCGGATCTTGTCGGTGCTCTGCCTCCAGAGGTCTGCGTCCAACTCGATGCCCACGGCCTCGGCATGGAACTTCTGGGCGGCCATGATGACGATGCGGCCGTCGCCGGAGCCCAGGTCGAACACCTTCTCACCCGCCTTGAGGCCGCCGAGCTGGAGCATCTTCTCGACGATGGTTTCCGGCGTGGGATAGTAGGGCGCGAGCTTCTCGGCGTCGGTATCTTGCGCCGCCAGCGGGACGCAACAGAGCATTGCGAGCAGGCAAAGTCGTGGCATAACTCTTACGTCAGTCGGACCGTAAACAATTTACCACCTTCTCGAACCGTCGGTACTACCAGTTTTCCACGCGACTGTGGAAAAGCCTGTGAAAATGTGCCCCGCAAGCGGGCCAAATCTTCGCTTTGTAACGGGTTTGAGACATTCTGCACTGAAATTCAGCAATTCGTAATTCAGATCCAGACCTTTTCGAGGGGCAGACCGCGCTTGCAGAGCGCGCACTCGGCGCCGGCGGCATAGTAGCGGGCCTCCAGTTTGGCCAGATAATACAGGGGGAGAGAGCCGAAACTCAGGGTCTGCGGCGTCGGCTGGTAGATAATCACCGCCAGCCCAACCACGGTGGCTCCGCGCGATTCCAAAAGCGTCTTCAGCTCCGCCAGCCTGGCGCCGGTGCGCAGGATATCGTCCACAATGACCACCTGCTCGCCTGCCTTGGGCTCGAGGTACTGGCGGAAACGGAGCGGCTCGGCATCGTACTGGCGTTCGGCCCAATAGACCTGTTGGGCGCGCATCGCCTCGCACACGCCGTAGGCCACGGGCAGACCGCCGGTCATGGGCGTGACGATGGAGAGTTGCGGCACGATGGCCCGGATTTCGGGGTTGGCGCGCAACAGCCGGCTCAGCCCCACCGACAACATGCGTTGATACTGGTAGTAGCGCATGGCCAGGGGGACCTGGAGATACTCGTTGGAATGCAAACCCGTAGGGTATTCGAAATGGCCTTCGCGCAGCGCGCCGGTTTCCCGCAGCACGGTTACGACTTCCTCTTGATTCGGAATGAGGTGCATAAGCGACCCTTTCAGTTGGCGCCGTGCCCCATGAGCACATGGGGAATGGTGCGCAGCAGAATCTTCCAATCCAGCGCCAACGACCAATTATCAATGTACTGCATATCCAGCTTCATCCAGGTTTCGAAATCGACGTTATCGCGTCCGGAAATGGCCCACAGGCAGGTGAGGCCGGGGCGCATACGCAGGCGGCGACGCTGCCAGCGCTGGTACCGGTCGACTTCGCCGGGAACCGCCGGACGCGGACCGACCAGCGACATGTCGCCGCGCAGCACGTTCCACAACTGTGGCCACTCGTCGATGGAAAACTTCCGCAGGTAGCGGCCGATGGACGTCAGGCGCGGATCATGCGGAATCTTGAAGACCGTCTCGCGGGTGTTGAGGTGCTCGAGCGCGGGCTTGAGTTCCTCGGCGTTCTGGCACATGGAGCGGAACTTGTAGAACAGGAAGCGGCGGCCATTCAAGCCGCAGCGCACCTGGCGGAAGATCACGGGGCCGGGCGAAGTGAGTCGGATCAGAATGCCGATTGCCGCCATGAAGGGCGCCAGCACCACCAGCCCGGCGGCGGCGATGGCGATGTCGGTGAGGCGCTTCACCAGCAGGCGGATCTCGTCGTAGGGGGCCGCGGTGAAGGTCAGCAGGGGCGTCGCGCCGAAGCGGTCGAGCGAGACCGTGCTGTTGACGTGCGGAAAGAAATCCACCGCCACGCGCGTGCGCACGCCTTCCTCATCGCAGAGCAGGAAAACCTCTTCCAGGTTAGCGAGGCTCTCGCTGCCCACGGCGAAGATGATCTCGTCGACCACGTGCTGCCGCAGAATGGAGGGCAACTCGCCGATGGGCTGGACTTTGTACAGCGAGCCGAGCGCGATTTCAGCGGGCGGGGCGCCCTCTGGGCCCTCCGATTGTTCACTCAGGAAGCCGCGCAGGCGGACACCGTATTCCGCGGATTGCTCGAGCGCCTCCGCCATACGGATGGCGCGCTCCCCGGTTCCCACCACCATCACGTAATGCGGCGCGGCGAATTCGCGGCGGATCACTCCCACCACGCGCCCAGCCGTGAGCCGGAACAGCAGTAGCAGAACCCAGGCGTAGGCGGAGAACAGGCCGAGGAAGAAGCGGCTGAGGTCCAGTCGCAGGACGTACTCGAACAGCACCAGGCACAGTGCGCCCGAAGCGCACTGGCGCGCGGTATCGCGCAGGATCACGCGGGGGTGGCCCGAATCGAGCCTTTCGTAAATCCCGAGCCACAGCCCGATGGTGACCCAGGTGACCAGCGCGAACCCCAAAACCAGGGCCTTGCGCTCGACGGTGAGATAGAAGGTATGTTCGAGATGCAGGACCGCGCGCGTCTGGTAAGCCGCCTCGAAGGCCAGCGCAGCCAGGATGATGTCGGATAGTCCGAACAAAACACGGGCTTTACGCGGGCGAGTGAACATCCGGAGTTAGGATAGCATGGGGTGGGGGGTGCGGTGCGAGTTCCTGGTGGCTATGATGGAGAGGTACACCTATGATGTCGATCCGCCTGAGCGACGAAATGGAACGCAGGCTGTCCGATCTGGCGACACGAACGGGCCGGACCAAGGCGTATCATGTCGTCGAACTCATCGAAGACCATATTGACGATCTGGAAGACCGTTACCTGGCCGAAGCGCGCCTGGAAAAGCGGCGTCCCCCGCTGAGCGGCGAGCAAATTCGGAAGAACCTTGGCTTGGATCGTTGAATACGACCCTGAAGTGGAGAGGGACCTGCGGAAGCTCGACCCAAGCATCCAGCGGGAAATCCTCGACTACATGGACAGCCGAATCGCCACAGAGAGCGATCCGCGCCGTTTCGGCAAGCCGCTGCGCCACTGCAAATACGGACTCTGGCGTTATCGTGTTCGCGATTACCGTATCATCTGCGAGATTCAGGCCACGCGCCTGGTGGTTCTTGTGGTAGCCGTGGGGCATCGGAGAAGCGTTTACGAGTGAGTTCCTAGAGTTCGCCGTTGTCGCCTCTCGTACCCATATTAGGTACGACCGTACCCGTTTAGGGTTCGTTCGTCAGGCTTGGTCACTGAGGTGGAACCTTGAACCGCGCTTCCAGCTTTTCGGCTTCGGCCGCGCGGCCACGCTTCCGGAGGAATAGGGCGTAGTTGTCAACGCTGAGGACGGTCGAGGGATGGTCGGGACCCAGCGCTTTTTCGCGGATGGCGAGGGCACGCTGGTAGAGCGGCTCGGCTTCCTCGTAACGGCCAAGGCTGTCGTAGAGATTCGCCAGGTTGTTGAGGTTGGTAGCGGTGTCGGGGTGATCGGGCCCCAGCGCTTTTTCGTCAATGGCGAGGGCGCGCTGGCACAGCGGCTCGGCTTCTCCGTAGCGGCCTTGGTGCCAGTAGAGCGCCGCCAAGTTGTTGAGATCGGCTGCGGTGCCATGGTGGTAGGGCCCCAACGCCTTTTCATCAATGGCGAGGGCGCGCTGGTACAGCGGCTCGGCTTCCCCGTAGCGACCTTGGTTGTCGTACAGCCACGCCAGGTTGTTAAGACCGATCGCGGTGTCGGGGTGGTCGGGCCCCGACGCTCTTTCGTCAATGGCGAGGGCCCGCTGGTACAGCGGCTCGGCTTCATCGTAGCGGCCTTGGTTGTCGTACAGCAACGCCAGGTTGTTGAGACCGATCGCGGTGTCGGGGTGGTCGGGTCCCAGTGCCTTTTCGAGAATAGCTAGGGCGCGCCGGTGCAACGGCTCGGCTTCCCCGTACCGCGCGCGGTCAATAAGATATTGACCACTCCGGCTGAGAAGGCGGGCTGCTGCCTCGAAATCCAACCCGGAGTTTTCCACCAGACGGCCGACCACTATTCCGTGGGGAATCAGCCGCTCGCACTGTGGCCAGTGTTGGAATTCCACGTCCGGGAATACCTTGCTCAACGCTTGCACAACCCGCTCGGTCCATACGCGGCGGGTGGGCGCGTCCATCGCGTCTTTCGAGACCTCTTGCACCAAGCGGTGAATGCTGAGGGTATCGTTGGCGACATTTCGGTGGACGAGACGGAACCTTCCCGCTGCTTCGAGGGCGGCGTCCCACGCGAGCGGGTTCCCGGCGGTTTGCACCAGCGGCTCGCTCAGTTCTTTGCCGCCTTGGGTGAAGATTTCTTCGGGGATGGCGTCGGGCGCGAGAAAGGCGCAGAGCGCGGCGCCCTCGGTGCGACACAGCTTCAGGTATTTCGCCGGCGTGGAAGGTGTCTCTTCGATATAAGCCGCCGCCTGGTCCAGCGCCAGGGGCAGGCCGGCGACTTCTTCGGTGATTTCCCTGGCCAGCTTTCGGTCGGCCTCGGAAGCGGCGTCCAGCGGCGCGTCTGGCGCGATCACCTTGGCCCGCCGGAGCAGAAACAGGGCGCCTTCCTCCGGCTCCATCTTTTCCAGTTCCATGCTTTGAGCGATGGCGCCGGTGGCCTGCAAGCGGGTGATGATCAGAACGTGACCCGTTCCACTCGCGGGCAGAAAGGGTTTGACCACGCCGACCAAGTCCTCGACGTTGTCCAGAATGAGCAGCCAGCCGGGCTGCCGTTCGAGCCAGCGGCGGACCGCTTCGGCCCCACGTTGGCGTTCCTTTCGTCTTTCTCGGGCAGGTCCAGCAGGCTCGCTATCGCGCCGAAGCCGGAGACCAAAGCGTCGCGGGAAGTTGACCCCGCCAGCGTCATACAGGATTTGGCGAATGATCCCCGCTTCCGAAATGGCGCCCAGGCCTTTCCCGGTCTCTTCCTCGCCATCGTACTGCCGGCGGTAGGTTGGGGTGCAGACCATCAGCACATGACGGGCGGCCTGGATCTGCCGCTACCCCCACAAGTCCCAGCCCTCGGGAGGAAAGCTCAGGTATTGATCCAGAACGGCGTCGTTACCGTCCTCGCGCAGGCGGTTCGCCAGCGCCAGCACTTCCGCCTCGTGCTCGGGCGAATCGTGGCTGTAACTGATGAAGACCGCTGGCGATGCCATGTGTAGTCTCCCAGGTTAACCCAGTCGGGCGCCCGACGATCTACAGTTTTCCGGGAAGCAGCCGATCAAATACCTGAAGAAGCTCACCGCAAGGTGGGCTTGGACAATGCAATGGACTATAGACCCAAGCGGGCGGCGCGGTTCCGCCACATGCTGACGTTCGCGGCACTGGCTCTCCAGTGCCGCGAATCTCGCCTACGCTACTGCTCCCGATATCTCCTTCACCCCATCCACGATAGACTTCAGATACCAGGCTGGAACCGCGTTGCTCGCCTCGCAACGGAAAGGCTACTTCTGCTTCTCCGCCATCTTCTTTTCGAGCGCCTTCATCAGACGTGTCTCTACATCGGGCGGGATGGGATAGGGGTCCATGCCTTTGTAGATCTGGATAGTCTTCCTGGTGGTGTCGGCGATTACCCAGCAATTCGGGCACTCGGTGATGTGCCGCTCCAGCTTGGTCCGAGATTCGGCATCAAGACATTCGTCCAGGTAGTCGGTCAACTCGTTCAGGAAGTCTTTACATGTAAGCAAAGGCGTCGTCTCCCTTGCGTCTAAAGAAACGCGTCAGCTTCTCGCGCAACTGCAGGCGAGCCCGCAACAGCCTGCTTTTCACCGCCGGCACGGAGAGGCCCAAAACGTCGGCCGTCTCCTCGGTCGAAAGCTCGTCGATGTCGCGCAGCACGAAAACGGAGCGGTACGGTGGCTCGAGGCTCTGAATCGCCGAATCCAGGATGCCGCCGAGTTCCTCCCGCGAAAAGCGCTGCTCGGGGTCCTCACCCCAGGCTGCGATTTCCCGTACCAAGGTGTCTTCGCCGGTATCGATGGTCTCATCGAGTGAAACCGACCTGTCGGTTTTCCGGCGGCGCAGCTTCATGAGCGCCTGGTTGACCGCAATGCGAACAATCCAGGTGTAGAACTTCGAGTTGCCCTCAAACTGATCCAGGTGCTCGTAGGCTTTCATGAACGTCTCTTGCAGAACATCTTCCGCATCTTCGCGGTTCTGCGTCACGTGCTGGGCCAGCCGGAAAATCTTACCCTCGTAATGCTGCACCAACTCCCCGAAGGCCCGAGCATCGCCTTCGCGGGCCCGCGCAACCAGCGGGGTTTCGTCGATCCCGGCTTGACTGGAGACGGTCATAAGCCTGTGTTCATGATAGCGCAGCCCCGTTCGCGGTGCTCCGCACCCTTGCCCGCGGATGGCACGGAACGCCACTCGTCGCGCCGCGCGTGCTACGCTGAAAATTCCCTATGAGCAACATCGAGATCACTCTGCCCGACGGCAGCAAACGGCCGGTCGAGGCGGGGACGCGGCCCATCGACATCGCCAAATCCATCAGCCCTCGCCTGGCGGACGCGGCCATCGTCGCCAAGGTCGACGGAGAGCTATACGACCTCACCCGCCCTCTCGAAAAGGACGCCAGCCTGCAGATCCTCACTGCCAAGGATCCCGAGTCGCTCGGTGTGTACCGCCATTCGTCCGCTCATCTTCTGGCCGCGGCAGTGCTCGAACTCTATCCCGAAACCAAGCTGGGCATCGGGCCGCCCATCGACAACGGATTCTACTACGACTTCGACCGCGCCGCGCCCTTCACGCCGGAAGACCTCGAGAAGATCGAAAAGAAAATGTGGGAGCTTCAATCGCGCGACCTCCCCTACGAGCGCATCTATACGCGCAAAGACGAAGGCCTCAAGAAGTATGCCGACGCATGGATGAAGTGCGAGCTGATCGATGAGCGCGCGGGCGAAATATTCTCCGAGTACACCCTGGGACCGCACTTCATCGATTTCTGCCGCGGCCCGCACGTGCCGAGCACGTCCAAAATCAAGGCGTTCAAACTGCTCTCCATCGCCGGCGCCTATTGGAAGGGCGACGAGCACAACAAGCAGTTGCAGCGCATCTACGGCACGGCCTTCTTCACTCAAAAGGATCTGGATGCGTATCTCAAGCAGGTCGAAGAGGCCAAGAAGCGCGACCACCGCAAGCTGGGCAGGGAACTGGACCTGTTCAGCATCCAGGAGCTGGCCGGGCCGGGTCTCATCTTCTTCCACCCCAAGGGCGGCATCATCCGCAAACAGCTTGAAGACTGGATGCGCGACCAATACCTGAAGCGCGGCTACTCGTTGGTCTACACGCCCCACGTGGCGCGGTTCGAGCTGTGGAAGACTTCGGGCCATGCCGGTTTCTACGCGCAGAACATGTTTGCCCGCATGGAGCTGGACGATGCCGAATACCAGCTCAAGCCCATGAACTGCCCGGGCCATATCCTGATCTACGCGGACAGGCAGCGCAGCTACCGCGACCTGCCGGTCCGGTTGGGCGAACTGGGCACGGTCTATCGCTACGAGCGTTCGGGAGTGCTCAACGGGCTGTTCCGGGTGCGCGGGTTTACCCAGGACGATGCCCATATTTTTTGCACGCCTGAGCAGATCGAAGACGAAGTCGTGTACTGTCTCCAGTTCGCGATTGACACGCTGACAACCTATGGTTTCACCGAGTACGAGGCCGAGCTTTCCACTTGGGACGGCGGCTCGAGCGGCAAGTACGACGGCTCGCCCGACCAGTGGCAGCTCGGCGAAAACGCGCTGCGCCGGGCCACCGAGCGAGTGAACATGAAGGTCAAGGTGGTACCCGACGAGGCGGCCTTCTACGGGCCGAAGATCGACGTCAAGCTGGTGGACGCCATCGGACGGCCTTGGCAGCTTTCCACCGTGCAATTCGATTTCACGCTGCCGCGCCGCTTCGAGCTGGAATACATCGGGGAAGACGGCAAGGCGCACCAGCCGCTGATGGTGCATCGCGCGCTGTACGGCTCCATCGAGCGCTTCTTCGGCATCCTGATCGAGCACTATGCCGGCGCCTTCCCGGTATGGCTGGCGCCGGTGCAGGCCATCGTGCTGCCGATTACCGACCGCCAGACCGAATACGCTCGAAATGTGCGCAAGCAGCTCGACGCCGCCGGCATCCGCGCCACCGTGGACGAGCGCAGCGAGAAGGTCAACCTCAAAATTCGCGACGCGCAGATGCAGAAGATTCCCTACATGCTGGTGGTGGGCGACCGCGAACAGCAGAGCGGGAAGGTAGCCGTACGCAACCGCAAGCTCGGAGACCAGGGCGCCCAGCCGCTCGCCGATTTCATCGCCGCCGTTCGCAAGCTGATCGACGACAAAGCGGCCTCGGAGTAGCGGCGGGGGTACGCGGGCGCCATGACGGCGATCGAAGTCACCGGCGACCTGGCGTCATTGGACGCCGCGCTTGCGACGCTGCCCAACAGCCCGGCGGTCTTCGCGCTCTGGCCCAAGGAAGGCGAACCGTATCTCTCCAAGACCGCCCTGCTGCGGCGCCGCTTGCTGCGCCTGCTGAAAGAACGCGAGAAGCCGTCGCGCCTGCTGAACCTGCGGCACACCGTCGCGCGGATCGAGTACTGGCTGACCGGTTCCGCGTTCGAATCGAGCGTGGTGCTCTATGAGCAGGCGCGGCACCACTTCCCCGAATCCTATCTGGACCTGCTCAAGCTGCGGATGCCGCCGTATCTCAAGATCGTTCTCAACAACGAGTTCCCGCGCAGCCACATCACCACTCACCTCACCCGCACCGGCAGGCTGTATTTCGGACCGTTCCGCTCGCGCGCATCCGCGGAGAGGTTCGAAGGCCAATTCCTGGACCTGTTCCAAATGCGGCGCTGCCAGGAAGACCTGGTCCCTTCGCCCGCGCACCCCGGTTGCATCTACGGCGAGATGGGTATGTGCCTGCGGCCGTGCCAGTTGGTGGTGGGACCCGCGGAGTATGCCCACGAGGTCGCGCGCCTGGTGGAGTTTCTGCGGACGGATGGCCGCTCGCTCGCGGACGCCATCGCGCATTCCCGCGATCGGCTCAGCGACACGATGCAGTTCGAGGAGGCGGCGCGCCAGCACAAGCGTCTGGAAAAGGTGGAGGACGTGCTGAGGCTGCGCGACGAGCTGGCGCGCGATGTGGACCGTCTGAACGGCGTCGCGATCACACCATCCCTGGCGCCGTTTGCCGTCGAGATGTGGTTTGTGCGCGAAGGGAACTGGCAGGAGCCGCAACGGTTTGGTTTCGAAGTGCGGGAAGGCAAGACGGTCTCGCTCGACCACAAACTGCGCGAGACGTTCGCCGGGGTCAGGCCCAGAAAGCTGGGCGTCCGCGAGCGGCAGGAGTATTTGGCGCTGCTGGCGCGCTGGTACTACTCCAGTTGGCGCGACGGCGAATGGCTCAGCTTCGACAGTTACGACGACATCCCCTATCGCAAGCTGGTCAACGCCGTCTCGCGGGTAAGCCACCGTGGCGCAGACTCTTAGTCTGCCGCGTCCCGACTCATCGGGACGCTCTTTGCCCTACTCCACCGTCACGCTCTTGGCCAGATTGCGCGGCTGATCGACGTCGCAACCGCGGCGGACCGCGATGTGATAGGCCAGCAATTGCAGCGGCACGATCTCCAGAATGGGCGCCAGCAACTCCGCGGCCGGGGGAATCTCGATGATGTAATCGGCGCCGGTCTTGGGCACGGCCGCATCGCCCTCGGTCGCCAGCACCACCACAATGCCCTCGCGCGCCTTGACCTCCTGGATGTTCGATAGCGTCTTTTCGTACAGCAAGCGGCTCTCCGCGTTCGCGGGATCGTGAGTCGCCAGCACCACCACCGGAAGCTTTTCGTCGATCAGCGCGTTGGGCCCGTGCTTCATCTCGCCGGCCGGATAGCCTTCGGCATGGATATAGGAAATCTCCTTCAGCTTGAGCGCCCCTTCGAGGGCGATCGGAAAATGCACCCCGCGGCCGAGGAAGAGAAAATCGGTGGAGCGGTGGAGATCGCGGCCCAGCGCCTCGTAAACCGGGTCGTGCGAAAGCACGGTTTCGAGCTTGCCGGGAATCCGCACCAGCTCCTGCATCAGGCCGCGCGACGTGCTCTCATCCAGGCGGTGGTTGGCCTGGCCCAGGTGCATCGCCAGGATGAACAGCGCGGTCAATTGGCACGTGAAAGCTTTGGTCGAAGCCACGCCGATCTCCGGCCCCGCGTGCGTGTAGATGGTGCCGGCGGCCTCGCGCGTGACCATGGAACCCACCACGTTGCAGATGGCCAGCGTCTTGGAGCCTTTCTGCTTGGCCTCGCGCTGCGCCGCCAGGGTATCGGCGGTTTCCCCCGATTGCGAAATCACCACCGTGAGGGTATCTTCGCTGACAATCGGGTCGCGGTAGCGGAACTCGCTGCCGTAATCCACCTCGACCGGAAGCCGCGCCAGCTTCTCGATCATGAATTTGCCGACGAGGGCCGCGTGCCAGCTCGTGCCACAGGCGATGATCTTGACCTGGCGGAAGCGCGCGAATTCGGCCGGCGCGATGTCCATCTCATCCAGGAAAACACGGCCCGTATCCTGCCCCACGCGTCCCAAGGTGGTGTCGCGCACGGCTCGCGGCTGCTCGAAGATTTCCTTGAGCATGAAATGCTTGTAGCCGCCCTTTTCCGCCATGATGGGGTCCCACAGGATGTGTGTAACCTGGCGGTTCACCGGGCGCCCGTCGAAATCGCTGAGCCGCACGCCTTCGGGGGTGAGGATGGCCATGTCGCCGTCGGCCAGGAAAAACATATCGCGGGTGTGGCTGAGGATGGCCGGCACGTCCGACGCCACAAAGTACTCGTTGTCGCCGATCCCGATCACCACCGGCGGTCCCGAGCGCGCGGCCACGATCTTATAGGGATCGGACCGCGAAATCACGGCCAGCGCGAACACCCCCGTGAGGTCCTTGACGGCCGCGCGCACGGCTTCTTCCAGGTTGCCCTTGAAGTGTTTCTCCACCAGGTGCGCGATCACTTCGGTGTCGGTCTCGGTCTTGAAAACGTGGCCCTCGGACTGTAGAAGCTGCTTCAGGGGCAGGTAGTTTTCGACGATCCCGTTGTGCACCACCACCACGTCGCCTTTGCAGTCGCGGTGCGGGTGGGCGTTCTCTTCGGTGGGCCGCCCGTGGGTGGCCCAGCGCGTGTGCCCGATGCCGTACGTCCCATCCACCGGGTTCATGCGGATGGCGTCCTCGAGGTTGCGCAGCTTGCCTTTGGCGCGGCGGACGGCGAGCTGGTGGTCGTCGCAGTACACGGCCAGGCCCGCGGAATCGTATCCCCGATATTCGAGGCGTCTCAAGCCTTCGAGAATGATCGGAACGGCCTTCTGTGTTCCGATGTAGCCTACGATTCCGCACATACTTCGATTATAGGCGTGCGCTCAGTCGAGAATCTCGACGCGATACTCCTCGATGACCGGATTGGCGAGAACTTCGTGCGCGATGGTTTCGACGTCTTTCCGCGCCTGTTCGCGCGCGACGCCGCCGGCGATGGCGATGTCGAAGAACTTGCCCTGGCGCACGTCCGAAATGCCCGGGTAACCGAGCCCATTCAGGGCCGCGCGGACGGTCTGACCCTGCGGATCGAGGACCGTGGACTTCAAGGAAACGAAGACGCGAGCTTTCATGTGAAACTCCTATTAGTTCAACAACCGGCCTTGACGCACATACGCCGGCGTTTCGAGATCGTCCGGATCGGCCAACGGCTCCGCGTCCGCAAGCAGCTCCGGCTCCGGCTCCGGCTCCGGTTCCAACTCCACCACTGGAATGGGTTCCGGGGCGATCACTGGGGCCGGCTGCGGCAGACGCGGCTGTATCCGGATCTCTGGCTGACTCCTCCGGTCCGCTATGGGCGCGTGCTCCGGCTGGAAGCCGGTGGCGATCACCGTGATCTTCACGGCGTCCGCCATCGATTCGTTCAGAATGACGCCGAAATTGATCTGCACGTCGTCGCAATCGGCCGCCTCGCGGATGATGGAGCAGGCTTCGTTCACCTCGTGCAGCCCCAGCCGGCTCGATCCCGTGATGTTGATCAGGATGCCGCGCGAGCCGGCGATCCGCGTGTCTTCCAGAAGCGGACAACTGATGGCCTGCCGGGCCGCATCCACGGCCGCCTTTTCACCGCGTCCCACGGCCGTCCCCATCATGGCGTAACCCATGCCGATCATGGTGGCCTTGATGTCGGAGAAATCGCGGTTGATCAGCCCCGGCGTGACGATGATGTCGCTGATGCCCTGCACGGCCTGGCGCAGCAGGTCGTCCGCCGTCTTGAACGCGTCGAAGAAGCTGGTGCCGCGCGGCACCAGCGCCAGCAGCCGGTCATTGGGAATGGCAATCACCGTGTCCACAATGGATGCCAGCCTGCCCAGCCCCTCTTCCGCCAGCTTCATGCGCCGCGACCCTTCGAAGCTGAATGGCTTGGTGACTACCGCCACCGCCAGCGCGTCCAGTTCTTTGGCCAGCGAAGCGATCACCGGAGCCGCGCCGGTTCCCGTGCCGCCGCCAAGCCCCGCCGTGACGAAGGCCATGTCGGCGCCTTGCAGCACTTCGACGATGCCGTCGGTATTCTCCAGCGCCGCCTGCCGCCCGATTTCAGGGTTCGACCCAGCGCCCAGCCCTCGCGTGATCTTCGCGCCCAGTTGCAGTTTGTTGGGCACCTGACACGCGTCGAGCGCCTGAAGGTCGGTGTTCATGGCATAGAACTCGACGCCTTCGAGGCCCTCCTCGACCATCCGGGCCACGGCGTTACAGCCGCCGCCGCCCACGCCGATCACCTTGATTCGCGTGCCGGTGCGCGCCTCTTCTTCCATTTCATATTTCAGATCGTCCAGCCCCATGGGCACCTCTCTACACCTTTATTTCAGAATCTTTCCCAGCCATCCGGCGGTTTCCCGCTGATGCTCGGCTTTGTCCTTCAACTTGGCCGAATACATGGCGAGCCCCGCGGCCGTGGTCCACTGCGGATCGTCCATTTCCCCGGGCCAATCCAGAATCCCGACCGCCAGGCCGTAGCGCGTCTGGCAATCGAGCACGCGCGCCGCGACGTCGCAGAGGTCCGGCAGTCTGGCCGCCCCACCCGCGAGAAACACGCCGCCATCCAACGCGCGGTCCATCCCCACGCGAGCCAACTCGGCGCGCACGAATCGGAACAGCTCCACGGCGCGCGCCTCCAGAATCCGGCTGACCACCTTCCACTGCTCTTCGCGAGGCTCGCGGTCTTCAGGCGTGGGAAGCTCCACCAGCGCGTTCCCCGGGCAGCCTGGCGAAAGCGCGCAGCGGCCGTACTCCATCTTCACCAGCTCGGCTTCCTCAAAACTCAGGCGCAACCCCTTGGCCAGGTCGCGCGTAAAATGGTCGCCGCAAACCCGCACGGTCGAGGCCAGGTGCATGGCGTCGCCGTAATACACCACCAGCTCGGTGGATTCGGCTCCAATGTCCACCAGCGCGATGCCCTCGCGCCGGTCCTCCGGCAGGACGGCCGCATAGGACGCGGCCAGCGCCTCAAAGACGGTTTCCTCCACCACCAGGTGGGCCTGGTTCACCGCGCCGACCAGCGAGTTATGCTCCTGCACCGAAGCCGTCACCAGGTGGACGTTGGCTTCCAACTGCGATGCCAGCATCTTTCGGGGATTGCAGTGGCCCGGATGGCCATCCACCACGAAATCCTGCAGGAACAGTTGCAGAATCATGCGGTCCGGCGGCAACTGGACGCGGGAGGCGCGGTCCACCACGCGGTTCACGTCGCGCTGATCGATCTCCCTCAGGTGTCCGAGCTCCACCACGCCGCGGCCGCTGGCGCCGCGCACCGTCTGGCCGCCCATCCCCACCACCACCGACTCGAGGGAAACTCCGGCATTGGCTTCGGCCTCGCGCAATGCCGCCCGGATGGTATCCGCCACGGCTCTCTGGTCGGCGATCCTCCCCTTCAGCCACCCTTGCGACCCGACGGCGGCGCATCCCAGAAGGCGCACGCGGCCCTTCTCGAGAGCGCAGACCACCAGCCGTGTTTTGCGGCTGCCCGCGTCGAGTCCCGCTGCGTAAACCGGTTTCTCCGCCATAAAGCCGTTAATCCTTGGCCGTGACTTGGCCGTCCAGCCTCAAGTCGAACGATTTCACGTTGGGCGACCGCTTCCCGATCTCGGGATAGTGCGCCAGAAAATTCTGATAGCGCCGGGCGAAATTGCCGTCGCCCATCATCAACTCCACCGCGCGGTTCTCCACCTGCGCNNTCGGAAACGTCCTTCGCCATGTATCCCATGTCTTCCTGGAGCCGCAACAGGGCGCGCACGCGCTCGCGGCGCTGGTCTTCCGTCTCGCCTTCCCGGACGCCGCTGAGCACGGGGAACGCAAAGCGCGCCTGCGCCGGAGGCTCGAGCAGAACGCCGTGAGCATCGATCAGCAGCACACCCGAGCGGAAGAGCACGAACGCCACCGGTTTCCGCTCGCGAATCCGCACCAACAGCCGGTCCGGCCAGATGCGCGAGACCGAGGCATCTTCCACCCAGTCGATGGCCAGCAGCCGCCGGCGGCGCTCCGCCAGTGGAACGGAGAAGATGCTGTGGTCGAAGTCCGCCGTGAAGACCCGCTGCACCTTGGTTGGCGGCGTGTACTCCAGGCCCTGGATGGTGAGCGCATCCTGGCGATCGCGCGAGAGCGTGAACTGCGGGTCGGTGAGGGCATACTGGCGCACTCTGAAACCCGCCACGGCGATGGAGACGCCGGCCACGCCAAGCACCACAATGACCAGCCACAGCCGCCAGTTGAAACCCCTCGCGATCTTTCTCGCCTCCCTCGCCATATCAGTCCGGGCCCAAAGGGCGCCCCCCCGGCCGCAGCCGCGCCAGCACCTGCTCGCCGGCCTGCCACACATTGCCGGCCCCTAGCGTGAGGACCGCGTCGCCTTCGCCGGCAACCTTCAGCAGCGCTTCCACGCCGCGGTCCAGCGTGCCCACGTACTCGGCTCCACGATGCCCGAACTGCCGGATGCGGTCAACCAGCGCTTCCGCCGTGATCCCTTCGATCGGTTTCTCCGAGGCTGCGTAAATATCCATGACAAACACGCTATCGGCCTGGTGGAACGCGCCCGCGAACTCTTCCATCAGGTGGAACGTCCGCGTGAACCGGTGTGGTTGAAACAACACGTGGATGCGCCGGAAGCCGCACAGCCGGGCGCAATCGAGCGTGGCGCGGATCTCCGTGGGATGGTGGCCGTAATCGTCGATGACGGTGATGCCGCGCTCCCTGCCTCGCACCTGGAACCGCCGGTCGACGCCGCTGAACGCGGCCAGCGCCTCTCGGATCACCTCCGGCGGAACTTCCAGTTCCATCGCCACGGCCACCGCCGCCATGGCGTTCAATACGTTGTGCCTGCCTGGAATGCGAAGGTGAAACCGGCCGAGATCCGCGGTTCGGTAGCGCAGACGAAATTCGCTGGCGAAAGGCCGGCAGCCGATCTCGCTGGCCTCCACATCGGCCTGGGCCGTGGCGCCGTAGGTGACCGTCCGCCGCTTGATGGAAGGCAGAATGCCCTGCACGTTGGCGTCGTCCAGGCAGACGATTACGGCGCCATAGAATGGAACCTTGTTCACGAACTCGATAAACGCCGCCTGGATGGCCTCGAGCGACGGGTAGTGGTCGAGGTGCTCGCGATCGATATTGGTGACCACCGCGAGGATCGGCGCCAGCTTCAGAAACGAGCCGTCGCTTTCGTCCGATTCCGCCACCAGGAAATCGCTGTGTCCCACGCGGGCGTTGGCGCCGCCCATGGTTGCCACGCGCCCGCCCACCACTACCGTGGGGTCGAGCCCCGCGTGGTTCAGGATGGTGGCGGCCATGGAAGTGACGGTGGTCTTGCCGTGGCTTCCGGCCACCGCAATCCCGTACTTCAGCCGCATCAGCTCGGCCAGCATTTCGCCGCGCGGGATCACGGGAATTTGGAGACGCCGCGCCTCCTGCACCTCGGGATTCTGCTCGTCCACCGCCGAACTCACCACCAGCGCGCGCGCGCCGGCGACGTTGGCGGCCTGGTGGCCTTCGTAGATTCGGGCGCCCATCCCGGCCAGCCGCTCGGTGGTGGGGGAAAGCCTCACGTCGGACCCGCTGATCTGGTATCCGAGGTTGAGCAGCACCTCGGCGATGCCGCTCATCCCGATGCCGCCGATACCCGTAAAGTGAAGGTGCTGTGGACGAAAAAACATTTCCTTATGATATTGTTTCGGCTTGCGGCCCAACTGTCAATTGAAATCTCGGGCTGCGCCGGCCACCTCCTCCAAGATTTCCGCCGCCCGCCGCGCCGCCCCGGGCTTGGCGAACCGCCGCGCCGCCTCTCCCATCCGCTCCAGCGCCCCCGCCGAACCGGCCAGCTCCGCGACCACGGCCACCAGTTTCCCGCCATTCATCTGGTCGTCCGGGACCAGCCGGGCCGCTCCGGCGCGCTCCATGGCTTCCGCATTGCGGGTCTGGTGATCGTCCGCCGCGAACGGAAACGGCGCCAGGATGGACGGTTTCCCCGCCGCCGCCAACTCCGATACCGCGCCCGCGCCCGACCGGCACACCACCAGATCGGCGGCGGCAAAGGCCGCGGGCATATCGGCGATAAATGGCGCTACCTCGCCTTCCAGGCCCGACCGGGAAAACTCTTCCCGCAGTTGCTCCACCTCGCCCGCCCCGCTCTGGTGCACGATCCTCACCGGCAGACCCGCCTGGCGGAGAAGGGGCCAACTCTCCCGCCCCGCCCGGTTGAGGGTGCGCGACCCCTGGCTGCCGCCCGTGATCAAAAGGTTGAGCGTGCCGCCGCGGGCCTTGGGAACAATGCGAAAAAACTCCTCGCGGACCGGCAGACCGGTAATTTCCGTCCGCCCCTTGGGGAAATAGGCGGCCGTCTGGGGAAACGAGACCAGCGCCCGCCGCACAAACCGCCCGATCGCCCGATTGGTAAATCCAGGAACCGCGTTAGGTTCCATCACCACCACCGGCACCCGCCTTAGCAGCGCCGCCATCACCGGCGGCCCCGCAACGTAGCCCCCCATGCTGAAAACGGCGGAGACGCCGCGCACCAGCTTGAAGCAGCCCAGCGTGGTAAAAGGCAATCGCGTAAGCGTGGATAATTTCCGCCGCAGTCCCACCCGATTCAGTCCGCCGATATCGATCTTCTTCAACTCGAACCCTTCAGCCGGCACGAGCTTCGCCTCCAGCCCGCGCTCGGTCCCCACAAAGAAAACTCCATGCCCCCGCAGCCGCAATTCCCGCGCCACAGCCAGCGCCGGAATGACGTGGCCGCCGGTTCCTCCACCGGCCATGAGAAAACACTCAGACACGATGACCGGCCTCGTGGCGCACGCACTCTTGCGTGCCGCGTCGACACTCGTGTCGACGCTTGGGTATTTCGTCGAGGCCGGAGTGTCGGCAGGAGTGCCGGCACGGCACGCATGAGTGCCTGCGCCAAGTCATCCCGCGTTCTCCGCTACATTCATCAGAATTCCCAGTAGCGCCAGCGTGCTCAGCAGGGAGCTTCCGCCATAGCTGATCATGGGCAGCGGAATGCCCTTCGTCGGCATCATTCCCAGCACCACGCTCATGTTGATGAATCCCTGCACCACCACCACCACCGTCACGCCCAGCGCCAGGTAGCGTCCGAAATCGTCGTGTATCCGGAACGCGGCGCGCAGGCCCCGCCAGAAGATCACTCCAAAGCCGAGCAGTAACCCCACGGAACCGGCTAGCCCCAGTTCCTCCGCGACCACCGCGTATATGAAGTCCGTATGCGCTTCCGGCAGGTACAGCAGTTTCTGTCTCCCGTTGGTGAGTCCGAGACCCGCCGGGCCACCGGCGCCGACCGCGATCTGCGATTGCTCCAACTGGTAGTTGGTATCGCGCGTGACTAGCGACTGCTCCATGCGTCTCCGGATATTGCCGTGGGGGTCGAACCTGGCGATGATCTTGAATTGGGGATCGAAGAATTGCACCACCCGGACAATACGGTACGGCTCCGCAAAGATGAAGATCACCACGCCCACACTGGCGACCGCCGCCGCGATCGCGCAATAGCGCCACTCCAGGCCCGCCACGACAAAGACGGCCGCCGCCGCCGCCCCCAGCACCACCGCGGTGCCGAGATCCGCAACCACCACCGCCAGGATGATGAGTCCGACGGCCAGGGCCGCCGGAACCAGCGTGTACCTCGGATTGTTGATGGCGCGCGCCCTCCACGTCACAAAAAAGGCCAGGAAAATCACCAGGGCCGGCTTAGCCAGCTCGGAGGGCTGCACGCCGACGGAGCTCCCCACTCGCAGCCACCGGTGATGCGCCGCATCCACAAAGTAGACCGCCCCCAGCAGCATGAGAGCGACGCTCATCGCGCAGAAGGCCACGGCGGGGTTCTGAAATTTGCGGTAGTTCGTCTTCTTGAGGGTCATCATGACGGCAACCGCCACGGCGGCCCACTCCACCTGGCGCAGAACGAAGTGCCAGCTCCAGCCGTAGCGCGGGTCGAGCTGGGCCATGATGGACGATGCGCTGTAGAGAATCAGCACGCCGAACGACATCATCGCCAGCACGGTGACGAACAGAATCCAGTCGGTCTTGAGCCGTTGTGCCATATCAATCCTTGGGCCGTAGTTGGTTGACGATTTGTTTGAAAACCTCGCCGCGATGCTCGAAGCTTTTGAACTGGTCGAAGCTGGCGCACGCCGGCGCCAGCAGAATGGTGTCGCCGGGCTGGCTTCCGGCATATGCGTGCGCTATGGCGGCTTCGAGCGTTTTGGAATCCACCAGCGGCGCGGCGCCCTGCAACTGGCCCGCGATCTTGTCCGCGGCGGCGCCGATGAGCAGAGCCGCGCGCGCCTTGGCCGCGAGCGGCGCGCGCAGTGGCGAGTAGTCCAGCCCCTTGTCCTTGCCCCCCAGAATGACCCACAGGCCGCCGGGAAACGCGTCCAGCGCCTTGACGGTGGCGTCCACGCTGGTGGCCTTCGAATCGTTGTAGAAATCGATTCCGCTCACCGTCCGCACGAACTCCAGCCGGTGCTCCACCGCCTGGAAGGTGCGCACGGCGGCGGCGATCGCCTCGGGCTTCACTCCGGCCCGCGCCGCCGCAATCGACGCGGCCAGCACGTTTTCCACGTTGTGGCGCCCGCGTATGGGAATCTCGCCGGCCTCCATGAGCANNTATCGCACGCACACCGGGTCCTCGGCGTTGAGCACGGCGAAGTCTCCGCTCCGCTGTGGATCGAAGAGCCGGCTCTTGGCGGCCGCATAATTCTCGAACGTGTGGTGGCGGTCGAGGTGGTTGCCGGTCACGTTCAGGGCCAGCGCGATGTGCGCCCGGAACCGGAAGATGGTCTCGAGCTGAAAACTCGAAAGCTCGAGCACGTTCCAACCGTCCGCGCGGGAACTCTCCACCATGGCGGTCACGGGTGTTCCGATGTTGCCGCCCACCTCGACCGGCACGCCGGCTTGGCGCAGGATGTGGCCCACCAGGCTGGTGGTGGTGGTCTTTCCATTCGATCCCGTGATGCCGATGGTCTCGCCTTTCAGAAACGGCGCGGCGAGTTCCACTTCGCCGATCACCCGCACTCCCCGCTGGCGGGCCTCTACGAGCGGCGGCAGGTCCGCGGGCACATCCGGCGAAAGCACGATCAGATCGCATCCCTCGAACACTTCCGGCGTCTGCCGCGCGAATGGAATCGCCAGTCGCCCCAGCAGCTCGCGCGCTTCGCCCAGCTCGTCCAGCGGCTTCAGATCGGTGGCGCGGATCGCGGCTCCCTGGCGCGCCAGCAACTCCGCCGACGCCATGCCGGACTTCTTCATTCCCACCACCAGCGTCTTGGTTCCGTTGAGGCGCATGTCATCTCAGCTTCAGAGTCGACAGCGCGAACAGCGCCATGACCAGCCCGGCGATCCAGAAGCGCGCGATGATCTTCGATTCCGCCCACCCCAGCGCCTCGAAATGATGGTGCAGCGGGGCCATCTTGAAGATCCGTTTGCCGCGCAGCTTGAAACTGCCCACCTGGAGGATGACAGAAAGCGCCTCCAGCACGAAAACGCCGCCGATGAACACCAGCAGCACTTCCTGCTTGATGAGCACCGCGATCACCGCCATGGCGCCGCCCAGGCCCAGCGCTCCCACGTCGCCCATGAAGATTTCCGCCGGATGCGCGTTATACCAAAGGAAGCCCACGCTGGCGCCGGTCATCGATCCGCAGAAGACCGTCAGTTCCGAGGTGTGCGGATTGCGCGCCAGTTGCAGGTATTCGGCCAGTTGCGCGTGTCCGCCGGCGTACGTCAGCGCGGTGAGCGCGCCGGCGGCAATCACCATCAAACCGATGGCGAGGCCGTCCAACCCGTCCGTCAGGTTCACCGCATTGGACGAGAAGACCACCACCAGTGCGACGAAAATGCAGAACGGGGCCACGCCGAGCGCATACGTCCACGGGTTTCTCATGAGCGACTCGAACAGCAGCGACGGTGTGAACTGTTTGACGAACGGGATGTTCATGGCGGTGGAATAATCGCCGTACAGGCGCATCACCAGCAGACTCGCGGCGAATGCGAACCCCATGGTGAACTGGTACGCCAGCTTGCGCCGTGCGGTCAGCCCCAGGTTGCGCTGGCGGGTCACTTTCGCGTAGTCGTCCAGGAACCCGATCCAGCCGTAACCGAGGAGCGCGGCGATGGCGATCCACACGTAGGGATATCGAAGGTCCGCCCACAACAGCGTTGGAATCACAATGGAGATGATGATGAGAACGCCGCCCATGGTGGGTGTGCCGGCCTTCTTCTGGTGAGATTTCGGGCCTTCCTCGCGAATGTACTGGCCGATCTGGAATTGCCGCAGCTTGTTGATGAGCCAAGGCCCCAGCGCGATGCACAGGAACAACGCCGTGAGGCTCGCAAACGCCGTCCGGAAGGTGGTGTAGCGGAAGACGCGGAGCGGGCTGATGTATGGTTGGAGCTGTTCGTAGAGTAGATAGTAAAGCATCGGAGTTAGGCCAAGAACCTTTCCATCGCCCGCTCCACCGACACGCCGCGGGAACCCTTGAAGAGAACCGCATCCCCCGGCCGCGCCGTCAGCCGCGCGAACTCCCCCGCCTCGGCGGCATCCTCGAAGAAGCGCGCTTGGCCGCGGGGAAGCCCGGCGGCGACGGCCCCTTCCACCATCGAGCGGGCATGCCCGCGAACGCCGATCAGCCAATCGACGCCATGTTCCGCCGCATAGCGCCCCACCTGCCGATGCAGCTCTTCGGCGGCGCGCCCCAATTCCAGCATTTCTCCCAAAACCGCAATACGCGTGGCGGCGGGCGTTTGGCGCAATACGTCGATCATCGACTGCGCCGCCTCCGGGTTGGAGTTGTAACAGTCGTTCCAGACTACGACGCCGTGGTGCTCGCTGCGTTGGCCGCGCATCTCGCCACTGGCGATGGTTCGAACCGGCTCCCGCAGACGCTCCGGCGCGATGCCGAACACGCGCGCCACCGCGATGGCCGCCAGCAGGTTCATCACCGCGTGGCGACCCGCCAGTCCCGTCTCGAAATCCACTCCCACCGCTCGAAAGCGGGCGCCATCGGGGCCGAAGTGCGCCGCCTCGGCCCGCACGTCCGCGCATTCCGATAAGCCGAACGCGACCGTGCGGCCGGGGTGCGCGTCCCGGAACGCCAGCACGCGCGGGTCGTCGGCATTGAGCACCGCTACGCCATCGCGCGGCAACGCCTCGATCAACTCGCGCTTGGCCGCGGCTACACCCTCGATGGAGTCGAAATACTCGGCGTGCGCGTAGCCCACGTTAGTCACCACCCCCACGTCCGGCTTGGCGATGGCGGCCAGCGAGCGGATCTCGCCCGCGTGATTCATTCCGATTTCCAAAACGGCGGCGCGGCAGCCGCCGGGGAGCGACAGGATTGAGAGCGGCACGCCCACGTGATTATTGAAATTCCCGGCTGTCTTCCCCACAGCGAACTCCACTGCGAGCAGATGCGCGATGGCGTCCTTGGTGGTGGTCTTTCCCGCACTGCCGGTCACTCCTACCACGGTTCCGCCCCATTTCGCGCGCGCCCAGGCCGCCAACTCTTGCAGAGCTTCGAGCGTATCGCTCACCACCAATTCATGGGGCACGCCGGTTCTCCGCTCCACCACCACACCGGCCGCGCCTCTGGCTAGGGCGGTGGCTACAAAATCGTGGCCGTCGTGGTGGGGGCCGCGCAGGGCGAAATAAAGATCGCCTGGATTCTGTGTCCGCGTATCCACGCTCCAGCCCGTCACCTTGACCGCCGGAGGGTTCCCCGCGGCCCGCATTGTGCGCGCAACTTCCTGTAAATCCAGGGTCATGGCTCACTCGGTCTGGCGATACCCATAACCCCTGAGCACTTCTCTCGCCACCACCCGGTCGTCAAACGGAATGGTCTTGTCCTTCAGAACCTGGCTGGTCTCATGGCCCTTGCCGGCCAGGATGACCAGGTCGCCCTCGCGCGCCTCCTTCAATGCCCGGGCAATCGCGGCGGCGCGGTCCGGCTCCGCCACGTGCGGCACATCCACGCGCCGGATTCCCACCAGCGCGTCGTTCATAATCGCCAGCGGGTCTTCGGACCGCGGGTTGTCGCTGGTCAGCACCACAAAGTCGCTGGCTTCCGCCGCCGCCTGGCCCATCAGCGGGCGCTTGGTGCGGTCGCGATCCCCGCCGCAGCCGAACAGCGTGATCACCCTCTTGGGATTCAACCCCCGCGCCACCGCAATCGCATTGCGCAGCGCGTCATCGGTATGCGCGTAGTCCACCACCACCACGAACGGCTGGCCTTGGTCGACTCGCTCGAATCGCCCCGGCACGGCACGGAGTTGGGCGATCCCTTGCGCGATGCCCTCGGGCGCAATGCCGTAGGAGAGGCCCGCGCCACACGCCGCCAGGATGTTATACACGTTGATCCTGCCCATGAGCGGCGACTCGACGGCGAAGCGCAGCTTGCCGTACTGGACATCGAACCGCAGCCCGTGGAACCCCGATGAGATGTGCCGCGCGCGCAGACCGCGCTCGTGGCCCAGCCCATACCAGAGGACTTCGGTCTTCGGATCCACCTTCAGCTTGCGCGTGTATTCGTCATCGCGGTTCAGGACCGCGAATTGGGGAGGAGGTCCCCCGGCCGCTTCGAACAGCGTCTGCTTGGCCGCGAAGTAGGTCTCCATGGCGCCGTGGAAATCCAGGTGGTCGCGCGTCAGATTCGTGAAAACGGCGGTATGGAAATGAAGCCCGTAAACCCGGCCCAGCGCCAGCGCATGGGAGGAAACTTCCAAGGTGGCGTGGGTGCCGCCGGCGCGCTCCAGCTCCGCGAACAGACGCACCAGGTCCAGCGATTCCGGGGTGGTATTCACGGCCGGCAGCACGCGCCCCGCCAGATGGTATTCGATGGTGCCGACGAGCGCGGTGGTGTGGCCCGACGCCCGCAACACCGAATCGATCAGGTACGCGGTGGTGGTCTTGCCATTCGTACCGGTGATGCCGGTCAGCCCGAGGCGCTCGTCCGGCTTGCCGTAGTAGTTGCGCGCCGCCAATGCCAGCGCCTGCCGGCCGTGCTCCACCTGAATCCAGCGCGCGGCCCACGGCGCGCCCGGCGGGCCCGGCGGGCCCGGAGGGCACCCCGATTCGCTGGCCACGGCCACCGCGCCGCGCGCCAGCGCGTCGCCGGCGAATTGGCGCCCGTCGGCGCGGCTGCCCGGAAAAGCAAAAAACAGGAAGCCCTCTCCCACGCGCCTCGAATCGTAATCCAGTCCGCCGATGTCAGCGCGGGCAAGCTCCGGCGAGATTGGCTGCTTCAACCGAACGCCCGAGAATATCTCGCCTAGGGTCATCTTGCAAATCTCAGAACCCAGAGCCCCGCACGACTTGTGGGGCGGACCCCCTGGTCCGCGCGGGTCCCCCTGGACCCGCCGCTCTCGGCCCCGCGAGTCGGAAGGCCGATGGGGGCGTCGGCCGCGGACCAGGGGGTCGGCCCCACCACCGATGATGACCGTGCCATGCTCATCTCGCAAACTCTACGCGAATGCGCTCTCCCTGGTGCAGAGTCGAACCCGGCGGCGGATTCTGAACACGGGCAACGCCGCTCCCATCCGGCAGCACCGTCAAGCCTTTCGCAGCCGCTTCCGCCAGGACGGCGCGCATGGTCATGCCGCGGAAATTCGGAACCGTGGGGCCGGCAGGCTGGTGGGGAACGCGAGTCTGGCGTTCCGCCTGCCCCGCCGCGGGCTGCTCTTCTTCGTCGGCGTCTTCCAGAATGTTAGGCTGGCCCCGCCCGATATCCGCAATCGCCAGGTCGGCGGCTTCCTCGCTCGACGCCACCGGCGTCCTGGTGGGCGTCTGGTCCGGCAAGTCCTTGGGGACATCCAGCACGCGGAGCGCTTCCGTGAGCACCGCATGAAACACCGGCGCCGCGGCTAGCCCGCCGAAGCCCGCCGTACCGTGGGTCCCATTCAGCGTCACTACCGCCACCATGGCCGGATTGGTAAGCGGCGCGAAGCCCATGAACGAACCGTTGTAGGAATGCGTGTAGTGTCTGGCGACCGGATCGTAGATCTGCGCCGATCCGGTTTTCCCACCGCTGGTATAGCCTTGCAGCCTGGCCCTGGTGCCGGTGCCGCCGGGCATCACGACGCCTTCCATCATCTGCCGCATGGTGATGGCCGTCTCGGGCTTGAGCACGCGCACGGGCTGCTCCGTCGGCACGGTCTGGTTGCCCTTTTTCGAAACCAGCCGCGGCTTCACCAGTAAGCCGCCGTTGGCAACCACGGCCGCCGCCTGCGCTAGTTGTAGGGTGGTGACACTGATCTCCTGCCCCATCGACATGGAAGGCAACGAAGCCTTGCTCCAGCGCGCCAGTTGTCGCACCTTTCCGCCGGATTCCCCCGGCAGTGGAATGCCGCTCTTCTGTCCAAAACCGAACTTCCGCACATACTCGTGCATGTTTGCCTGGCCTACGCGCATGCCGATCTGGATGGCGCCGATGTTGCTGGACTTGGCCAGCACCATCGCCATGGGAATGGTTCCGTATCCGCCGTGGGCTTCGTGGATGGTGCGCCCGAAGAGCGTGATCGCTCCCCGCAAGCAGTTGATCATGCTGGTCGGCTGCAGGTCCGTGGTCTCCAGGGCCGCCGAGAGCGTGATCACCTTGAATACCGACCCGGGTTCGAAGGGCACCGAAATGGCGTGGTTTAGCCGGCTGGCCTTGTCCTCCCCAGGTTGCGGAGGCAGATTGGGATCGTACGTGGGATAGCTCGCCAGCGCCAGAATCTCTCCGTTGTACGGGTTCATCACCACCACGCTGCCGCTTTGCGCGTGGTGGGCTTCCACGGCCGCCGCAATTTCGCGCTCCGCCACGAATTGCAGCCGCTCGTCGATGGTGAGAGTAATCGGCGTGCCCGGTCTCGCGTCCGTGGAGGACTGCGAATCGATGCCGCGGCGCTTCACGTCCGTGAGCATCCGCGCCTGCCCCGGCTGGCCGCGCAGTTCCGCATCCAGCACCTGCTCGATTCCGGCGTTGCCTCTTTCTTCGAAATCCACCGACCCCAAAACATGCGCCGCCAGCGTTCCCTTCGGGTAGTGGCGCTGGCTTTCGTCTTGGATGTGAATCCATTCCAGGCGCAGATTGCGCAGATTCTGCGCTTCCTGGTAGCCGATCTTGCGCTTGACCCAGAGAAACCCGTGGTGGTTGTCGTGCGCCCACTTCATCTTGCCGTAGAGAGTCGCACGGTCCATGTGCAGCACCAGCGCCAGCAGTTCGGAAGCGACTCCCAGGTCGGGCGCCCGCAGCGGATCGATGGAAACGGACTCCGTTGGCACGCTCATCGCCAACGGCTGGCCGGTGCGGTCGAAGATCGTGCCGCGAGGCGCGGGGATCTCCACGGCGACCACCTGGCGCTCCGTCGCCAGCTTCGAATACTCCTGGTGATGAACCACCTGCAGCGAGATTATCTTGAAAAAGATGGCCGCGCCCCAGATGAGGACGATTCCGGCGAGCCATGCCAGACGACGATCCACCATGCCACGCTCCGTGACCAGGTCACTCCTCCGACTTCGCTACTTCACCATCGCAACCGCGCTGTCNNTCGCCTTTGGCGTTCAGGCGCACGACTTGCCCAGGAAGGGGCGCGACCAGATTCTGTCCTTGGGCGAGCTTGTCCAGCCGTTGGGGACTCAGAAGCTGCGCTTCTTGGACCTCCAGCGTGCGCTTCTCATCGAGCAACTGCCGCTCCTCGACGCGAAGGGCCTGCAGTTTGTAGCCGGCGAGGGTACTGGCGACGTTGGGAACCAGTAC
>PMYB01000228.1 GCA_003170915.1 Bryobacterales bacterium | reverse complement strand
GGCCGGTATACTAGCCGTTATCGCCGGGGCGGCGTGCCCGTCGTGCCGGGCTCGATATTGGCCTCCAACGCCGGCCCATCGAATAGGTTCCAGGTGCCGACATGTGCCATGCTAGTTTCTAATGCGAGACCCGGAGACCATCGAAACCGAGCTGATGGAAATTAGCGCCATCGCTGAAGATGCCGTCAAGTTAGAGCGCATCATTGCCTGGTGCGCATGCCATCCCGACGAAATCCCCTTCGCCCTGCATCAACTCATGGGCCGGCGCGATAAGCACGCGTCGCAAACCTCTAAGACGTACCCGGCGACTTAACCTGAAGGGCAAGGGGCGATGGCGTGACCTGCCGGAAATGTCGAATTTCGATGAAAGAGCTGAAGGGGCATATCTTCCACAAGCAGCGAAAGTGGAAATGCCCGAAGTGCGCTAGAGTTCGGATGCAGCGGCAGAGCTGATGGCTGTTGGCGGCCGTGGTCTAAACCGGTCTAAACCAGAACGCCGGCCAATGCCGCGATGCAAGCTTTGCAGAACGCGGGTAGATCTTCAGGCTTGCGGCTGGTCACGAGATTCTTGTCTATGACCACCTCGGCATCAACCCAGTGTGCGCCGGCGTTGACAACATCGTCCTTGATGGCGAAGAAACTGGTTGCCTTACGCCCTTTCAACAGGCTGCCCGCCGAGCACAGGACCCATGGACCGTGGCAGATCGAGGCGACGAGTTTGCCAGCCACATCCATGTCATGCACGAACTAATTGGCTTTGGGATGGCGCCGGATGTGATCTGGCGCGTAGCCGCCGGGCACCACAACGCCGTCGAAATCGGCGGCTTGGACGTCATCGTAAGAGAGCTGGCATTTGACCGGGTAGCCCAACTTGCTAGCGTACGTCTCACCAGCCTTTGCGCCGACCGTGATGACCGTCGCCCCGGCCTCCTGAAAGCGGAACAGCGGGTACCAGACTTCCATCTCCTGATAAAAGTTGTCCACGAGAATCGCGATCTTCTTTTCGGCGAGGTCCATATTCCTATGGTACCCGTACTGCCACCTCACGAGGCTGGGCCACTCTCCGGGTTCGACCGCGCCGCTCAGTGCGCCGGTAGGCCGGTGTTCGTCGGCGGCAGTGACCAGGAGGACCGCGAGAACGCTGTCGTGCCGTTCTCGAACGTGCCCCTTGACCACGGGAGGATGTCTCTCCCTTCGCCAAACCCGCATACTAAAAGGGATGAACGCGGAACCACCGCCGTTCGAACTCACGATTCCGGTGGAACCTGCCGATATCGACGAGCTTGGCCACGCCAACAACGTCGCGTATCTGCGATGGGTGCAGGACGTTGCCGCCGCCCGCTGTAGGGTCATCGCGTCCGTCGAGGACCAAGCCGAGCTCCAGTGGGTGGTGGTGCGCCACGAGATCGACTACAAACATTCAGCCTTCAAGGCGCGCGAGGAGTCCATCGGTTGAAGGTTAGCACCAGCCTATACGCCCTCATCGCCCTAATGATTGCCGGCTGGACCGGGAACTACATCGCCGGCAAGATCGCCCTCCGCGCGTTTCCCCCGGTGCTGCTTTACGGCCTGCGCATTTCGATGGCCGGTGTCCTGATTCTGCCGGCTTACTGGTGGGAGCGGCGGCAGCGCACTACGCGCTTATGGACGCTCCGGGACGTGCCGCAACTGGTCATCCTGGGCCTGTTCGGCGTGGCTTTCAACCAGTTTTTGTTCGTGCTCGGGCTGAGCCGTACCAGCGTTGCGCATTCGTCGATCTTCGCAAACACTACGCCGATTCTGATTCTGCTGCTG
Source organism: Bryobacterales bacterium (assembly GCA_003170915.1). Classification (GTDB taxonomy): domain Bacteria; phylum Acidobacteriota; class Terriglobia; order Bryobacterales; family Bryobacteraceae; genus Fen-178. The sequence continues at coordinate 4,489 of PMYB01000228.1, read as the reverse complement.
GCCAGCGTGCGGGGCCTGGAACGGCCCACGGGGTGGAAACTAGTGGGCGTGATGGTGGCGCTGACTGGAGTGGTGTTGCTCCGCACACTCGATAGCAGCCCGCAAGGTGAAGCCACTCTGGCGGGAGACTTCATCACGTTTTGCGGTGCGCTGGCCTTCTCCATCTTCACGGTGCTGGGAAAGCCCCAGGCCAAACGGTACGGTACCATCACCGTGAATACCTTCGCGTACGCCGGCGGCGCGCTGCTGATGGCGCCAGTCATGCTGTGGCAATCGGCCGGATTCGACTTTCGCGCAGTTCCGTTTTCGGCCTGGGCCGCCGTTTTTTACATGGCGCTCTTGCCATCGGTGATCTGCTACCTCATCTATTTCTACGCGCTGGCCCGCATGGAAGCCTCACGCCTGGCAGCCTTCTCGTACTTGCAGCCGTTGCTGGCCACCGTCTTCGGGATCGTTATCCTCCATGAGCACGTCACGCTCGCGCTGGTGGTCTCGGGCATCGTCATCTTCGGGGGCGTGTACATCACGGAGCGGGCGCGGTGAATGCCCTCCCTACGAGCGCATGACATGAACCAGCGGATTCACCCCTTGTGGTGCTTCAGACTGATAAGACGGATCGATTCGCTCGTGCCTGAAGGCCGCCAAAAAACGTCGCGCGGTGACCGCAGACACTTGACTCTTACGCTGCGCACGCCAGTGGCAATGTAATTTATGACCGCCTGCTGCGCTACTTGGTGGCCAATCCGTTTCGAGCCAGGAATTCGCGTATGGCCACGTAGATTTTGGTTCGCTCCTCCGGCGTGAAGTTCCCGTGTTTTCCTCCGGGAATGGTCACCAACTGGTGCGTCACCCCGGCCTTCTCAAGCGCCTCTTGGAGCCGCACGGAATGGCTGTAGGGGACGGTGGGGTCGGCGTCACCCTGGATTGAGAGGATGGGTGGCAGCCCCGAACGCACATAGGTCAGCGGCGACACGCGGTTTGCAATCTCCTCACGGTTTGGCTGGCTGCCCAACCACGCCACCGCATACGACCTGCGATTAGCCCCGTCGAGGAGATCCCCGACGTCGGCAATGCCGTACCAGTCGATGATGGCCGCCACTTTGGGCAGAGGCGCTCCGGGACACTGCCGATCGAGACCCGCGGATTCGGGAATCATTCCAGTGGTCAGCGCCAGGTGGCCCCCGGCCGAATCGCCGCTGACAACTAGTCTGCTGGTGTCGATATCGTAGGTCCTGGCCTGGGCGGCAATGAAGCGCAACGCGCACAGACAATCCTCGACCGCGGCAGGCGCCAGCGAGACGCGCGCCAGCCGATATTCGATGTTGACGACATTCCACCCCATTTCAAACCATGGCATCAGCGACATAACAGCGGTTTCCTTGGAGCCCCCAGTCCAGCCGCCGCCGTGAATCCAGAGGAGAGTGGGTTGCGGGCCGGCGGTGTCGCGCCGCTTGTAGATGTCCAGCTTGGATTCGTAGCTGTTGTTTACCGAGTAGGTAATGTTGGAAAGAATCTGGTACTCGTTGGCCGCGCGGGTTGCCCAGGTTGCCTGAGAAGACAACTGGGCGAGAGCCATCGGCGGAAGGAGAACCACTGCTGTGAGCCAAAGCTTGCGCATGACACCTCCTCTCCGACACTGTAGCACCGAGGAAGGAGCGTACAAAGATGCGTTCTTGCGATCGAGGTTGAGTTTCGCAGTGCGCGAGAAGGCTAATGGATCACGAGCGGGTTGAGATCTGAACGGTTTGGAGCCGGCCTCGTCTGCGATCGGCTACCGATATTGACCCTTAACGCCCGCTCGGACCTTGCGCGGTTCGTGCCGAGGCAAGGACCATTCTACGTTTTGGATACGATCATTTGGAGACCACAAACGGTCGCGAGGGTCTGCCAGTAGAGTCGCAGCGCGGCGTCGGGGCAGCTCATTTGAATGCCTGCCGACTGTTTGGGGGACTAATCGTTCCTGGATGAACACCCTTCCGACTGGGGATGATCGGCTGACGGGAAGCCGTGCGCTCCTATGGCGTCACGGGCAGCCACACGGCACTGGGCTGCGCGGCTGAGCGAAAGACGGATTGCGTCGCCTTCGCATAGTCCGCCGGCTTGGCGAAAAAGATGTTCTCGACGTACGTCTGCGGGTTCCGATCATAGAGCGGGAAGCAGCTCGACTGGATCTGGACCATGATCCGGTGACCCGGCAGGAAGACGTGGTTGGCGGTCGGAAGCACGAAACGGTAGCGCTGCGGCTGGCCGGCCGGGATCGCCGAGGGGTGTTCGAAACTCTCGCGGTAGCGGCCCCGGAAGATGTCCATCGACACCGCCAGTTGATAGCCGCCCATCTCCGGTTGGGTCGGGACCTCGTCCGGAAACACGTCGATCAGCTTCACCATCCAGTCGGAGTCCGTGCCCGTGGTGGAGGCGAACAAGTCGGCGACCGGCGCGCCGCCGATCCGAACCGGAGCGGCCAGCACGAGCGTCTGGTAGGTCAGCACGTCTGTCCGGTCGGCCACCGTGCGCTGGTCGGCCACCAGCCACTGCTGCCAGCGGGCGGAGTCGGAGAAGCGCACCGGCCGCGGGATGTAAGGCACGGGCTTGGCGGGGTCGGAGACATAGACATCGGAGGCGACCCCCGCGCCGGACGGCTGTTCGAATCCCAGGCCGAAAGCGGCCTGCAAATAGAGGGGCTTCATGCGAGCGGCGCACCCCGCCTCGCACGCCGACGGCCAGCTCTTGAGACGATCCCAGCGATTGTCCCCGGTGTTGTAGATGAAGACGGGCGGGGTCTCGACCTTGGGCGCACCGGTCTTCAGGTATTGATCGAAGAACGGCTTCAGCACATCGCAGCGGAATTGCAGGGCGGTATCGCCATCCCATTTCAGCGGCCCGAGATTATAGCCGTCGTAGTTCACCTGGCTGTGCCGCCACGGCCCCATCACCAGGTAGTTGTGATCCGCCTGTCCCTTAGCCTTCAGAGCCAGGTAGCAGTGAATCGCGCCCCACATGTCCTCCTGGTCCCACAGGCCCTGAACCCACATGGTGGGCACCTGTGACGGCCGTTGGGCCACCAGTTTGTCGAGCGCCTGGCCCTGCCAGAATGCGTCGTAGGCGGGGTGCTCCATCATCCGCAGGGCCCACGGCAATTGGTCCAGACCGTGCGTCCGCGCGTAGTCGCCGGCCGAGCCGGCCCGCCGGAAAGACTCGTAGTCGTCGTACGCGTCGCGGATTACGGCCTGGCCCCCTTCCTTCTTGGAGGTCTGGGAGGAGGTGTAGTCGAGGTTGGTCTGGCGGAAAGCGCCGTAGTGGAACCAGTCATCGCCCATCCAGCCATCCACCATCGGGCTCTCCGGCGCGGCCACCTTCAGCGCCGGGTGCGGCTCCAGGAGCGCCATGACGACCGTGAAGCCCTCGTACGACGAGCCGATCATGCCCACCCGGCCATTCGATTCCGGCGTGTTCTTCACCAGCCAGTCGATGGTGTCGTAGGCGTCCGTCGTATGGTCGGTGGTGGTGGAGTTCAGCGGACCGCGCACGGGGCGCGTCATCACATACTCGCCTTCCGATTTGTACTTGCCGCGCACGTCCTGGAACACGCATATGTAGCCGTCCGCGACGAACACTTCGTCCGCCAGCGGCATCTCGGCGAGCATGTGCGGGCTCTCGTTGCGCGCCGCGCGCCGGGAGGCGTCATAAGGCGTGCGGGTCAGAAGCATCGGCGCGCTTTTCGCTCCCTTCGGCACGACGATCACGGTGTGCAACTTCACGCCGTCGCGCATGGGGATCATCACCTCGTGTTTCACGTAATCGTAGCCGGAGGTGGGGACGGTGAAAGTCGGGGGAATATCGCTTCCGCCCGATTTGCTCGCCTCAATAGCGCTCGCGTTGGGCGCCGCGATGGCAGGCCGGGGGCTCTGCGGCGGAGCGGCCGTCGCCGGCAGTGAGGCAGCCGCGCAGAATGCTGCCAGGAAGGCCAATTGCAGCCCGTTCGGTATGTGTCTGTTGGCCGGACCTTCGAGCAGCGGCCAAGGCATGTGATCGCACGTCTCCGTGAGCACCATGTCAAGATTCTAGCGTGTAACGGTGGAGGCGAAGGCGACATGCGCATACCGCGTTGGCCCTTTTGTTCCTCCCGCTTGTCATAAAGCCTCCCTTCCCAAGGGACAAGCTACCGATATTAACGAATCACTAGTGTCCGGCTAAAAGTCGAACAGAATCAACTGGTTGCTGGAATCGTCTAACTCGTTTTCGAAGTCCGGCGCTTGAAGTGCCCGTAAAATGGGCGTTGTCTCGAAAAGCGTCACGCTCAAAATCTGTAGAATCTGGTAGAGGCTCGCCTCCAGCCCCAAGCGCTTGCGGACGATGGCCACGAGCACGTAAACCGAGACGGCGATCCAGATTTGGGTCTTCACCGCGTTCTCGCTGGTGCCGTAGAAGGCCTTGATCCGCAAGTGTTGTTTGATCCACTTGAAGAACAGTTCCACCTGCCAGCGGCACT
>PMYB01000155.1 GCA_003170915.1 Bryobacterales bacterium | reverse complement strand
TCGCAGCCGCCGTAGTAGCGCTTCCCGGGATAGCCCTCGGCGTACTTGTTGGTGAAGACGCTGGCGGTGGCTTCCGCCACGGCGTCGGAGACGAAGTTCTCGCTGGCGATCAGCTCGAGCTGGGAGTGCTGGCGCTCCACCTCGTGCTGGATGGCCGCATACACTTCGGGATCGACTTCGGCCAGGGGCCGCGACATTCGTTCCGTCACCGTCATAGTTGACCTTTCTTACCGCCCGGACCAACCGCTCTCTTACGTTCGCGGCTCGGAAACCCGCTCCAATTGCGCGATTTTCGCCACCCGGCGCGCGTGGCGGCCGCCGGCGAATTCCGTGTTCAGGAAGACGTGAATCAGATCGAGGGCGCGCTCCTCGTCCAGGTACTTGGCGCCCAGCGTGAGCACGTTGGCGTCGTTGTGCTCGCGCGTCATATGCACTTCGTCTTCGGATTGCGCGGGCGCGGCGCGCACGCCGGCAATCTTGTTGGCGGCCATGGCCATGCCGATGCCGGTGGAGCAGACCAGGATGCCGCGGTCGGAGCGGCCCTGGGCCACATCGCGCGCGGCGGGCTGGGCGAAATCCGGGTAGTCGCAGGATTCCGCGGAATTGGCGCCGAAGTCGACCACTTCGTGGCCCTCCTGGGCGAGTCTCCGCCGTAGTTTTTCTTTTAGAGCGAACCCGGCGTGGTCCGCGGCAATGGCAATTTTCATAATGGGAAAGACTCTAATTTTACCATGCTAGAATTGAGTTTTCCTTATTCGCAACCTTATGCTCTGGAGCAAGTTGTTTATCCCTACCCTTCGTGAAGACCCGGCGGAAGCCGAGGTCGCCAGCCACAAACTGCTGCTGCGCGCCGGATACATCCGCCAGCTTTCGGCGGGAATCTACAGTTACCTGTTCCTGGCGCAGCGCTCGCTGCTGAAGATCCAGCGGATCGTGCGCGAAGAGATGGACGGCATCGGCGCCCAGGAGATGTATCCTGCCGGCGCTGAACCCGGCCGAACTGTGGCAGGAGTCCGGCCGCTGGGACATCATGGGCGACAACATGTTCCGGTTGAAGGACCGCTTCCAGCGCGATTTGTGCCTGGGCATGACGCACGAAGAGGTCGTGACCGCGATCGCCCGCCGCGAGCTGCGCAGTTACAAACAGCTTCCGCAAATCTGGTACCAGATTCAAACCAAGTTTCGCGACGAGGCGCGTCCCAAGTCGGGATTGATGCGCGTGCGCCAGTTCATCATGAAGGATTCCTACACCTTCGACATGGACCAGGCCGGGCTGGACGCGGCGTACGACAAGCATTACCAGGCCTATTGCCGCATCTTCGAGCGCTGCGGGCTGGTGTATTCGGTGGTGGAGGCGCACTCGGGCGCCATGGGCGGCAGCCAGTCGCACGAGTACATGGTGGCCTCGGAAGCGGGTGAAGATTTCGTCGCCGTGTGCCCGGGCTGTGGATACGCGGCCAATTTGGAGAAGGCGGCGGCCGTACCTTCGAAGCCCGCCATCGCCGATCCTGAAGGCGACCTGGCGCCCGAGGAGTTTCACACGCCGGGGCGGAAGACCATCGCGGAAGTGGCGGAGTTCACGGGCCTGCCGGAAACCTCGCAGATGAAGAGCCTGGTGCTGGTGGCCGATGGCAAGCCGGTGCTGGTGATGTTGCGCGGCGACCATCAACTGAGCGAGACGAAACTCGGGGGGATCGTCAACGACCCCGAATTCCGGCCCGCCCAGCCCGAAGAGATCCAGCGGTGGTTCGGCGCGGGAGCGGGATCGCTGGGGCCCGTGGGCGCGATCGACATGCCGATTTTGGCGGACCAGGCGCTGGTGGGGCGGCGCAACATGATCGCCGGCGCCAACAAAAACGATTACCATCTGCGCCACGTGACGCTGGGCGAAGATTTTCAGGCGGAGATTCACGACCTGCGCCAGGTGGCCGCGGGCGACCAGTGCGCGAAGTGCGGCGCCGCGCTCGAGATCCGCAAGATGGTCGAAGTCGGCCACATTTTCAAGCTGGGGTACAAGTACTCGGACTCGATGGGCCTGCGCGTGCTGAACGCAGACGGCAAGGAAGTGACGCCCATCATGGGGTCCTACGGCATCGGCATCGAGCGCATCCTGAGCGCCGCCATCGAGTTGTATCACGATAAGGACGGCATGATTTTGCCGGTGTCGATTGCGCCCTTCCAGGTGGTGATCACGCCCGCCAACAATTCCGACGCGGCGCAGATGGAAGCCGCGCGAAACATCTATCGGGGCTGTCTCGCGCTGGGCCTGGACGCGCTGCTCGACGACCGCGATGAGCGTCCCGGCGTCAAATTCAAGGACGCCGACCTGATCGGCGTGCCGTTCCGCATCGTGGTGGGCAAGAAACTGGGGAACGGGCTGGTGGAACTGGCGGAGCGGAAGACGAAGCAATCCACCGACGTCGCCGTGGCGGATGCGGCTGCTGCGGTAGCCGGGCGTTTGAGATAAACCTGGCTGGCCTACCTGTTGCGCCGGCGGGCCAGATCGTCCAACAGCAGCTTCACCGGGCGGACCGCGGCCAGCACAACTTCGTTCCTCGGTTTCAGCATACGGGCAAGCTCCTTTGCCTGCTGGGATAGCCAAGCCTTGGGGGCGGGCCGGCGGCTCTCGAGGTAAGTCAGAATCCGCAGGCCCGCCGATCCCAGGGCCGAAAGATCTTGCGATAGCGGCTTGAGCTCGGCCAGCAATGCATTGTCTTTCGCCAGCGGCTGGAAGCGCGCATCGTTGCCGGCCCAGCGGGTGAACTGCTCGCGCAATTGCGCGATGTCAACCTTGCTCGCCGCCTGCTCGAGGGCGCGCACGCTTTCGCTTTCCGGGCGCGCGGCGTCCACGAAACGGTTCAAGGGAACCAGGCTCGAGTATTTCATGGCGCGGCTGCGGGGGCCGAGTCCCTGGGCTTCGCAGGCGTCCGCCAAAACCCGCAGCGGTTCGGCCAGGCGACCGGCGGCCAGGCGATCCAGCATGGGGCCGTAGTTCGCACGGTGCTCGACGCCGGTCCACTCGAGCACACGGCTCACCGCTTCCATGCGCTCGTACATCGAGTCCACATCGGCGACTTCCTTGGGCGACCACAGCCTTTCGGCGATGGCCGCGGCGCGCGGCCAGATGCGCGAGTCCACGGTCTCCGCGTTGGCGTATTCGGCCCACATGCAGGCCTCGCCGCCCAGAATGCGGGATGCCTCTTCCGGAGTGAGCTTCTGCGCGGCGTCCGCCAGCGGGTCGATGCCGTAATGGTAGCTAGCCGGACTCAGGTGGTCCAGGTAATAGCCGGCCGAAAGAATTCCGCGGTAGCCTTTGGAGGCCGCCTCGGCCAACGATGCCTGCCCGCGCCAGGATTGCACCACGGTGTCCGCCGGCAGATCGGGGTGCAACACCTCGTCCCACCCCACCATGATCTTTCCGTACTTCCGCAGCAGCTTTTGAATGCGCTGGTTGAAGTACACCTGGAGGCCGCGCGTGCCATCGAGGTTGTGCTCTTTCGCGAAGGCTTGAATGGAAGAGGACTGGCCCCATTGTCTGCCGTTCACTTCATCGCCGCCGATGTGAAAATACGGGTCGGGGAAGAGTTGCGTCATCTCTCCAAGGAAGGCGTCGAGAAACTCGTAGGTTTCCTCGCGGGTCGGGTCCATGGCGCCATCGTAGACGCCCCATGTGCGGCCGATGCTGTAAGGGCCGGGCGCGCTGGCCAGTTCCGGATACCCGACCAGCCAACTGTTGGTGTGGCCCGGTATGTCGAATTCGGGGACCACGCGGATGCCGCGGTCGCGGGCGTAGGCCACCACGTGGCGGAGGTCCGCCTGCGTGTAGAAACTGCCGTCCGACCCGAGCTGCTGAAGGCGCGGGAAGCGCCGGCTCTCGGCGCGAAAGCCCTGATCGTCGGAGAGGTGCCAGTGAAACACGTTGAGCTTCACGGCGGCCATGGCGTCCAGATTGCGCTCGACCACCTCGACCGGCATCCAGTGGCGCGAAACGTCCAGCATCAGGCCGCGCCAGGGGAAGCGGGGGCTGTCTTCGATGTGAATGGCGGGTACGTGGAAGCCTTCCGCGGCGGCCACGACCAATTGCGCGAAGGTCTCCAGTCCGTGGAGCGCGCCGGCAACCGTGGCGGCCTTGAGGCGCGCGCCATCGGGGGCAACGTCCAGTCGATACGACTCGTCTTCGCCCAGCGACGGGCCTTCGGCTCCGGGCCCAGAGGGCACCCCGGCGCACTCGACGCGCAGCGTGGCCCGGCTGGCATCCGGCGGCCTGGCGGCGAGCATGGGGATGCCGGTCTGCCGAGAGACTCGCGCGGCGAAGCGGTTGAGGGCCGATTCCAAGCGGAGATCGGTGTACCCCGTGGCGGCCACGCTGAAGCTGCCATCGACGGCGAGTTTACCCGGGGCGGTTTCCACCTTGACCGGGAGCGGCATCAGGGGCGGGGCCGCCGCGCGCGTGGTTTGGGCTGCGCCCCAGACGACCGTCAAAACAAGGAGCGGTCGGAGCATCTTCTATTTTTCCGGGAGATCGTAGCCGGCCAGGCGGCGAATCCAGATGTTGCGGTAGCGCACATGATCGTGGTGTTCCTGCAGCATGAGCGGCTCCTCGGGATCGTGCGGGGTGTACTTCGCCACCTGCCGGTAGACCATCGCGCCAATAGGTTCCTTGTGGTTGTGAACCAGCACGCCGTTGAAGAACACCGTGAAGACTGCCGGTTTGAGGAGCCTCTCGCCTTCAAACCGCGGCGATTCGAAGACGATGTCGTAGGTCTGCCACTCACCGGGCTTGCGTCCCGGATTCACCAGCGGCGGAAACTGCCCGTAAATCGCCGACGCCTGGCCGTCGGCGTAAGTGGGATTGTTGTAAGGGTCCAGCACTTGAATCTCGTAACGGCTCATGAGCAGCACGCCGCTATTGCCGCGCGCCTGGCTGGTACCACTGACACCGGCCAGCTCGGCCCACTCGACGTGAAGCTGGCAGTCGCCGAACCTCTCGCGCGTGAAGAGGTCGCCCGTGCCGGGGACCACCTCGAAGTAGCCGTTCTCGACTTTCCATTGCGCATCCACGATCTTGGCGCTATCGGCGCCCTTGCTGTGTTGCGCCCACTTGGAGAGGTCTTTGCCGTCGAACAGCACGACTGCGTCCGACGGAGCCGCGCCCGGCTCCTTCCCAGGCGTCACCACGTGAGGATGGGGCCGGTCGGGATCGTGCACGTGCCATTTTTGGCCGGGCAGGATGGGCGTATCGGTGAAGCCCAGGTCGCCTTTTTTCTGTTGGGCGCCGAGCGCGATAGCGAAGCACAACGCGGTGGCGCAGAGGGTGAAAGATTTGTGGCGCATAGTGACCCTCACAGGATAACGCCGGGCGCGCCCGATGGGAATCTCACGGTTTGGGCGCGATCAGACCCACGCGCGCCGGCTTTACTCCGGGCGGCGCTTTGACCACCTTGCAGATCAATTGCAGCCGTTCCGCGGGCGAGACGACGCGCACCGGGTTGCGGTCCGCATCCAGGCCCTTGAGCACGGCCACCTGCCACGACGGTACAAAGATCTCCATGACGCGGATCTTCTCCGCGCCGCTCTGGAACAGCACCACCAACTCCTCGTCTGCCGTCAGCGCCTTCTGCATGGCGTTGATCTGCGCGAGGATGACGGCGCAAACGCTCTCCTTCTGCGCGGGCGCGGCCGGTTCCTTGGCGGGCGAGGTAGCCGACAACAGGGCCTGCTTGGCGAGCTGCTTGGTCAAATCGGCGAGCGCCATTCTGGCTTGATACTAGCACATGGGGGCCTCGGCCTTCCCGGCGGCGTTGGCCTCGGGCGAGCGCCATCGCTTCACCGCTCCACAAGTTCCACGCGGCGATTCTTGGCTCTGCCTTCCTCGTCCCGGTTCGAAGCGACGGGGGCCAAGGGGCCGTCGCCGTAGGACCGGAGCCGGTCCGGCGCCACGCCATAGGTGGTAGTCAGCGCTTTGAGGACGGCGTCCGCCCGCTGGCGCGATAGGTCCATGTTCATCTGGAATTCGCCGACGCCGTCGGTGTGGCCGACGATGTACAAGTTGAGCTTGGGGTCCTGCTGGAGTAACTTGCCAATCTCCTGCAAGGCCGGTACGGACTCCGGCTTGACATCCGCCTTGGCAGTGTCGAAGTGGATGCCGTAGACGGCCACGTGCCCGGTCTTGCCGATATCGCCCTTCAGCGCGGCCGCATTGACGGTCACCAGCCCGCCTTCCATGAGCTTGGTTTCGATGATGTCCAGGTTGGTTGTGCCGGGCGCAACATGGAGGCTCACATAGATATCTCCTTCCGGGCGCGCCAGCTTGCCGGAAAATTGCCAGTGGCCGGCGCCATACCAGGTGTCGGACCAGTCGGCGGTCATGTGAAATCGGGCCAGTCCGCAGGCATCGCCGCTGCAGGCAAACACCGTCTCAAACCCGGCGCTTTTCAGGGCGCTTTCATAGTTACGGTAGACCTCGAGCGGCGAGCGGTCCTGAGGGTAGGTGTATGAGATCCGGGTAATCTTGCCCTCCAGGTGCAGGCTCTTGGGCATACCCTGTGAGGTAACCGGGCCTATGGGAAAATTGAACTCATCAAACTGCTTGGTCTTGTAGTTATCAATGATCGAGCCAGGGTACCGCGAAGCCAGTGGGGAATCCTTGCTTCCCTCGACATCCTTCGACTGGGCAGCCGCCGGCGCAGCGGCGAGAGCGAGGAAAAGCCCCGCGGCGAGCAGGTTCCGATTGATTGTCATGGACTATCGTAGCAGACGCGTATACCCTGAACCACCTTCCAGCCGGAGTTTCAAAACACTAACCGTGTAACCTTTTCGGCGTCCAACGGTATAATCACCGATGGCCATGCTGCTACAGGATCTGCGCTATGCGCTGCGGACGCTGCGAAAATCGCCTTTGTTTACCATGGTGGCCGTGCTCTCGCTGGCGCTGGGTATCGGCGCCAACACGGCCATCTTCACGCTGATTCACCAACTCATTCTGGAACTGCTGCCGGTGAAGCACCCCGAAGAACTGGTGCTGCTGACCAGCCGGGGCCAACACTACGGTAGCAACACGGGTTCCAACGCGATTTCTTACCCGATGTACCAGGATTTCCGCGACAAGAACCAGGTTTTCAGCGGAATGTTCTGCAAGTTCGGAACGACCCTCAGCCTGAGCTTCGAGGGAAGAACCGAGCTGGTGTCCGGGGAGCTGGTGTCGGGAAATTACTTTCCGGTGCTGGGCGTGGGAGCGGCGGTGGGGCGCGTGTTCAACGCCTCGGACGACCTCAACCAGAGCGGACATCCGCTGGCCGTGCTGAACTACGGCTTCTGGAAGACGAGGTTTGGCGGAGACCCGAACGTGGCGGGCAAGCGGATCCTGGTGGACGGGTATCCACTGACGATTGTAGGGGTGAGCCAGGCTGGCTTTGACGGTGTCGAGGTGGGGTCCTCGCCGCAGATCCGCATCCCCATGACGATGAAAAAGGAAATGACGCCGGGGTCGTTTTACAGCCTCAACGAGCGGCGCGGCCGTTTCGCGCAAGTCTTCGGAAGGCTCAAGCCCGGCATGACACTCCAGGTCGCCAAGGCCGGATTACAGCCGCTGTTCCACCAGATCTTGCAGATGGAGGTGCAAGATAAGGAGTTCGCGAAAGCCACCGAGTACACCCGGCAGCAGTTTCTGGGAATGTGGATGGACGTGCTGCCGGCTTCCAAGGGCCGGTCCGACCTGAGGCGGCAGTTCACCAATCCGCTGTGGGCCCTGATGGCCATTGTGGGGCTGGTGCTGCTGATTGCCTGTTCGAATGTGGCGAACCTGCTGATTGCCCGGGCCACGGCGCGGCAGAAAGAGATTGCGGTGCGGCTGGCGCTGGGCGCGAGCCGGCGGCGCCTGATCTGCCAGTTGCTCGAGGAGAGCGTTCTGCTCTCGGCGGCGGGCGGCCTGGCGGGATTGGGACTGGCCGTGTGGATGGACCGGACGCTCATCGGTTTCTTACCGCTCGGCGTAACCCCGCTCACCGTTTCCAGCGTGCCCGATGGGCGCGTGCTGGCGTTCACGTTCGCGGTCGCCGTGTTGACGGGCTTGGTCTTCGGACTTGCGCCGGCGCTCCAGGCAACACGGCCGGAGCTGGCGGGGACCCTGAAAGATCAGGCCGGCTCCGTGGTGGGAGGCACCGCCGTGGGTCTGCGAAAATCCCTGGTGGTGGCGCAGGTGTCGCTTTCGTTGCTGTTGCTGATCGGCGCGGGCCTCTTCATCCAGAGCTTGAGGAACCTGAGAGAGCTCAACCCGGGCTTTCACACCGGGAACTTGCTGACGTTTGCGATGGATCCGACCTTGAACGGGTACAAGCCGGAGCGCAGTCTGCAATTCTACCGGCAATTGACCGAGCGCATGAACGCGCTTCCAGGGGTCAAGTCGGCCGCTTTGGCAGTGGTGCAGATACTGGACGGCAATGAGTGGGACAGCTCGGTGACGGTGGAAGGCTACACCACGAAACAAGGCGAAGACGTGGATCCTCACATGCAATTCATTTCGCCGCGCTTCTTCGAGACCATGGGAATCCCGGTGCTGCTCGGCCGGGATTTCAGAATCCAGGACGACAAGGGAGCACCGCTGGTGGCCGTCGTCAACGAGAAATTCGCCAGGCGTTATTTCGGCGGCGCCAACGCCATTGGACGGCACGTCGGAATGGGCGGCAATCCCGGAACGAAGACGGACATCGAAATCGTTGGCGTGGTCAAGGACACCAAATACGAGAGCATGCGGGACCAGGTCCCATACGAGTTGTATCTCCCGTACCGGCAGGTGCCGTTCGTAGTAGGGATGACCGCCTATCTGCGCACCGAGGCCGGCCCGGAGAATATGTTCGCGCTGCTGCGCCGGACGGTTCGGGAGGTGGATTCGAATGTGCCCGTGTACCGCATGCGCACGCTGGAACAGCAACTCGACAAGTCGCTCATGTCGGAGCGGCTGCTGGCCACGCTCTCGGCCATCTTCGGGTGCCTCGCCACGCTGCTCGCGGCCGTGGGGCTGTACGGCGTGATGGCTTACATGGTGGCGCGGCGCACGCGGGAAATTGGAATCCGCATGGCGCTGGGCGCGAGCGGCGGTTCGGTGGTGTGGCTGGTGATGCGCGAAGTGCTGCTGCTGGCGGTGGTGGGCCTGGCCATCGGGCTGCCCTCGGCCTGGGCGCTCACGCGGCTGGTGGAGACGCAGTTGTTCGGCATTGAACCGGCCGATCCCTTGACCATGACCGTGGCGGCCATAGGCATCGCATCCGTGGCCGCGCTGGCGGGTTATTTCCCGGCGCGGCGAGCGACGGGCATCGACCCGATGCAGGCGCTGCGCTGGGAGTGACTCCCCCAAAACCACCAATTCAGATAGTATGGAGGCTGACATGCAAAACTATCTGGATTTGAGCGGTAAAGTTGCGTTGGTTACGGGGGCATCGTCGGGCATCGGCGCGGCCACGGCGGCGGTATTCGCCGATCTGGGAGCCAAGGTGGCTATCGGCTACTTCCACAACCGGAAAGGCGCTGAACAGGGGCGGGAGGCCATCGTAAGCGCGGGCGGGAAGGCCATCGCCATTCGGGCCGATGTGTGCCAGGAAAGTGAGATTCGCCGGCTGGTGAAGAGCACCGTCGACGAGCTGGGGCCTATCGATATTCTGGTGAACAACGCGGGGTCGCTGGTGGAGCGCATGAAGCTCCACGAGGTCACCGCCGAGAAATGGGATCGCATCCTGAATCTCAACCTGAAGAGCGCGATGCTGTGCTCGCAAGCCGTGGCGCCTTCCATGACGGAGCGCCGGACGGGCTCCATCATCAACGTGGTTTCGATCGCCGGGCGCAACGGCGGCGGGCCCGGTGCGGGCGCCTACGCGGCAGCCAAAGCCGGTCTGATCGCGTTCACCAAATCGATGGCCAGGGAGCTGGGGCCGCACGGCATACGCGTGAATGCGGTCTCCCCGGGGGTGATCGACACGCCGTTTCATGAAGTGTTTTCCACGCCGGAGATGATGCGGAATTTTGCGGCCATGATTCCGCTCGGCCGCGTGGGAGTGCCGGTGGAGTGCGCCACGGCGATCGCGTTTCTGGCCTCCGAGGCCGCCAGCTTCGTGGTGGGGGAGACCATTGAGGTGAATGGCGGGCAGTTGATGTTGTAAGCGAGGAGGGTCACACGTGAAAGGGTTCCGTCCTGTTGCGGCGGCAATGCTGCTGGCCGCATCCATGGCTTTCGGCGCGTCGTACGACGGCAAGTTCTTCGGCGAGATGCGGTGGCGCTCGATCGGGCCGTATCGGGGAGGGCGCACGAAATCGGCGGTAGGGGTCCCCAGCCAGCCGAACGTCTTCTACATCGGAGTGTGCAACGGCGGGGTGTGGAAGAGCGACGATTACGGCCGCACGTGGTCTCCCATCTTCGACGAGCAGCCGACGGGATCGATCGGCGCGATAGCGGTGGCGCCGTCGGACCCCAATATCGTATACGTGGGGAGCGGCGAGGGATTGCAGCGGCCCGACCTCTCGACGGGCGACGGCATCTACAAATCCACCGACGCCGGCAAGACGTGGGTGCATCTCGGTCTCGGCGACGGCCAGCAGATTCCCCAAATCGCCATTGATCCGCGCAACCCCGACCGGCTTTTCGTGGCGGTTTTCGGGCATCCCTACGGCCCCAATGAGGAGCGCGGAATATATCGCTCGACCGACGGCGGCCGGACGTTTCAGAAGGTTCTCTACAAGGACGAGAACACCGGCGGCTCCGATGTGGCCATCGATCCGGCCAATCCGGACACCGTGTACGCGGCTTTGTGGGAGGCGCGGCAAGGGCCGTGGGAGAACTCCTCTTGGGGCGGCAACAACGGCGGCATTTTCAAATCGACGGATGGCGGCGCCACCTGGCGCCAGTTGACGCAAGGGCTGGCGGACGGGGTGACGCAGGCCAACCTGGCGATCGCGCCGAGCGATCCCAAGCGCATCTACGCGTCCATCGCCTCCGGCGGCGGCACCGGCATTTACCGCTCGGACGATGCGGGCGAAAGCTGGACGCGCACCACCACCGACTCGCGCCCGGCGGCGCGCATCGGCGGCGGCGACCTCCCGGTGCCGGCCGTGGACCCGAAGAACCCCGATATCGTCTATAGCGCCAGCGTGGTGACGTGGAAGTCGATCGACGGCGGCAAGACGTGGACCGGTATCCGCGGCGCGCCCGGCGGCGACGACTACCAGCGCATCTGGATCAATCCCAACAACCCCGCCATCATGCTGATTGTCAGCGACCAGGGCGCCATTGTGACGGTCAACGGGGGCGAGACATGGAGCTCGTGGTACAACCAGCCGACGGCGCAGATGTACCACGTCAACCCCGACAACGCCTTTCCCTACCGCCTGTGCAGCGGGCAGCAGGAGAGCGGCTCGGCCTGCGTTTCGAGCCGCGGCAATGACGGCGCCGTCACCTTTCGCGAGTGGCACCCGGTGGGCACGGAGGAGTACGGCTACGCCGTGCCCGACCCGCTCGACCCCGACATGGTTTTCGGCGGAAAGCTGACGCGCTACGACCGCCGCACGGGCCAGGTGGCGAGTGTGTCGCCAAAGCCCATCCGCGCCGCCGATTTTCGCACGCTGCGCACGGCGCCGGTGGTCTTTTCGCAGGCCGACCCGCACGTCCTCTACTTCGGCGCGAATACCTTGTGGAAGACGCGCGACGGCGGCAACAACTGGCAGCGGATCAGCCCCGATCTTACGCGCAAGACCTGGGAAGTGCCGGCCAGCGTAGGCAAGTACCGCGAATCCGTCGAGGTGTCGCAGCGCGGCGTGATCTACACGGTGGCGCCGTCGCCGCTCGATATCAACCGCATCTGGGCGGGCACGGACGACGGCCTGATCCAGGTGACGGCCGATGGCGGGCTTCATTGGAAGGACGTGACGCCGCCCCAAGCGCTCCCGTGGGCCAAAATTTCCATCATAGACGCCGGCCACTTCGATGCTCTGACCGCCTACGCGGCCATCAACACGCTTCGCTTGGACGACATGCGTCCGCATATCTGGCGCACGCACGACGGCGGCAAGACCTGGACCGAGATTGTCAGCGGCATTCCCGAGGGGGCGGCCGTCGACGTGGTGCGCGAAGATCCCAAGAGCAAAGGGCTGCTCTTCGCCGGCACCGAGCGCGAGATCTACGTTTCCTTCGACGACGGCGACCATTGGCAATCGCTGCGGCTGAACATGCCGGCAAGCTCGATACGGGACCTGGCGATTAAGGATGACGACCTGGCGGCGGGCACGCACGGGCGCGGGTTCTGGATTCTCGACGACATCACGCCGCTGCGGCAGATCAATGCCGAAGTGGCCGGCGCGGCCGCGTTCCTGTACAAGCCGGAGAGCGCCATCCGCGTGCGGTGGAACATGAACACCGACACGCCGCTGCCGCCGGATGAGCCGGCCGGGCAGAACCCGCCCGACGGCGCCATCATCGACTATTATCTGGGCGCGGCGGCATCGGGCGCGGTGACGATCGAAATTCTCGACAGCGCCGGCGCGCTGGTGCGGCGCTACGCGAGTACGGACCCCGCGGAGCCGGCCGACCCCAATCTGGCCATTCCGGCGTATTGGGTGCGCCCGCCGCATCCGCTTTCGAGCCTTCCCGGGATGCATCATTTCTTGTGGGACCTGCATTACACGCCGCTCGGGGGCGGACGGGGGGGTATGGGATGCAGGCCATCGTCCACGACACGCCTCCCTCCATCACGTCGATCTGGGCGATGCCGGGCCGCTATACCGTCAAGC
This sequence comes from Bryobacterales bacterium, assembly GCA_003170915.1. GTDB lineage: Bacteria > Acidobacteriota > Terriglobia > Bryobacterales > Bryobacteraceae > Fen-178. The sequence goes on along the minus strand of PMYB01000155.1, from coordinate 18,012 downwards.
TCACGGCAGGCGGGAAGAGTTACACCGAGCCTTTGACGGTGAAGATGGACCCGCGGGTCCGCACGCCGCTGCCCGGCCTCCAACAGCAGTTCACCTTGTCGAAGGAACTGTATGACGACATCGTGAAAACCTCGAAGGCGCTCGAGCAGATTCGGACCATGCGCGCGCAACTCGGGCCACTGCGCGAGAAGGCCGGGCCGGGCGCAACCGCGGACGCCATTGCGGTGTTAGACCAGAAAGTAGTCGCGCTCGGCGGTGCCGCTGGCGGCGGCCGGGGAGGTGGCCGAGGGGCCGTTGCCGCCGGGCCGGATACGCTGTCTTCTGTGACCGGCTCACTCACTCAGTTGATGCGTCTGCTGGAGAGCGCCGATGTGGCGCCGGCCACGCAAGCAGTGGCGGCGGCAGCGGATCGCCGGGCGGCACTGGCGAAGCTGATCGAGCGGTGGAATGCGCTGAAGAGCCGCGACCTGGCGGACCTGAATACGCGGCTGAAGCAGGCTAATCTGCCGGCGGTAACGGCCGAGGCGAGTCCTTAGCCTGCGCCGCTGTGCGGCTTCCGCAACTATAATCAAACTGATGTCGAAAAACAGCTTCGGCGCGGCGGTAAAGCTGCGCGTAGGTAACCAAGAGTACGAGTGCTTTCGTCTCTCTCGCCTTGAAGAAACGGGTGTGGGCCATGTGGCGCGCCTCCCTTTCTCGACCAAAATCCTGCTCGAGAACCTGCTGCGGCACGAGGACGGCCGCCGGGTTTCGGCCGATGACGTGGCGTTGGTGGCCCGCGGTGAGGGCGCCAATTCCAAGGAAATCAGCTTCATGCCGGCGCGTGTGCTGCTCCAGGACTTCACCGGCGTCCCCTGCGTGGTGGACCTGGCAGCCATGCGCGACGCGCTGGCCGCCATGGGTGCCGATCCAAATCGGGCCAACCCGCTGCTGCCGGCCGATCTGGTCATCGATCACTCCGTCCAGGTGGACCATTTCGGCTCCGCGGGCGCCTTCGATTTGAACGCGCTCCTCGAATTCCAGCGCAACCGCGAGCGCTACATCCTGCTGCGCTGGGGACAAACCGCGTTCCGCAATTTCCGCGTGGTGCCGCCCGACACCGGCATCGTCCACCAAATCAACCTCGAGTACCTGGCGCCGGTGGTGTTCCGCTCGGAGTCGGGGCAGGCCTACCCGGATTCGGTGGTGGGCACGGATTCCCATACCACCATGATCAACGGCCTGGGCGTGCTCGGCTGGGGCGTCGGCGGCATTGAAGCCGAGGCCTGCATGTTGGGACAGCCCGTTTCCATGCTGCTGCCGCCGGTGGTGGGCTTCAAGCTCCACGGAAAGCTGAAGGAAGGCTGCACCGCCACCGACCTGGTGCTGACCATCGTTCAGATACTGCGCAAGAAGGGAGTAGTTGGCAAGTTTGTCGAATTCTATGGCGCCGGCCTCAGCGCCCTAAGCCTGGCCGACCGCGCCACGGTGGCCAACATGGCGCCCGAGTACGGCGCCACCATGGGCTTCTTCCCGGTTGATCAGGAGACCCTCGAGTACCTCAAGTTCACCAACCGCGATCCCGATTTGGTCGCGCTGGTGGAAGCCTACACCAAGGATCAGGGCCTCTTCCGCACCGACGCCACCCCGGACCCGGTCTACTCCGACACGCTGGAACTGGACCTGACGGCCGTCGCGCCGTCGATGGCCGGGCCCAAGCGTCCGCAGGACCGCGTCGAGCTGCCGGACGTGAAGAAGAATTTCCACGCGGCGTTTCCCAACCTGCCGGCGCCCGCGGCGGGCACGATGGGCAACGGCGCGGTGGCCATCGCCGCCATCACGAGCTGCACCAACACGTCCAACCCTTCGGTGATGCTGGCCGCCGGCCTGCTCGCCAAGAAAGCCGTCGAGCGCGGCCTGACGGTGAAGCCGTGGGTGAAGACCAGCCTGGCGCCCGGATCGAAAGTGGTGGCCGACTACTATCGCGAGGCCGGCCTGACGCCGTATCTCGAACAACTCAAGTTCCACCTGGTGGGATTCGGCTGCACCACTTGCATCGGCAACAGCGGCCCTCTGATCGAAGCGGTGGCCCAGGCGGTGCAAAAGGAAAACCTGGTGGTGGCGGGCGTGCTGAGCGGCAATCGCAACTTCGAAGGCCGCATCAATCCGCTGGTCAAGGCCAACTACCTGGCCTCTCCGCCATTGGTGGTGGCGTACGCTCTGGCGGGGACCGTGGATATTGACCTGACCACCGATCCGCTGGGCCAGGACCCCAGCGGCCAGCCGGTGTATCTGCGCGACATCTGGCCCTCGAATGAAGAGGTGCGGAACGCTGTGCGCACCGCCGTTACCCCTGGCATGTTCCAGCACGAATACGCGCACGCTTTCGATGGCGACCGGAACTGGCAGACCATGCCCGTGCCGACCGGCGGCATCTACCATTGGGACGAGCGCTCGACCTACATCAAGAAGCCGCCCTACTTCGACGCACTGGCGGACCCGAACAAGCCGCTGGCGGATTTCCACGGCATGCGCGGGCTGGCGTTGCTGGGCGATTCCGTGACCACCGATCACATTTCGCCGGCTGGCTCGATTCCCAAGGACGGCCCGGCTGGCCGCTACCTCATCGCCCAGGGAGTGGAGCCCAAGGACTTCAATTCGTTCGGCGCGCGCCGCGGCAATCACGAGGTGATGGTGCGCGGCACGCTGGCCAACATCCGGCTGCGCAACCAGCTTGCTCCGGGCACGGAAGGCGGCTGGACGCTACACCTGCCGGACGGCGAGCAGATGTTCATCTACGACGCTTCCATGAAGTACCAGGAGGAGGGCGTGCCGCTGGTGATCCTGGCGGGCAAGGAATACGGCTCCGGTTCGTCGCGCGACTGGGCGGCGAAGGGGGTGGCGCTGCTGGGAGTGCGCGCCGTGATCGCCGAGAGCTTCGAGCGCATCCACCGCACCAACCTGGTGGGGATGGGCGTGCTCCCGTTGCAGTTCCGGTCGGGCGAGAATGCCGCCGGCCTGGGGCTGACGGGCAAAGAGACATTCCACATTGAAGGCGTGGCGGCGGCGCTCAATGGCGGCGGCCGCAGGGCCACGGTGCGCGCGGTGGCGGACGACGGTGCGGAGAAACAGTTCACGGTGGACGTGCGGGTAGATACGCCGCAAGAAGTGGAATACTACCGGAACGGCGGAATTCTGCCGTATGTGCTGCGGCAGTTGGCGGGGGCGCCGGCCTGAGAGTCTGGTCCAAGGTGCGCGCGGGGCGGCACTCCGGTTATAATCTGGACTGATGAAAGCTTTAATACTGCTACTCGTTACCGGGTCCGTGATGCTTGCCCAAGCTCCGCCTCCGGCGCCTGCCGCGGCGCCCGCCCCCAACCTGATGAATCCGTCCACGCTGAAAGCTCAGGCTCCGGATTTGTATCGGGTGAAATTCGCCACCACGCATGGCGACTTCGTGGTCGAAGTGCATCGCGCCTGGGCTCCCCTGGGAGCGGACCGCTTCTACAACCTGGTGGTCAACAACTTCTTTACCGATGCGGCCTTCTTCCGGTACGTCCCCAATTTCATCGTGCAGTTTGGCCTTCCGGCCAATCCGGCCATCGGCAGAGTTTGGCAGAGCGCCAACATTAAGGACGATCCCGTCAAGCATGGCAACACCAAGGGGACGCTGGTATTCGCCACGGCCGGCCCCAACACGCGAACCACCCAGTTCTTCATCAACTTCGCCGACAACACGCCGCTGGACGCCCAGGGATTCGCGGCGTTTGGACAGGTGGTTTCGGGCATGAATATTGCCGAGGGCCTCTATAGCGGTTATGGGGAGAAGCCGGACCAGGGCCGCATTACGGCCCAGGGCAAAGCCTATATCGACCAGAATTTCCCGAAACTAGACAGCATCAAGTCCGCCACTATTGAGGAAGTGCCTGCGGCGGGCGGCAAGAAGAAGAAGTAAGGGCGCGCGTTCCTACTTCGCCGCCAGTTCCGCCTGGAGTTGGCGGTAGGCGGCCTCTTCGTAGTTGGTTTTCAGCCGCTCGCGGGCTTGGGTTCTGGGATCGCCGGGGCGCGGGCCTTCCTGTTTCAGCGCGCGGCCTAACATGACGGTGGCTTCGGCATCGTTGGGGTTGCGCTCGACCACCGCGCGGAAGCTTTCGACGGCCGCCGCGTATTGCCCCGATTGCGACAGCACACAACCCAGGTTGAAATGATAATCGGGGTCGGCGCTGTCGCCTTCCAGCGCTTTCCGGAAACTGGCGCTGGCGGCGGCGGAATCGTTGCGCTGGGCCTGCGCGGCGCCCAGGTTGTTGTAAACCTCGTTCAAAGGCACCGACGCCGCCACCACTTGAAAAGCCTGCTCGGCGCCCTTGAAATCGCCGCCATAGTAGCGGCACAGGCCGAGAAAGAACTGCGCTTCCAGATAGTGCGGGTCCGAGCGGCTGACGCGCTCGAGCCATCCCACCGCGATCCCGTATTCCTTCTGCTCCCAATAGGTCTTTCCCAATTGAAAGCAGGGCTGGGAGTAGTGCGCATCCAGGCGCGCGGCCTGCGTAAAGAAACGATGACGCTGCTCGGGAGAGGCCGCCAGGAGGCCGCGCACGTAGCTTTCCATGGCGTCGAGGCGCACGGGCGGACGAGCTTTGAGGAACTCCTCTTCCGGAGGCGCGGTCTTGGGGCGCAGTTGCTCGAGCGCCTGCCAGCCCAGGCGAACCTCCATCGCGGCCAAGTCTTCCAGCGCGCCCAGTTCGCCGATCGCCGGACCCTGGCGCGTGCGCCGCAGATCGAGAATGCGCGCGGTGATGCGCAACGAGCCTTTCGACTGCTCCTTGCCGGCCTCGGCGGGAAGCAGTTCGAAGTAGCCGTAGATGACCGTCGAAGCGTCCAGCGACTCCCCGATCTTGATGATGGAGGCGTGCGTGATCTCCGCTCCGGGACGGAGCGACAGGCGGCGGTAGGCCTCCAGCCGGTCCTCGCGGTCCAGCACCAGCAGACCCTCGGAAGAGAGCGAATCCCGCACGGTTTCCGCGACGCTCTCGCCGATCCAATCCAGGTTGGCGGACTTGGAATGGTTGAAGAAGGGAAGAACCAGAACCGTTTCCGCGCGGAGAGCGCCGCCGAAGAGCCCCGCAAGAACCAGAAGCCGCCACATGCGATTTCAGTTTAGCAGCGTGGCGCAGCCTCTCAGGCTGCCGTCTCCGCACTCTTGCGGAGACTCTTGTGGGCCGCGAACCAAGCGTCCCCATGAGTGGGGGGTGCCCTTTGGGCCCGGCAGCCTGAGAGGCTGCGCCACGGCGCTAACTCAAAAACCTCGCCACGCGCGCCAGCGCTGCGGCCTGAATCTCCGGCGCGTCGCCGAATCCTTTCAACCACTCGAGGCCAGGCTCCCTGCGGAACCACGTGATCTGGCGTTTGGCGTAATTCCGCGTGTTGCGCCGCGCGTAGAAAAGTGCCTCTCGCGGATTCAGCTCTCCCTGGAGCAATTGCAGCGCCTGCTTGTATCCGTGGGATTCGAACGGTTTCGAAGCGGGCGCGAAGCCCAGCGACAAAATGTGGCGCACCTCCTCGACGAGGCCGCCCTCGAACATCTGGGCGCAGCGCAGATCGAGCCGCTCGTAAAGCGCATCGCGCTCGGGAAGCAGGCCGATCTTGAGCGTGCGGTAGCCGCGCAGCGCGCTGCGGCCTTCGCGGAACACCTCGCTCACCGGACGCCGCAGCAGCAGTGTGACTTCCAGGGCGCGGGTCACTTTGGGCACGTCGTTGGGATGAATCCCGCGCGCGGCCGCGGCATCGAATCGGGTAAGCAGGCGGTGGAGCGAGCCGGGCCGCCGGAGTTCCCTGGCGGCCAGCCGGTCGCGCAGCGCCTGGTCGCGCGCAGGGCCTTCGAACAGGCCGTCCAGAAGAGCGCGGAGGTAGAAGCCGGTGCCTCCGGCGACTATGGGAAGGCGGCCGCGCGCCGAAATGCCGGCGATGGCGTCGCGCGCCAGCCGCGCATATTCACCGGCGGTGAAGAGCTCGTCGGGATTCACGATGTCGATGAGGTGGTGCGCAATGCCGCGCCGCTCTTCCAGCGGCAGCTTGGCGGTTCCGATATCGAAGTGCCGGTAGACCTGCAGCGAGTCGCAGTTGACCACCTCACCGTGGAACGCCTCGGCAATAGCGAGCGCCAGTCCGCTCTTTCCGGAGCCTGTGGGACCGGCCACTGCAACCAGCGGGCGCTCCGGCGCATCAAAAGTTACAGGGCCATCCATCTCGTTATACAATGATAGAGTCATCTTCAACGGGGGCAGGGGCTACCAAATCGGTCGAAAGAAAGTAAACATTGCATGATTCGTTCAGCCAAAGCGCTTCTCCTGGTTGTTTCGATGGGTGGCTTGTGCTTCGCGCAGGCGCCAGCCGAAACCACCAATGCACCGGACAACAACAAAGCCGGAGCATACTACAACTTTGCCATGGGCCGGCTGTACGCGGAACTGGCAGGGGCCTATACGAACCGGAACGACTACGTTTCCAAGGCTATCCAACACTACCAGGAGGCGTTGAAGCTGGATCCCTCGGCCGGCATCATTTTCGAAGAGCTGACAGACCTCTATATCCAGACTAACCGTCTGCGCGACGCTGTCACCCAGGCCGAGGATCTGCTGAAGCAGAACCCCGACAACCTCGACGCGCGCCGCATGTTGGGCCGCATCTACACCCGGATGGCCGGTGACAGCCAGGGGGGCAAGGTCAACGAGGACTACCTGAAGCTGGCCATCGAGCAGTACCAGAAGGTCACGGCGAAAGATGCCAAGGATGCGGAGAGTTGGGTCGTCCTGGGGCGGCTCTATCGCTTTGCGAACAACTCGGTGGAGGCGGAAAAGGCGTACAACGAGGCCATCACGGCCGACCCCGGCAGCGAAGACGCGCTCACCGGCCTGGCGCTGCTGTACTCCGACGTGGGGGACACCCGGCGCGCTATCGAGAAATTGAAGGCCGTCACCGATAAGAGCCCCAGCGAGCGGACGCTGGCTCTTTTAGCCCGGTCGTACAGGGAACTTCGGGATTACAAGAGCGCCGCCGAAGCGCTCCAACGCGCCGTGGCGCTGGCGCCCGACGATACCCGCCTGATAGCCGAACTGGCGGACAATCTGTTTCTTTGCAATCAGCTTGATGAAGCCCTCCGTCTCTACCAACAGCTTGCGGCCGACGATCCGAAGAACCCCATGCTGCCCCTGCGCATCAGCGAGATATACCGCGTCAAGCGCGATTTTGCGAAGGCGCACGAGTCGCTGAACAAAGCCAAATCGCTCGATCCAGAGAGCCTGGATGTGCGCATTGACGAAATCAACCTGCTGGAGACCGAGGGCAAGGCCAACGAAGCGATCGCTTTTCTGAAAGGCCTGCTGGACGAGACCGCGCGCAAAACCTACTCGGCCGCCGATGCCGCCAACCGCGCCACCCTGCTCGACCGGCTCGGCGTTTTCTACCGCAGCGCGGGCCAATACCCGCAGGCCGTCGAAGCTTTCCGGCAGATCGCCCCCCTCGAGGCGCAAAGCGCGCCGCGCGCGGCCGTGCAGATCGTCGAGACCTATCGGGCGGCGAAAGACTTGGAAAGCGCGCGGAGGGAAGCGGATGCGGCGCTGAAGAAGTATCCCCACGAGCGCATGGTGCAGTTGACGCACGCGTCGCTGGTGGCGGACCTGGGCAAGATCGACGAGGCCGCCGCCGAAGTCCGCAGCCTGATGAAGGGTCCCGACGACCGCGATACCGAACTCGAGCTCGCGCAGATCTACGAGAAGGGCAAGCGTTGGGCCGACATGGCCCCGCTTCTGGACCAAGCCGAGAAACTCTCGATGTCGGACGACGACAAAGCGGGCGTTCACTTCATTCGGGGCGCCATGTACGAGCGCATGAAAAAATTCGACGCCGCCGAAGCGGAATTCCGCAAGGTGCTGGAATTGGACTCGGACAACGCCGGCGCCATGAACTACCTGGGCTACATGCTGGCGGACCGCGATGTCCGGTTGGAAGAGGCGTATCAACTTGTCAAGAAGGCCCTGGATCTGGACCCGCAGAACGGCGCCTACCTCGACAGCCTCGGCTGGGTGTACTACCGCCAGGGGAAACTCAACGAGGCCGAAGGGTTGTTGCTGCAAGCGCTCGACCACATGAGCCAGGGCGACCCCACGGTGCACGATCACCTGGGCGACGTCTACTTCAAGCTGGGCAAGACCAAGGACGCCATTACGCAGTGGCAGGCGTCCCTGAAGGAGTTCCAAGCCGGCTCGCAGTCCGACAGCGACCCGGAAGAAATCGCCAGCGTCGGCAAGAAGCTCGAAAGCGCCCGAGTCCGGCTAGCCAAAGAGACTAACCAGAAATAAACGCCCTCGTGGCGCCGGGCCCAGAGGGCACGCCCTTGCCACCGGCGCCGTCCGAATTGCCCCAAAACCCCGGCAGCAAGGCCCGGCAGGGGTTTTTCAGCCCTTCGCAAAATAACGTTATAAACATTGTAAGCATCTGATAATAAGCCTGTTATTCTTCCAACATTACGCTAAATCCTATCGTTTTGCGCGCTTCTGTGGGATACTCAAGTTTAGAATGGATTTTCAACTCAGCTAATGTCCCTGTTGGACGACGCAGTCGCTAGGTATCACAAACTGTTGGAGAGCGGCCCCTTCCGCGATCTCGCGTGGGTGGAGGCGCTGTACGAGCGCATGGAGAGCGGCCGGCTCTCGGCGGGTGGACGGCTGGTGTGTCCTTTTCTGCGGCCGAACTTCATTTCGCGGCGCCAGTACGGCTCGTTGGTGAAAAGCGGAGAGGCGCTGATCTGCGCCATCGACCGCATGGAACAAATGGTGTTGAGCAACCCGGTGCTGCTGGCGCGCCTGGAACTGCTGCCAGCGGAGAAGATGCTGGCGGCCATCGATCCCGGCTACCAGGCGTTGGAAGTGGCCGCGCGGCTGGATACGCACCTATCCAACGGCCACTTGCATTTCGTTCAATACAATGCGGATTCCCCCACCGGCGCGGGTTATGCGGACGCGCTGGCCGACTTGTTCTACGACGCCGCCCCGATGAAGGAATTCCGCAAGAGGCATACGCTCACGCGCACCGGCAGCCGGCGGCACCTTCTGCAAGCGCTGCTGAAATCCTACAAACAATTCGGCGGCACGAAGAAGCCCAATATCGCCATCGTGGAGTTCCGGCCGGCTTACCATTCCGGCCAGAGCGAGTACGAATTGTTTCGCGATCTCTTCCGCGAGGATGGCTACGCCGTGGAGATCGTATCGCCCGAGCAGCTCGAGTACCGCAACCGCGTGCTGCGCAAAGGCCCATTCGAAATCGACCTGGTGTACCGGCGCCTGGGCGTGCAGGAGTTTCTGGTCCGCTTCGACCTGACGCATCCCCTGGTGCAGGCCTACCGCGACCGCGCGGTGTGCGTGGTCAACAGCTTCCGCTCGGAACTGGCGCACAAGAAGGCCATGTTCGGCCTGCTGACGGACGAGACCCTGACGGCCAAGTTTCCGGCGGCGGAGCGCAAGGCCATCCGCGACCACGTGCCCTGGACGCGCCTGGTGGCCGCGTCCAAGACTACCTACGAAGCACGCACCATCGACCTGCCCGAGTTCATCGCCAAGAACCGCGAGCGGCTGGCGCTCAAGCCCAACGACGACTACAGCGACCTGCACGCTTATTACGGCTGGGAGATGGGAGACGCCGAATGGGACCGCGCCCTCAAGCAGGCCATGCGTGCGCCGTACGTGGCGCAGGAGCGCGTGGACCAGGTGCGTTCGGTGTTCCCGCTCATGAGTTTCGGCCAACTCGAGTTCCGGGAGATGCAGGTGGACGTGCACCCGCATGCCTACCTGGGCAAGGTGCAGGGTTGCTCGAGCTGGCTTTCGACCCGCAAAGCGGGCTTCTCGTCGGCCGCGGGCGTGGTGCCGACGTTCATCCTCGATCCCAGAAGTTGAGCGGGTTCATTTCCGGCCAACAGCGGGTCCAGGGGGACCAGCGCAGACCGGCATGGGAGCTAAGATAACCCTCTCGACAGGTCGTCGTTTACTGGTTGCGAAAGCGACTTGCTTATAGTCCCGATCTCGAACAAGAGCCTTGCTGAAAGACCGGGATGAAAGCCTCGCCGGACTAGAGTTCGAGAACCAGGCGCAGGCCATCATCTACAGAGCTTTGCAGGCGCGGCGGGAGCGTGCCGGCGTGCTCGGTCAGGAAACTACGGTCGAGGGTGAGAAGTTGCGAGACATTCACGACCGAGTCGCGGGGGAGGCCCGTAGAGCGCGCGGGCAATAGGACATTACCGGGTACGTCGGCAAGTTCCAAATTACTGGTGATCACGGCCACGATTGCCGTCTGAATGAGGCTGCGGTTGAAAGAGTCCGCTTGGACCACCAGCACCGGCCGCCGATATCCAGGCTCGGAGCGGCGAGGTTCGGCGAGATCGGCCCACCAGATCTCTCCCCGCTGAATCTCGTCCATCTCTACCAAGAGTCCTTTTCGACGGATCTCAGTTGGGCGCGATCGAACGCGGAATCCAACTTCGCGGGCCGGCGCGAATACACTTCATTCAGGCGCTGGGTGACTGCGCCGGCTTGCTGCCGGTTCAGGAACTCCGAAATCGCCGTGGCGTACAATTGACTTCTCGAAACCCGGAGGCGGCGGGCAGCAGCTTCCGCCAGACGGAAAAGGTCATCGGGCACCGAGACGGCAGTCTTCATAGCCCCAGTATAACCCGAGTTATACCCGATCGATCCGCTGCTGGGGGTTCCCCCGCGTTGCCTCCTACTGCATCTCCGAGCGCAACACTTCGATGGCTTTTTCCACCTGGCGGTCGTGGCCGGTGAGGAAGTCGGCGGGCGTGTTGTCCACCAGCACATCGGGCTGGACGCCGTAGTTCTCCATGTTCTCGCCGCGCGCGGTGAAGACCCCGGAGCCGGGCGTGCGCAGCACGGAGCCGTCCAGCAGCGTGAAGGAGCCGGTCCCGATCACCGCGCCCATGGTGGGCACGCCAATCACCTTGCCGAGCCCCAGCGAGCGGAAGCCATCCGGAAACATCTCGGCGTCGCTGGCGGAGCGCTCGTTCTGCAACACCACCATGGGACCGAAGAACGCCTGGCCGGGACGCTCGACGTCGAGCGAATCGCGGCCGCGCGTGGATTGATAGGCTTTGCGCTGGTTCAGGATCGCGAGCAGCTCCTGGTCGATGCCTCCGCCGCCGTTGAACCGTTGGTCGATGATGAGCGCTTTCTTATCCTTGTTCTCGAGCAGATCGACCTGAAACTTGGCGAGCGAAGGCGCATCCATGGCGCGGATATGCAGGTAACCGATCTGGCCGCCCGAAAGCTTCTCCACCATGGCCTTGCGGTCCGCCACCCAGCGGTCGTACTCGAGGTTGCCCTGCGCCAGGGAAGCGAGCGGCTCCAGGCTGACGGTCCAGGCGCCATCGGTTCCAGGCTTGGAGTTCACCAGGAACTCGAACTTCCGGCCCGGAAGGATATTGAACAGCTTCCAATAGTTTTCGCTGGTCTTCAATTCCTTGTCGTTGACCGCCAGAATGTAGTTTCCGGGCGACAGCTTGACGTAATCGCGATCGGCTGGCCCCTTCTTGTAGATGTAGGCGACCTTGTAGTAGCCGGAGGCGTCCGGCTCCATGTCGAAGCCCGGATAGCGGGTCTGGATGCGCTCCTCCGGGGTCCGCCCCGGAATTACTCCGCCGCCCGAAATGCCCGTGTGCGAGGCGTTCATATCGCCGATCATTTCCATGATGAGGTTATGCAGCTCTTCGGTATCGGCGATGTTCCCCAGCAGCGGTTCGTAGGTGTCTTTGGCCGCGGCCCAGTTGGCGCCGTGCATTTTGGCGTCGTAGAAACGGTTCTTCATCACGCGCCAGGCTTCTTCGAAGACCTGCTTGCGCTCGGCGGCCAAATCGATTTCCATGCGCACCGTGAACGTGATGCGCCGTGGCGCGGAACCGGTGGCGGCGGTTTCGGTAGCCGCCGCGCCTCCGCCCGTGCCACGTCCGCCGCGTCCTCCTGCCGCCGCGTCTGCTGCGGTTCCGCTATCTCCGGCGGGCGTCGCGGGGATGGCCAGCGAGTAAATGCCGCCGCCTTGCAGAAAGTAAATGCTGCGGCCGTCTCTGGCCCATTGGGGTTCCGTACCCCCGCCAAAGCCAAAGCCGCCGCCGCGCCCCCCGCGCCCGCCGCGCCCGGCGGCGTCCGGCACCGTGGTGTTGAGGCGCGTCATGCGGGAACCGTCTTCGGAGATGGTGTACATGGCGGGACCGCCCACCGGCGCTCCCTCTTCCCCGCCGGCCGGCGCGCCGGCCATGGCCGTGAAGAGGTACGTGCGGCTATCGGGCGCGGGCGCCACGGTCGAGACGGAGCCTATCACGCGGGAAAGCTGCGTGATCCTGCGCTCGAGGTCGTCCCATTCGATTTTCACCTGCACGTTGGCGGGCCCAGAGGGCACCCCGCCGGCTGGCGCGCCACGGCCCCCGCGCCCGGCCGCGGCCGTTTCCCGATCGGCGGCTTCCGCCTGCGCTTCCGTGTTCACGTCGCGATCAAGGGGGTCCTTCTCGATGTGGGTCAGCGCCACGCTGTAGAGTTGCGCGGAGCCGCGCCCCGCCGTGGAAGCGATCCCAGCCACTCCGACGCCGCCCAGCAGCAGCAGCTTCCTCCCGTCGGCAGTCCATTTCGCGCCCCTCGAGATCATGAATTGATCGGAAGCGACCATGGTCTCCTTGCCCGTGGCAAGTTCTTTCACCCACACGTGCGAGCGCAGATGATTATCGTCCTTGGCGTAGGAGATCCATTTGCCGTCCGGCGAGAACTGCGGTGTGCCGATGTTGCCGGCGTTGCTCGAGGCCAGCACCTCTTCCTTGCCGGTGTCGATGTCGACGCGTCGCAGCTTGTGGTCCGACCCCGACCACATAAGGGACTTCGAATCCGGCGCCCAGGCGACGGCGGACTTGTCGCAATCCACGTCGCTGAGCTTCTTCTGGTTCTTGCCGAGCTCGTCGGAGATCCACAGTTCCTCGCGTCCCGTGCGGTCCGAGACGAATGCGATCCACTTCCCATTGGGCGACCAACGGGGGTCCTGCTCCTTCCAGGACGTTTCGGTCACGCGCTGCGGCTCGCCGCGGTCGGTGGCGATGGTGAAAACCTCGCCATGCACCACGATGGCCGCGCGCCGGTTGGAAGGCGAAAGGTAGAAGCCTTCGGCCTCGTTGTTGATGGTGACCAGCTCGGTTTCGTTCTCCTTCACGTCGCTCTTGATGTCGATGCGGATTTCGGAGCTCTTGCCACTGGCGGCATCCAGCTTCCAGATACCGAAGTTGTCTTCGTAGACGATGGTCTTGCCGTCCGCCGAGATGCTGGGGAAGAAGAGGTTGCCATCGAGGTGGTGCGTCACCTGTGTGGCCTTGCCGCCTTTGTCGGAGATCTTCCAGATATTGTTGACGCTCTTCATGACCTCCGGGGAGCCGGGCTTGATGCTCTTCTCATTGGGCAGCTCGTTGGACACGAAATAGATCTCGCCGTCGATCCCGTACATGGGCCAGAAGCGGTTGCCCTTGTAATCGTCGTCGCCCAGCCTGGTGAACTTCCTGGCCGCCACGTCCATGACCCAAATGTCCGCCGCGTAAGCGCCGCGGTAGTGTTTGCGCGACCAGACGGAGGGGTGCCGCATGAAGGCGAGCCTGGACCCGTCCGGAGAGTAACTGGCATACGCGCCCCAATCGGTGGGGACGGGCTGCTCGATGCCGCCCTCGAGCGGAACTTCCCAGAGGGTGGCGACCGTGGGGAACGCGCCATTGCCGCGCGTGGACGAGAACAGGACCTTCTTGCCGTCCGGCGTCCAGCCCACCACGTTGTCGTCGGCGGTGTGAAAGGTAAGCTGGCGCGGCTTTCCGCCCGTGACCGGGATGGCGAAGACGTCGTAATTGCCTTCGCGGTTCGAGGAAAACGCGATCCATTGCCCGTCGGGCGAAAACCGTGGACAGATCTCTCGCGCCTTGTTATCGGTGAGGCGCTGGAGGCCGGCGCCATTCTCGCTGGCGATCCAGATGTCGCCCAGGTAGCTGAAGGCCACCTTGCCTTTGGAATACGCCGGATAACGAAGCAGTTTCACCTGCGCCTGCGCGAGGGCGGGCAGCAGCAGAGCAACGGCGACAAGCAGAGCTTTTCGGATCATCTCTAACCTCCGATGTGACGGATAGAAATGATGTTAATTGGTGGCGCGGTGGAAGGCAACCGGCTCAGTCCCCGATCAGGCGGATGGAGCCGATTCCGCCGTGGATGTCCAGGTGGATCCTCACCTTGGCGTCTTCGTACGCATCATTGACCCAGTGGCCGCCTTCGCGGCGCAGTCCCTGCGTTTTGATTTCGCCGATGCCGCCCGACCCTTCGGCGTAAACACCGGCGCCGGCCGGCAATCGGACCGTGGCTTCCCCGATGCCGCCGCGAATGCGCACGTCGTAGTTGTGCTTGGGGTTCCCACGGAGATCCATGTCCAGCTTGCCGACCCCCATATCGACTTCCACGCTGCGCAGCGACAGACTCCCCAGATCAAGCCGCGCCTGCCCCGCGCCGAAATGCAGGCTCAGGTCCATGGGAACGTCGTTGTTCAATGCCAGATCCCAGTCGTACCTGGTGTGGCCGATCTGGGCGTGGCCATTCCCCGGCTGGCGAATGGTGAGGTCGCCATGCGTGCCCGTGCTGCTGTAGCGTACCTCGGGCTGCCACGAGGCGACGTTGTAAGTGAAATCGGCGTTCAGCAGCTTCCGTGCTCCACCGCCGACGATCAGGTTGCCGGCGCCCATATTGAGGTCCACGCGGACCCTTTCAGCGGCGTCTAGTTCGATACCGCGGGAGTCGTGCCGCACGGGCCGGGTAGCGGTGTCGATGATGCAACTGCTCAAGCACAATGCCGCGGCCAGCAGCGGCAGACATCTGGTATCCATGGAGTCTCCTTCAGAGGAGCATACGCGCCAGGGGCGCAGGTTGTTCCCTACCAGTGGGTGAGCGAGCCGTCCGGCCGCTGGTACAAGCGGCCCCGGATGGGCTGGGTCACCTCGCCAATCGGTTTGAGCAGCTTCATTTCGAGCGTGGCCCCCAGTCCGGGGCGTTCGTTGGGGTAGACCTTCCCCTGCTTGAAATCCAGGCACTCGGGCAGATAATCGATGGGACGGTCGCCATAGTTGAACTCGAACAGCACCGGGCCGGGGAAGGTGGACAGGCAATTCACCAGGGCGGCGGTGGAGATGGGCCCGGTGAAATGCGGAACAATTCCCACCACGTGCGTTTCGCACATGGCCATGATCTTCAGAAATTCGGTGATTCCGCCGACATTGGGCAGGGTACAGCGGTTGTAGTCGATGTCATGGTTCTCCACCAGGCGGTTGAAGTTCCATCGCTGCCCCCACTCCTCGCCGGCGGCCAGGGGAACCGTGGTCATCTGCCGCAATTTCGGAATGTCCTCGAGGAACTGCTCGTCGCGGGTGGGGTCTTCCACCAAATAAGGCTCGTATTCCTCGATCAGCTTGCAGCAGCGCAGGGCGTCGGGATAATCGAATTTCTGGTGCAGGTCGACGTTCCAGTCCCCGTTCTGGCCGACGCCTTCCCGGACCTCATTGCATGCCTGGGCCACCACGCGGACGCGTTCGTACGTGTTAAAGACATTGTCGACCACAGGTGCGCCGGCGGAGGCATCGATGCGGAAGGCGCGGTAACCGGCCTCGATGGTGGCGCGCGCGCGATCCCGCAGGCTCATGCCGCTAGTCCCCATGCCGCCGGGCGAGGAAGCCGTCACTCGGATCCGACCCGGTTTGCCGGTCGATTGCACGATGGCCAGACATAATCCGTTGAAGGCCTTCCTGCGGTTCGATCGGTAATCCTCGTGGCTTTGCGTGTCGCCGCTATCCAGCCCGATGATTTTCCCTTCGCCTCGAAGCTCGAACGCGACCTCGTTGGCCGCCGGCTCTCCGGCTGTCGAAACCTCGACGGTGGCGACCACCTCATTCATCAACAGGAATCCCTTGTCCGCGTCGAAAATCGCTTCGCGGATGCCGATCGGCGTATCGTACTCGTCCACTACCCGGTCGTGTTGGCGCACCGCGCTGCGGACTTTGTACAGGTACGGATTCGCCGCCGACCAGAGGTTGGGCTTGGCAACCGTTACCTGCTGTACGAACTCGTAAACGCCGGTCGGCTGCGCCTGAGCCGTCGCGGCCAGCGCCGCCGCACCGACTGCCTGCCCGAGCACACGGCGCCGGCTCAAAGATTAGGCCGCGGGTTTGTTGAACTGGCAATGTCATTTCGTGACGTGTCCTTAATGTTGAGTATTGCGACGGCGGCTTGTGCTAAAACGGATGTTTCGGACTGGTTCCTATGGCAAAAACGATAGTCACTTTCGGTGAGATCATGCTGCGGCTCGCGCCGCCGGGTTTCGAGCGATTCTTGCAGACCCCCCAATTCGTGGCCACTTTCGGCGGTGGCGAGGCCAACGTGGCCGTCGCGCTGGCGTCATTCGGCCTGCCGTCGGCGTACGTAACCGTGCTGCCGGACAAGAATCCCATTGCGGACGCCGCCATCGGCGAGTTGCGCCGGCTGGGCGTGGACACCTCCAAGATCGTGCGTGGCAAGGGGCGCGTGGGCATCTACTACCTGGAGGCCGGCGCCAACCAGCGTGCTTCGAAGGTGGTCTACGACCGCGGCCAGAGCGCCATCGCGCTCGCCAAGCCGGGCGATATCGACTGGGACCGCGTGTTCCAGGACGCGGGCTGGTTTCACATCACCGGCATCACGCCGGCCATCAGCGGCTCGGCCGCCGATCTGGCGCTCGAATCGGTGCGCCGGGCGCGGGAGAAAGGCCTGACGGTTTCCTGCGACCTCAACTATCGCAAGAATCTGTGGAAGTGGGGAAAGCCGGCCGTCGAGGTGATGCGCGAACTGGTGAAATACGTGGATGTCGCGATTGCCAACGAAGAAGACGTGCAAATGACGCTGGGCATCCAGGCCGAAGTGGACGTGCACTCGGGCTCGCTCGACCGCGCGCAGTACCAGAAGCTGACGGGCAAGGTGCTGGAGGAGTACGCCAACCTGAAGGCCATTGCCATCACCCTGCGGGAATCCAAGAGCGCCTCGCACAACGGCTGGT
The DNA here is from genome assembly GCA_003170915.1 of Bryobacterales bacterium. Lineage (GTDB taxonomy): Bacteria > Acidobacteriota > Terriglobia > Bryobacterales > Bryobacteraceae > Fen-178. Next base: position 891 of record PMYB01000155.1, on the reverse strand, counting down.
CGGCGTGTTTGAACGACCGCCAGGGATTCCTGGTGAGCCGCCATTACGACATCACCCACATTGTGGACCGCGTGGGCGGCGGCGACAGCTTCGCCGGAGGCCTGATCTACGGTTTCCTGGAACTGGCGACGCACCAGGAGGCGCTCGAGTTCGCGGTGGCGGCGAGCTGCCTGAAGCACTCCGTTCCCGGCGACTTCAACCGCCTCACCGTGGACGAGGTAAACGCGCTGCTCAAGAGCGGGGGGTCGGGAAGAGTGCAACGGTAGGGCGCGGGTCTCAGCACTCAACGCCGAAGTCTTTTTCGAACGCCTCCGCCAGCGCCGCGCCCCAATGGTTCTTGGGCTTCATCAGGCCGGCAAAGAAACGCAGCACCGGCGGCTCCTCGTAGAACTCGAGCCCGCCGATCAGCTTCCGATGGCGGTAGAGCCATTCCATGCGGTCGGCCACGTACTGGAAGTGCGACATGGTGAACACGCGCCGCGGAACGGCCAGGCGCAGCAGTTCCATGTCCGCCGGCACGTCGTTGCCTTGCGCGTCCCGATCCATGGAAACCGAGCCGCGCTCCATGCCGCGGGTGCCCGAAGCGATGTACGCCGCGGCGGCCAGGGCGCCGGCCGGGTAGTCGGACTGCGGCACGTGATCTATGAACCGCATGGCGTCGACGTGGCAGGCCAGCCCTCCAGGCGGCGTGACCACCGGCACTCCCTTCTCGATCAGCAGGCCCACGAAATACTTGATGGCGTCCGCCGACGAGCCGGCCACTTCCAGGTCGGTCATCTCGCGCATCCCCACCGCCATGGCCTCGATTTCTTTCGACGACATGCCGCCGTAGGTGAAGAACCCTTCGTAAACCGGCAGCCATGGGCGGATGGCTTCGTGCAGGTCCTTGCG
>PMYB01000206.1 GCA_003170915.1 Bryobacterales bacterium | reverse complement strand
GGCGGTTCCGCCTGCCAACCGGTTTTTTCACGCTCCCTGACGCGCGCGAGGGCCAGAGGGCCTTCTTCAGCATCCTGTTAAAATAGGAACCAGGTGCTGGTTTCCATTTCTCCCAAGCTCGATCCCGGAACAGCCGCCCCTCCGCGCCCCCAGTGGCTGCGCGCGCCGGCGCCGGGCGGCGAGAACTATCGCGATCTGAAGGAACTCATCGGTCGCCTGCGGCTGCACACGGTTTGCGAAAGCGCGGCTTGCCCCAACGTGGGCGAATGTTGGAACCACCGGACCGCCACGTTCATGATTCTGGGGAACGTGTGCACGCGGCGCTGCGGATTCTGCGCGGTCGAAAAGGGCGCGCCCCTGCCGGTGGATTACGATGAACCGCAGCGCGTGGCCTCCGCGGTCGAAGCCATGGGTCTGAAGTTCGCGGTGATCACCAGCGTCGACCGCGACGACCGCGAGGACGGCGGGGCGGAACTGTTCGCTCTGACCATCCGCGCCATCCGCGAGCGCGTTCCGGGCTGCGGCATCGAAGTGCTGACGCCGGATTTCCAAGGCAAGCGGGCGGCCGTCGAGATTGTGATGGAAGCCGCCCCGGACGTGTTCGACCACAACACCGAAACCGTGCCGCGGCTCTACCGCCAGGTGCGGCTGGGCGCGCGTTACGAGCGTTCCCTCGACGTCCTGGCTCACGCCAAGCGCGTGGCGCCCGCCACGCCGACAAAATCCGGCCTGATGCTGGGGCTGGGCGAGACCAACGCGGAGGTGCTAGACGTCATGCGCGATCTGCGCGCGCGCGGCGTCGATATCCTGACAATGGGCCAATACCTGCGGCCGTCGCCCAAGCACCTGCCCATCGTGCGCTACGCCGCGCCGGAGGAGTTCGAGGAATTGCGCCGCGTGGGATACGAGATGGGCTTCGCGCACGTGGAATCGGGGCCGCTGGTGCGCAGTTCGTACCACGCGTCGCAGGCGGTGAAGCAGGCGGCGAATCCTCCACTTCCGTCCGCACATCGAACATCCTAGAGATGTTCCTGAAATTCTTCGCTACAACCATTTCCGTGGCCGCGCTCATTTGGGCCGATAGCCAGTCGCACACACCTACCCTCACCGGGAAGGCCGCCTTCACCGATTACTCTCAGGAGAGGCCGGGCACGCGGCGCAGACTCACAGTGGCCGACCTGCCGGAGCCATACGCGACTCCCTCCGTGGACAATGGCCCGAACGGCACAACCAACATGATTGCGAGGCCCAAGGACGCGTGGCCTCAAGCTCCCACAGGATTCAAGGTGGAACTGTATGCGGCCGATCTGGGGAATCCCCGCCTGGTGCGAACGGCGCCCAACGGGGATCTCTTTCTGGCCGACAGCGAGGCCGGCAAGATCCTCGTTTTTCGGGGTGTGAGCGGCGACGGCAAAGCGCGCCAGGCCGCGGAATTCGCCACCGGGCTAAGCCAGCCCTTCGGGATTGCGTTCTTTCCAGCGGGCCCCAATCCGAAGTGGATCTACATAGGCAATACCGACTCCGTCGTGAGATTCCAGTACCAGAACGGCGACCTGAAGGCTCGCGGCCCGGCAGAGAAGCTGGCCGCCCTGCCCGGCGGAGGCCGGCTGCGCGGCGGCGGCCACTGGACCCGCGACATCGTCTTCTCCCAGGACGGAACCAGAATGTTTGTCTCCGTCGGCTCGCACTCCAACGTGGATGACAGCGACACGCATCCGGAGGAATACCACCGCGCCGACGTGCTGCAGTTCACTCCCGAAGGCAAGTTCGAAAAGGTGTACGCCTATGGCATCCGGAATTGCGTGGGCGAGGCGATCAACCCCATCACCGGCGCGCTCTGGTGCTCCACCAACGAACGCGACGCGCTGGGCGACAACCTGGTGCCGGACTACATCACGCATGTCGAGGAAGGCGGTTTCTACGGCTGGCCCTGGTTCTACATGGGTGGTCGTCAGGATCCACGGCACGCGGGCAAACATCTCGAGCTCAAGAGCAAGGTGCTGACGCCGGATGTGCTTCTGCAACCCCATTTCGCCTCTCTGGAGATGCTTTTCTACGACGGCGCGCAATTCCCAGCCGAGTATAAAGGGGACGTCTTTGCGGCGGAACATGGTTCCTGGAATCGCCAGAAGCGCGCTGGATACGAAGTGATTCGCGCGCCGCTTCACAACGGCCAAGCCACTGGCGAATACGAGGATTTCCTGACTGGGTTTGTGACGGCGGACGGACGCGTTTGGGGCCGCCCGGTGGGAGTGGCCGTGGCGCGGGACGGTTCCTTGTTCGTCAGCGACGATGGATCGAAATCCATCTGGCACGTCATCTACACGGGCGGCAAGTAGGCTCGTCGAACCAGTTACTCCGTCCATGATGATGATACACTCACCATGTGAGTAAAGATCCCGAAATGTAGGACATCCTGCGCTTGGCCAAGCGTAAAGCGTTTGACAGTTGGCGAGTGGGTCCGGCGAGCGCTTCGGGACGCGCGCGCGAGCCGGCGGGCGATCAACCCCGAAACGAAGTTGAAGGCGGTTCGGCGGGGTGCGCGGTCCTCGTTCCCCACTGCTGACATCGAGCGGGTGCTGAGCGAAATCGAGCGAGGGTACCAGGACCCGCGCTCCAAGTAACCTTGGACATCGTCGACGAAGTGATTCCCATCGGAAAATCGGAGGTATTGCGTGCCGGGGAGATCGTCCAGAGTCGTGTTCCGATGTCAGCCCGTGATGCTATCCACATCGCAGTCATGGAGCGCCATGGTATCCGATCGATTCTCAGCTTCGATGGCGGCTTCGATCGTTGGCCGGGTCTGCAAAGGATTCATCGGATTTGAGCTGAACCACCTCCGGGAATGTGATAAGCTAGCTTAAGCTGGCTGTTTCGGAGGTGAATCGTGGAAATCGGAGCCTTTGAAGCGAAAAACAAACTCGGGATGCTCCTGGACCGGGTCGAATACGGCGAGGAAATCGTCATCACGCGTCACGGCAAACCCATCGCCCGCCTGGTTCCCAACGCCGCCCGAATCGACAAGCTGCAAGCGCGTGCCGCGCTCGACCGTATTCGAGCGCGGGCCGGGAATTTGAAAGAAACATTCGACTGGGCGGCCGTAAAGGCGGATCGGGACGCCGGGCGGCCATGAGCATGGTTCTGGACAGTTCCGCCACCCTCGCGTGGGTGTATAGCGACGAGATCACCGAACCGATTCGTAACGTCTTCAACCTGGTCGGCGAGAACGGAGCCTGGGTGCCTGGGCTGTGGAGGCTTGAGGTGGCCAACATTCTGGAGATGGACGCCAGGCGCGGCCGCCACGACGCCGCCTTTCGAAACTCGACACTGGCGGATCTCGCCCTCTTGCCGATCAGCGTCGATACCGAAACAGACCGGCAGGCGTGGGGAGCCACGCTCCAATTATCGGAGCGCCATCGCCTTACCTTGTACGATGCGGCGTACCTGGAACTCGCGCTGCGGCGCGGACTGCCGCTGGCGTCTCTTGACGCCGAACTGCGCCGCGCCGCCCAGGCCGAAGGAGTCGTCGTTTTGGGGGGGTGATTGCCCCACGCTGAAAATCGTGCGATCAGGGCGTTCACCGCCTCGAAAAAAGAGCGGCAAGCACCGATTAGATAGTCGTTCTGCATGGTCGGCGTGTCGACGACTCGCGCCGCCCGTCTTACTCCGGGAGCGCGAAGCTGAAGAGCACCCCGGCGGAGGACACAGCCACGTATTGTTTGCCGTCGACGGAGTAACTCATGGGAGAAGACGGGATCTCGTTGCCCGCCTGGAAATGCCACAGGGGTTTGCCGGTCCGGGCGTCGAGTGCGATGAAATTGCCCTCGTGCGAAGCCACGAAGAGGACACCGCCGGCGGTCGAGAGGACGCCCGCCGACAGCGAGTTCTGGGTGAGCTCGAAGCGCCACTGGATTTTGCCGGTTTCGGGATCGAGGGCGGCGACTCCCTGAGAATCCTCCGGAGTGGCAGCGGGCGGGCCACTGCCGGTACCGCGGCCCCAAAACTGACGGCCGGGTTCGTAAGGGGCCGGCCCGGAGGCGTACCGGCCGCCGCCATCATGGTAGGCGAAATACATCCAGCCGGTTTGGGGGCTGTAGGACGGGGCCTGGAAGTTCGTTCCGCCGCCCAAGTCGGGGAAGACGATGCTGCCTTCGGGGGTGGATTGCCAGCCGGGTTTGGTGACGGGGTGGCCGTTCTGGTCCCAATGGTCAACCCAACTGGTGCGCACGAACGGAGTCGCGGAGAGCAGCTTTCCATCAGTGCGGTCGAGGACGTAGAAGACGCCGTTGCGGTCGGCGTGGAGCATGAGCTTGCGATTCTGGCCGTTGTACATGCGGTCCACCAGCACCAGGTCTTCGGTGGAGTCCCAGTCGTGGGTGTCGTTGGGGGTGAACTGGTAATGCCACTTGCGCCGGCCGGTATCGGGATCGAGAGCCAGGACGGCGCAGGTGAACAGGTTGTCGCCTTTGCGGACGTCGCCATTGATGTCGGGGCCGGGATTGCCCACGGGCCAGAATAACGTGTTCATCTCGGGGTCGAAGGTGCCGGTGAGCCAGGTAGCGCCGCTACCCTCTTTCCAACTGTCGCCGCTCCACGTGTCGTGGCCGAATTCGCCGGGGCCGGGGATGGTGTAGAAGCGCCAGAGGCGCTTGCCGGAAGCGGGGTCGTAGGCCTCGACGAAGCCGCGGATTCCGTACTCGCCGCCGGCCACTCCGGTCACGATTTTGTCCTTGACCGCGAGGGGGGCGGAGGTAATGCTGTAGCCCTGCATGGTATCGGCAATCTGGACTTCCCAAAGGGGCGCGCCGGTGCGCAGGTCCAAGGCTACCAGGGCGGCGTCGAGAGTACCGAAGAAGAGGCGGTTTCCGAGCACGGCCACCCCGCGGTTGACGCGATTGCTTTCGTAAGGATTGACTACCTTCTGGGTGCGCTGGTAGCGCCAGATCTGGCGGCCGGTGCGGGCATCCAGGGCGAAGACCTGTCCGGGCGGGCCGGTGGTGTACATCACGCCGTCCACGACCAGGGGAACGGCTTCCATGATGCCGTTTCCGGGCATCGGCACGGCCCAGCGGGCCTGGAGTTGGCGCACGTTGGAGGTGTCGATCTGGCTTAGGGAAGAGTAATGCCGGCCCTGCAGGTCGCCCCAGTAGGAGAGCCAATTCTGAGGCTCGGCCTGAGCGTTGGCGATCCGTTCGGAGGTGAGGCCGCCGGGAATGGCGACTTCGAGCGGCTGGGAGAGGTCGCGGCCGGTGAGCGTCTTCAGATAAGCAACCAGGTTCTGGATCTCGGGCGCGGTGAGCCGGCGGGCATAGTCGTCGGGCATGAGCGACTTGTTTTCGACGCGCAGTTCGGCCAGGCTGGCCTTGTCGAACAAGCGGAGCTGGCCGGCGGTATCGACCATCTGGAGCGAGAAGACGTCCTCGCTCTTGCGCACCCCGCGGTACTCATGGCCGTC
>PMYB01000151.1 GCA_003170915.1 Bryobacterales bacterium | reverse complement strand
AGCTGTTCCCGAAATAGCGCATCTTGGAAGGAGACTCTCTGGCCGCGGCCCCAATCGCCGCATGGAGGCCATGCATGAAGACAAACCACCTCAATCGTTAATCCGTCAAGCAAACGACCCAAGGTTTCAACACTTGCGGTCCCTCCAGACTCCACAAGGCCGTTCTCGCACGGGCCTTTACCTGATCGAAGGCATTCGACACGTCGCTCGGGCCGCCGAAGAACGCGCTCCGATTCAGTCGCTGTTCCTTTCTCCGGCAGTTCTGTCAAATCCGTTCGGGCAGAAGCTGGCACGAAAACTCCGACAGTCCGGCATTCCCAGCGAGCATCTCACGCCACAGCTCTACCGTGATCTCACGTTCGCAGCGGAGCCGCAGGGGTTGGGCGCCGTTGTACGGCAGCAGTGGGCTTCCATAGAGGACGTCCGGCCGAGCACCCGTTCCCTCTGGCTCGCGGTGGAATCCATCGACTCGCCGGGGAACCTGGGCACGATCATCCGAACCGCCGAGGCGACCGGCGTCACTGGACTCATTGTGATCGGTACCAACGCCGATCCGTACGATCCCACGGCGATCCGGGCGAGCATGGGATCGTTGTTCTCACGGAAGTTGGTGCGCTGTTCGATCAGGGAATTCACCGATTGGGCGAGAGCTTTCCAGGTCGCTCTTGTGGGCTCGTCGCCGACGGGGTTGCTAGACTATCGATCATTCTGCTGCCGATGGCCCACTGCGCTCCTTATCGGGAGTGAAAAACACGGCCTGTCCGAACACCTTGCGGAATCGTGCGATTTCACAATCCGCATCCCGATGGTTAGCCGAGGCGACTCCCTCAATGCTGCGGTCGCTGCGGGCATCCTGCTCTACGAATTGTTCGAACAGCGCCGAGCATTGCAGGGCGGGGTTGCGGGTTGAGTGCCCGTCCTGCATGAGCCCACACGGTGGAATGGCCTAGGATAGGAGTATCCACATGAAACGTTCACTCGGTGCAAAGACTCTGATCTACCCCACGCCGGCCTGGATCGTCGGATCGTACGACAAGCAGGGCAAGCCCAATGGGATGACGGCGGCTTGGGGAGGCATCTGCTGCTCCCAGCCGCCCTGCCTGGCCGTGTCGTTGCGCGCGGCCACCTACACCCACGGCAACCTGATGGAGCGGCGGGCCTTTACCGTCAGCGTGCCGTCACAGGCCCAGGTCAAGGCGGCCGATTACTTCGGGCTCGTGAGCGGCCGCGACACCGACAAGTTCGCCGCCACGGGTTTGACGGCTGTCCGCAGCGACCTGGTGGATGCGCCGTACGTGCAGGAGTTCCCGCTGGTGCTGGAATGCCGCGTCGTCCAGATCCACGAGCTAGGCCTGCACACCCAGTTCGTCGGCCAGATCCTCGACGTGAAAGCCGACGAGGAGGCGCTGGACGCCGCCGGCCTGCCAGACATCCTGAAGGTGCTGCCGCTCATCTTCTCGCCCGGCAACCGGGAGTACTACGGGGTCGGGAGCGCGCTGGGCCACGCCTTCGCGGTGGGCAAGGAAATCTGAGCTGAGGAACGGCCCGGCGAGCCGCATGGCGATCCGGGAGGCTGGGCGTTATCTGGTGTTATCGGTAGTCTCCTTCGTGAACGGCCGAGCACATCCACGGTTCGGGCGTTATGCGGCCACGTGGCTTGTTTTCGCTGGACTGCGGTCCCTAATCGCTCGAAAAGGCGGAGGCCAGTCTGTCGCCCCACTCCTCTGCAAGGAGAGCATAAAATAATGAGAGGGAGAGATTACTTTTACGAGACAGCGAGACAATGCCTGGTCGGCTATCGGCGTTCTGGTGGGCGTGGTGGCTGCGGCCGGCAGTTTCATGCGCCCCGATCACGGGTTCCGCCCGTTGCCTGCGTCCGCTCGAGAGCGCCCGCAGAAAAGTATCAGGAGCCGATGCTCTGACTACTCCCGAAGAAAGCAATGACACCCATCCCGCTCGATGAGGTAAGGTCAGACCCTCGCCCCCGGGCCGCTGTTGTGGTCGTCCATCCGGACGACGAGACGCTCTGGTGCGGCGGCTATGTGCTGACTCATCCGGAGTTTTTTTGGCGCATCGTGACCTTATGCAGAGCAGGGGATCCGGACCGCGCGCCGAGGTTCCGACGAGTCTTGCAGCGATTGGGGGCGGAGGGTGAGATGGCGGATCTCGATGATGGACCGGACCAGGCACCGCTGCCGGTCGAGCAGGTTCGGGAGACCATCGCCCGGCTACTGGCTGGAGCCAGTTACAACCTGATATTGACCCACGGCCCGAAGGGCGAGTACACACGGCACCGCCGGCATGCGGAGTGCTGCCAGACCGTCGTTGAGCTTTGGCGATCGGGCAGTATCGATACCAAGCGATTGTGGCTGTTTGCCTATGAGGACGGGGGCCGGGCGTACTTGCCTCGGGTTCGCGAAGATGCCGATCGGCGGGACGTGTTGGCGGACAACGTCTGGCTCGAAAAGCGCCGGCTGATTACGGATCTTTACGGGTTTGGGCCCGACAGTTGGGAAGCACAGACCACTCCGCGAGAAGAAGGGTTCTGGTGCTTTGACTCGGCACAAGCAGCGGTAAAGCGCGCGGCGTCCCGGGGGCAACAATCGTGAAAGTGCTTGTGTTGACCGAATACCCACCATCGGCCGCCGGCCTNNGCAGGGTCAGCTATTGTGCAGGGGCCTGCGCGAAATCGGCGTGGAGGTCTACCCGGTACATTTCGAATCGCCCCAGGAAAAGGAATGGTACTACCGCTGGTTCCAGCCGGACGTGGTGGTCGGCATCGGGTTCTGGGGCCATGTTCCGCACCTGGTCCTGCACCCGCAGCAGTTTGGGATGAAGACCGTGCCATGGCTCGTAGCCGATGGTTTCGTCGCGGCACACCACGAGGTGCTGAACGCTCTGCCGCTGATCCTGGTCACCTCCAACTGGGTGAAGGAGACATACATCAGGGACGGCATCAGGGGAGACAATATCGAGGTGCTGCCGGTGGGTTGCGATACGGACCGCTTCGCGCCGCGCAGCCGCGATGACCTGAAGGTCCAAGCGATCCGCGAGGCTTTGGGAGTATCCGACGACCAGATCATGATCCTGACCGTCGGCGGCGACGCGGCGTCCAAGGGCGCCCAGGAGGTCATGCAGGCGCTGGCGCTGATTGATGCCGAGGCGCCCGACTGGAGATATGTCTGCAAAGTCTGGCCTCAGCCCCGCACGGTCCAACAGAACCTGATCGACCTCCAACTGGCGGCGCATCTGGGCATCGACCAGAAGGTCACGTACTCCACCAACGTGGTCTCGCACAACTTCATGCCCTACTTGTTGGCCGCCTGCGATATCTATGCGGCACCTTCGCGGCTGGAGGGTTTCGGAATGATTCATGTGGAGGCCAACGCTTGCGCAAAGCCGGTGATCGCGATCCGCGCGATGGCATTTCTCGACACGATGGTCCACGGTGAAACGGCATTCCTGGCGAAAGTGGCGGAGGAGAGGAAGATCGGAGAGGCGGTGTTCGGGGAAGGCCACGGGATCGACGATAGCCATCGCATCGTGTTTCCAAACCCGCGGACAGCGGAGTACCGAGCCAGCGTGCCCGACATCGCCAGGTACCTCCTGACACTCATGCAAGACAGCGGTCTGCGGCGGAGGATGGGCGAAGCGGGCCGAAAACACGTGGTCGAGTTGTTCGATTATCGCCAGGTAGCCAGGCGTTTCCTGAAGACCGTGTCCGACCGATTGGGAATTCATTAGAGAGTAAGGCGGCAAGGCGCCAGTCCTCGCCGACCGAGCCCCGCACGCCATCGAGGTGGCCATGTTTATGGACGAGAAGTCGCTTGTCTCCATTGATCGGGCCAAAGAGGCGGCCCTCCGCGTCCTGCTGCATAACGCGCGGGGGCCGTTTCAAGGACTGCCCCGGACCGCCGGGTGGGGATACCCGGAACCTTACACGCGGGACCTCATGATTTCAGCCCTGGGCTTTCTGGCCACCGGCAACGAGGAGCTTGCGGACGCGCTGCGGCGCACACTGGTGGCGCTGGCAACCAATCAGACGCCGCGCGGCCACATCCCATCACTCGCGCACGATCCTGCCGACCGTGGCGCTAGCGATACGACGCCGCTGTTCCTCTTTGGCCTGGCACTGTACAGGAAATCGGCCAACCAGCCGGAGTTCCTCAACGAGGCAGCGCAGAACGCCCTGAAGTGGATGGAGTACCAGAGCCCCGACGACATGGTGATGGTCTCGCAATTGCCGACCAGCGACTGGCGTGACGAGCAGTGGGTGATGGGTTATGGGCTGTACGTGAATACGCTGGTTTACGCATATCTTCTGCTTTTTGGCGAGCACGAGCCCGCCGGTCAACTACGCGAGTTGATGAACCGTCTGGAGGTCCGTGGTGAGGCGAAGAACCCCCATGAGCACGAGGGTCTTGTAGTGCCATCCAAGCCCTATTACGCCCTCTACTCCTACAAAATCTTTAACAGTGATCGTTTTGACCTGCTGGGCAATAGCTTGGCGGTCCTGACTGGGATTGCTTCGCCTCATCGGGCGCGAAACCTGGTGGCATGGATTGAGGCCGAGTGCGAGGCCATGCGGGACCGCGGAGAACTGGCCGTGGATTTGCCGCCCTGTTTGTTTCCGTATATCCTGCCCCATCATGTCGATTGGCGGCCGCGATACGAGCGATTTAACCGGCCCGGCGAGTATCACAACGGGGGCGTCTGGCCGTTTGTCTGCGGCTTCTATGTGGCGGCATGCGTAGCGGCAGGGCAGATGGGGCTGGCGAGGCGGAAGCTGTTGGCGCTGACTGAACTGGTCAAGCCGTGGCACGAAAACGAGGCGGAGTGGGGTTTCAACGAGTGGATTAAGGCGCAGACCGGTCAGCCCAGCGGGCGGGANNGCTGAGTGTGTGCAGCAGCAGCGCACCCCGTTCTTTGACGAGATCCGCGCAGGCGATCAGGGCGCAACGGGGTAGCCGAGCCCCTGGGGACCATTGATCCCGAGGGCACGTGCCAGCGTTTCTGCTAAGCTTTCCGTTTCACCCCAAACGATCCCGATCCGTGCGAGCCCCTCCGCAATCTGCTCGGCGACCGATGGGCCCGAGGGGGCTGGCGCCGGAGGTGGGAATCTCTGCTCCAGCGTTTGGAGTCTCCTGACGATCGTCTTCATGGCTGCGGTCCTCCACGATACTGCCGACCAGCCAAGCAGGGCCGCCCGCCGCCGGCAAGCCCGGCACTTCCGGTTGGCCGCCCTCCGGCGCCCGAAATGGTGAACCGGGGCCCTTCAACACGGCTCCCGTCCGTGGAGACGAATTGCACCTGGATGATCAACGGCTCGCCTGCCGGCATGAGGCGAGTTTCAATCCGTTCCAGCCGCCGAGCGAGATTCCTGGTGATCATCTTCGTTATCTCCGGCCTGTATCAGCCTCCAATTTTCCAGCGCTGCCAGGCGCTTCCGTAGGTTCGGCATTCCGCAACAGCAATCAGCAATCAGCGCGGAGGTCTTACGGATGAGAAGCTGAAAGCCTTCTGTGACCACTGTCGGTGATGAGAGGCGGTCGGGTTCCCCCCTCAGCCCGAAACGCGTCCAGCGGCAAGTTAGGTAGACTCTTGATGGGCATCGAAGCCGTGCAGTTTGAGTCCCTGGCGCAGTTGGAACGGGAACTGAAGGCGCGCGGCATCTGTTGGTAGAGAAAAAGACCGGGCGTCCCGGAGAAGGACGCCCGGTTTATGAACTCCCGCGATCCGCTCGGAGGATACGGATCGCAGGGGTGGAGGGGCTTGTCACGCCAGCAGACCGCCGTGTCCCAGGCAGGCCACCTCCCAGCCTGTGACGTGATAGCGGGCCAGCAGCGGCGGCAGCACCAGGTCGACCACATTCGGCTTGGCCGACCGGAAACAGCCGGGCGCTGAAATGATCGGCGCCTCATCCTTGTACGACAGCAGCAGCAGATTCCCGGGCTCCACCGGCGCCAGGAACCGCTCCACTTGGCAGCCAACCTTCAACATGGCTTGGCCGACGACGTCTTCCGGACCGGCCGGTGCCGTGGTGGATGCCACCAGAATCACGCACGGCTTGGATCGAAGCAGGTGTTGCAGACAGCGCGCGACTGAATTCTCATCTTCCGTGCAGGCCAGAACGAAGTTTGCGTTCACACCGAAGCGGTCCAGTCGCTGGCGCATGATGTTCTCGTAGAGTTGCCGCGCCCGCTCGCCGCTGATGGGGTCCGTGTAAAGAACCCCTACACTCGGCGTCCGGACGGGCCGCGCCTGCAGGATCGGCCCGCGCTCTTTCAAAATCCCAGTGACCGCGTCCAACTGGTCCTTGGAGACCGCGAACGGAGCGCTCTTTACCGTGGCAATCCGTTGGCCAGTAATGGCATAGCTGAAATTCAGTGAGGTTGCAATGACCACGCTGGCAGTGCAATTGATCTGCTTCAGGAGCTCGTCGTCCACCAGCACACAGCAGTTCTCGGTAGCCAGGAGATTGGCCCGGCCGCCCGCCGCCAGGCGGATTTCGAAACTCCCGCATCCCATCTCGCTGGCCACGGCACAGACCGCATCGTCCTCGCCGATCTCGCCCTCCTCCAGCTCCGTAACCCAAATGCTTTCCATGCCTTCGGATGCCAGGACCCGGATGTCTTCATCGCTGATTACATGGCCTTTCGCCAGCAGTTTCTTTCCACCGGGCCGGAAAACGGTGCAACAAAGGACCCGACCAGTTGAGGATTTCACGTCAACCGTTTGCGCTCTCATGCTTGCCTCAAGAGGTGATATTGCTAGCCCAACTTTCGCACTTGG
>PMYB01000200.1 GCA_003170915.1 Bryobacterales bacterium | reverse complement strand
TTAATTATACGCGGATGTATAGACCGCCTTCGGCCCTTACAGCACTTGCTTGAGGTCGTCGATGCTCAGTTGACAATCCCGAAGAATCTTGTGCAGCAAGCCGGGGCCGACCGTCTCGCCCGAGTGCGCGGGCACAACCGTGCTTCGGCCATCTTCGTGACGAAGGAAGTGGTGGCTGCCTCTGATTCGAAGAACAGAGAAGCCGCGTTTCCCAAGCGCGGCGACGAGGTCAGCGCCGGTGACGCAAGGAATCCGGCTCATGCGGCGATGGTAACGCGCTGGATCCCAACGAACTCCAGAGTGTGTTCCGGCGCGCCCTCGACATCCAGACACAACTCGATGGCTTCGCGAATGCGTTCGGTGATCTCGTCGAGAGACCGCGCTTGCGTGTGGCATGCGGGGATCTGTGGAACGGAGGCAACGTAGAAACCTTCCTCGTCGCGCTCAATGACGACATCGAACTGGCGTAGCACCGGGGTGTGTCCTCGCCTTCTATTCTAGCCTGTCCGGCGAAAGCGTTGCGGACTGGTCGAACAGGTCATTCCGCTGGCGGCGGCATGCGGGTTCCGGGGGTGATGATGACTTCTCCGGTTGACCGCAGGCAGATTTCGTAGACCCGGTCGGGTTCCATCAGCATGTACGGCGCGTCGCCGTGGATGGCCCGCACGCCGCGCTCCTTGGCCAGTTTCTCGTCGTTGGCAAGGTCCCAGAAGCGTTTCCAGAGATCCTTTTCGAATTCGCTGGCCGCTTGCCGCTCCGCATAGACCTCGGGCTCCTGGCCCTCCTTGTCGATCACGAAGCCATCTTCGGCGCGCATGGGGCTGGAGAAGATCCGGCGAAACACCATGAGCGCTCCGCCCTTGATGGGGTCGCCCTGCTCGACGAAGTGGTCGTCGAACTTGATCACCAGGGTGTCGAAATAGACTTCCTGCCCCGGCAGAGTGAACTCTCGAGAGGCATTGACCGGCTTGCCGGCGTCGTCCACCTCGGTGAACCGAATCGTGGTTTGCAGGCTGCCCTGCTGGTCCTTCGCCTGTCGCAGAACCTCGACCCGCGCGCGGCGGTCGATGCGCTTCAGAATCTTCAGGTAGGTTTCAAGGCGCTGGTTCTCTTGCTGGAGCTTGAGAATGGTCCCTTGCTGCTCGCGGATCTGGTTTTGCAGAGCCAGCCGCGGCTTGACGACCAGTTCATACGATAGATAGACACTGGCGGCGGCGACTGCGACCAGCACCACCGACGCGACAAAAGACCGAATGGGGAAATGACGGCCGCCGCTCATGTCAGCGCCGCGATTGGCGATGCGCGCCGCCACCCAACCCGCCTAGATCGATGACCACCGCGACCAGCAGCCACAGAAGATTGATTCCCGCCGTGGGCATGTTGCTGTTAATTTCCCACGCATAGACGATCGTGGTGAGCGGCAGGAAAATGAAACCGAGTACCGGCAGCACCAAACCACCGTGGAATGCGGTCTGCAGGTAGGTTGAATAGATCCACATCAACACGAGCGCGACGCGCGGAAACAGCAGGAGAACCAGCAGGATGAAGCAAGGCATAGTCGGTTCTCAGTGGTTGTCGTGGAGGTGGATTACGGACTTGACCTGGAAAGTGTTATCAATCAGGGCGACATGGCCGCCGATGGCAACGTAGCGGTGGTTGGTGGGAGGAGCAGGCAAGCGGCGCGACAGATCGGGAGGCGCCGGGTGCACCTTGGCTCGCAGATCCTTGTCCAGCACCGCGCCCTCATGGAGGCGCGATTCCTGGTCGGCAGACAGCCGGTCTTGGTTCCTGAGCCCCGCCGGCGGATGGGCCTGGTTCTGGTTGTACCAGTCATGGGTCACCTGTTGGTCGTGCGCGTCAAACTGGGTATGAGCTTGCTGGTTTCCCCGGTCTTGTGCAAGAGCCGCGCTGCCGGTCAAGGCCAGAATCGCGGCGGCAGTCGCAGCCAACAACCGATGTGTATTCATAGATACCCTCTCTTTCACCTTATGATCTCGTTTCAGGGGCTACCGTTCAACGGAACCGTAGAGCACGTGCGGTACCGTTCAGGGGAAAACGGTGACGCAGGCGGGATCTGAGGATTTGGCGAAGGTTATGGTGGAATGCGGGTTTGACGACTGGGCTGGCGGAGCAAAGATTGCACTCGACGTGGCGGATTCTGCACGCGGCGCAACGGCACGGGAGCACGGTGCTCGCCCGTTTGGGCGTTTGGCTCTTAGGCGCGTTGGAATATGCCGTCCAGAGACGTTCGGCCCTACTCATGCTCTCAGTGGAGTTGGTTTTCCAAGGAGAAATGAAATGCTCGGCTTAGGACTGGTCGGAACCATTATCGTGATTGTGTTAATTGTCTGGTTCATCCGCAGGGTGTGAACGATTACGGATTGGGACAGAAGCGTCGCCTGTCCCCGAAATAGAAGCCCTGGAAGCCTGTAAAATGTGAGTTGGTGTACACGCGGCGTGGTTGGATCATCGGCGGTCTCGGCTCATTGGGGGTTTCCACTCTCCTGCGGGCGGCGCCCGGGACGGACTGGCCGCAGTTCCGCGGGGCGGACCGGAATAACATCTCCAGGGAGACAGGGCTGTTGCGCAAATGGCCAGCCGGCGGACCGAAACGTCTGTGGTCGGTCCCGGTGGAACAGGGGTATGCCGGCGCAGCGATTGTCGGGGCCCGTGTCTACCACCACGATTACGACGTGAAGAAGTCCGAGTGGATCGTGAATTGCCGCTCTCTGGCCGACGGCAAACAGATCTGGCAGTTCCGGGAAGCGCGCGAGATCCGTCCCAACCACGCCATTACGCGCACGGTTCCGGCGGTGGACGGCAGGTTCGTGATTTCGCTCGATCCGAAAGCCGTGCTGCATTGCCTGGATGCCAAGACCGGCAAACAGATCTGGCGCAAAAGCCTGGTGGCGGAATACAAGACCACCATCCCATCGTGGTACAACGGCCAGAACCCACTACAGGAAGAAGACCGGGTGATTATCGCCACNNGGCAAGGAGATCTGGCGCACGCCGAACCCCGGGCAACTCTTCATGTCGCACGCTTCCGTGATGCCGGCCGTGCTGGGGGGAGTCAAGCAGTATCTCTACGGAACGCTCGCCGGACCGCTGGGCGTGGCCGCCAAGGACGGCAAGCTGCTGTGGGCGTTTCCGCGCAAGTTCAACGTGGCCGTGGCGCCGTCGCCGATCGCCGTCAATGAGGAATTGGTCTTCATGACCGCCAGCTACGACGCCGGGTGCGCCATGGTGCGGGTACGGCGAACGGGAGACGGGTTCAAAGCGGAGAGCGTGTTCGACATGAAGAACAACGAGTGGAACTCCGAGGTACACACGCCCATCGTGTACAAGGGCCACATGTTCGCCGTGGGGAAGAAGAAGCGCGGGCTGTTCACTTGCCTGAGCTTCGATGGCAAGGAAGTCTGGACCAGCGAGGGAAAAGCCTCGTTCGGCTTGGGCAGCTTCCTGCTGGCCGACGGCATGTTTTTCATTCTCGATGGCGACACCGGCAAGCTGCATTTGATCGAGGCGAGCACGACGGCGTACAACGAACTCGAAAGCGCTCTGGTTCTGGCGGGAGAGGAAGTCTGGGGGCCGATGGCATTGTCGGACGGTAAGCTCGTGCTGCGAGACTTGACCAAGATGATATGCCTCGACGTTCGAGGGTAAGGCCATGCAATACCGGCACGTTCAGGTGATAGACGGCAAGGGCGCGTT
This sequence comes from Bryobacterales bacterium, assembly GCA_003170915.1. Taxonomy (GTDB): domain Bacteria; phylum Acidobacteriota; class Terriglobia; order Bryobacterales; family Bryobacteraceae; genus Fen-178. The sequence goes on along the minus strand of PMYB01000200.1, from coordinate 3,288 downwards.
GCGCGGCATCGCGGTGGACGGCAACGGGCAACTGTATGCCGCCGGCGATTCCGAAATCAGGGTTTTCGATCGGAACGAGCGATGGCCGACCTCCAGGCCGGCGCACGCCGTGGCCGTGGCCAGCGACGGCTCGGTGTACGCCGGCGAGATCGGGCAGATCGAGATCTTCAACGGCGCGGGCAAGTTGCTCCACACCTGGCGGGACGAAAAGCTGCTGGGCCGCGTGACGGCCATCGGCTTCACCAAGGACAGCGTGCTGGCCGGGGATGCGGCGGACCGCGCCATCCGGCGCTTCGACCGCGGCGGCAAGTTCCTCAACAACATCGGGAAGGATAGTGCGGTCAACGGCCTGCTAATCCCCAACGGCGTGGTGGATTTCGGCGTGGACGCCCAAGACACCATCTACGCGGCCAACCCGGGAAAGCATCGCGTCGAGCGGTATACGGCAGGCGGTGAGCTGCTGGGGCATATCGGGCGGTTCGACGGGATCGATCCGGCGGGCTTCACGGGCTGCTGCAATCCGACCAACGTGGCGATCCGCGACGGCATCTACACGACGGAAAAAGCCGGGCCGCGAGTGAAGGCCTACGATTTCAGCGGGAAACTGCTGGCGGTGATCGCCACGGACCTCTTCGACGCGAACTGCAAGAACATGGACATTGCGGTGGATGCGCGGGGCCGCGTCTACGTGGTCGATACCGTGAAGGCGGCGATCTTTGTTTTCGAACCGGTGAAGGTATGAGCCAAGACCTCACAAGACGGACCGTTCTGGCCGTGCTGGCCGGCGGAGCGGCCTTTCTGGTCAAGAAGGCCAACGGGCAGATCGTGTGGCAGGTGAACGCGTCGCGGTGCATCAACAGCCGGCTGTTCGAGGCCGGCGTGGAGGCGTGCAATCTGTGCACCACGGAGTGCGTGGTGGCGCTGTCGGCGGTCCGCGCGGTGAATGAGTATTCCAAGTGCGGCCGCTGCAATATCTGCCCGGCGTATTTCAACATCACCAGCGCGGTGAACGAACTGGGGCAGCCCAGCGAGAAGCTGTGTCCGCGCGACGCGATCGCGCGCAAGGCGATTGGCAAGGTGGATCCCGAAGACCCGGCCAACAACTTCTACGAGTACATCATCGACGAAGAGAAGTGCGACGGCTGCGGAAAGTGCGTCATGAAATGCAAGGAGCCGCTGGGCTTGGGGTCGATCACTCTGCGGGTCCGCTATGACAAGTGCGTGAACTGCAATTACTGCTCCATCTTGAAGGCGTGTCCCCAGAACGCTCTGATGCAACTGCCCATCGACCAGGCCCTATAAACATGAGCCGCCTTCCACAGGTCATCGGTCGAGCGTGTGTGATTTTGGCGCTGCTCGCCCAGACCGCGCTGGCCCAGGCCATTCCCTACCAGCGCCCCGTGGACACGGCTCCGCAAGCGGATAGCATCGGCGGCGGCTACAAAGTGCCCGCGGTGCAGAAGCCGCTGCCGCGCGACTACTGGCTGCAGGTTCTGGATGTGGTGGCGCTGGCCGCGGCCATGGGGATCTCGGTCTGGCTGGTTCTCAAGCGGCGCAGCCGCAAATGGCTGACGGCGCTGACCATCGGTTCGCTGGCGTATTTCGGCTTCTACCGCGAGGGCTGCATCTGCCCCATAGGCTCGCTCCAGAATGTGGTGGTGGCACTGGCGGATCCCAAGTATTCCATCCCCATGGTGGTGACGGCCACCTTCGTTTTGCCGCTGGTGGTGGCGCTCTATTTCGGCCGCGCCTTCTGCGGGGGAGTTTGCGCGCTGGGCGCAATTCAGGAACTGGTGGTGCTGAAGCCGGTCCAGGTGCCACGCCGGCTGGACCGGGCGCTGGGTCTGTTGAAGTACGTGTACCTGGGGCTGGCGATCCTGTTCGCCGTGAAGCCGGCGTTGGCGCGCGATTTTTTGATCTGCCGGTTCGACCCGTTTGTGGGGTTCTTCCGGCGAACGGGCGCTCCGCACATGCTGATCTTAGGCGGGGCCTTTCTGGTGGTGGGGATGTTCGTGGGGCGGCCCTATTGCCGCTACCTGTGCCCCTATGGTGGCCTGCTTGCCTGGTGCACGCGGCTGGCACGCCGCGGCGTGACCATTACGCCAAACAAAGAACTGGATTGCGGCCTCTGTGCCGGGGCCTGCCCGTATGGCGCCATCGAGCGAATGCGGGCGGTGCGGCGGAACTGTCTGTACTGCGCCCGATGCTACGCGTATTGCCCCCGCGAACGCGGAGTCGCATCATGAGGTCCATCGCCCGAACCGGGAGCCTGATCGCCGGCTCGCTGGTTGTGTTGTTGGTCGCGATTTTGCTCATGGACTACGCCCTGGCCAGCCGACAGCCATTCGCCTCCAGGCCGGCCGCCGAACAGAAGAGAGTGACAGCCGCGCGCCTTGCGCGGAAGGCCAGGGACAACGCCGTGGCGTGGGCACTGATCGCGGCGGCAGCCGCTTTCCTCACGTTTGCCAAGGAGCTGGTCAAGCAAGAGAAGCCATCGATGCCTGTTGGGTGTGGCCGGAGCGCGACCAGGGGGTCGCGCGCGGACGGGGGCGTCCACCCCACTTTGCCTGAGCTGGATCTGGCGTTTGTCGAGCAGATGGTGGCGAAGATCGGGCGCGGCAAAGAGGCGGGCATCCCACTGCTGCAAGCTATTCAGAACCACTACCGATATTTGCCCGACGAGGCCCTGCGGCGGGTCTGCGAGCTGACCGAAATCACGCCCGCCGAGATCGCGGGGACGTCGTCGTTCTATGGGCAGTTCCGGCGGTCGCCGGTGGGTGAGCACATCGTCCGCGTGTGCCACGGGACGGCTTGCCACGTTTCCGGGGCGCGCCAGATCACCGAAGAACTGCGCCGCTATCTGGCCATCCCCGACGGCGAAGATACCGATGCCGCGCGCATGTTCACGCTGGATGAGGTCGCCTGCCTGGGTTGCTGCAGCCTGGCGCCGGTGCTCATGGTGGATGGCCACACGGCCGGCAAACTGACGCCCGCTACGGCGTGCGAGGCGCTGAAGGTGACGGCATGAAGCGCGGCGCAGTCGAGATTCGGATCGGCCTGGGTTCGTGCGGCGTCGCCAGCGGCGGCGAAGCGGTGCGCGATGCGCTTGTGAGGGCGGGCGCGACCGTCAAGACGGTTGGCTGTAACGGAATGTGCTATCGCGAGCCGCTGGTGGAAGTGGTCGAAGCGGACGGGCGGGTTGCGACGTATGGGAACGTGACCCCGGAGATGGCCCGAAGCATCGTTCGCCGGCATGATTGGCAGCCGGAACCGCCCAATGCCACTTAA
>PMYB01000232.1 GCA_003170915.1 Bryobacterales bacterium | reverse complement strand
GTCCGCCGTGCCCTGGTACCAGGCTTCATCGGGAGAGCGCATCTGGGCCGGCACCGGGATCAGGAACTGCGTCTTGAGCAGCCCGCCGAACTGCCAGCCTTCACTGAGGTGCTGCAACAGCGACTGGCTGCGGAACTGCGTCAGCACGTAGATGGAGTAGATCCCCGAGTTGATGAAATTGCTCAACACGAAGTCGATGATGCGGTACTTTCCGCCAAACGGAACGGCCGGTTTGGCCCGTTCCCTGGTGAGCGGATACAGCCGGGTTCCCTTCCCACCGGCCAGCACGATGCCCAACGTCCGTAAACGCATAGGATTCGACCAGCCCCTATTGTTTCAGGCAACTCCGTGTCATGGCAAGGGCCTACATATACTCCGGAATCGGAATCCCCAAAATGCCCGCGGTGCGTTCGAGCTGCCGGCGGAAGAAATCCGTCATCCACAGCAGGAAAACCTTTTTTTCGCGGTTCTCCTCGTGAATGATGGGGTACTGGTGATAGAAGTTGTTGAACGCCTGCGCCAGTTGAAACGCGTACTTGGCGACGTGCGCCGGCTCGCCGGCGGTCACGGCTTCCTCTATCGCGGAATCGGCCTTGGACGCGGCCAGCAGCAGATGCCAGAAATCTTCCGACTGAAGCTGGCGCGCCATGGCTTGGCGGCTCAGTTCCGCCGCGAAATCGGGGAGGCGCTCGCCGCGCTCCTCGAGCTTCCGCAGAATGTTGCGGGCGCGCACCGCCGCGTACTGCAGGTACGGCCCGGTTTCGCCTTCGAAGCTCAGCGCCTCCTGAAAATCGAAAGCGATCACCGAAGTGCGGGTGAACTTCAGCAGGAAGTAGCGCAGCGCGCCGATGGCGATCTGGCCGGCCACACGCTTCTGCTCCTCCGCCGAAGCCTCCGCGTGGCGCGATGCCACTTCCTCCAGGGCCTTGGCGATGAGCGTGTCCATGAGGTCGTCCGCCTTGACCCCCAGGCCCTTGCGGCCCGAGACTTCCACATACGGACGCGCGCGGTCTTCCTCCGATAGCGGGATACCCAGTTCCGCGCAGCATCCGGGCGTTAGCGCCACCATTTCGTAAGAGAAGTGGACCGACTGGTTGGCCTGCGCGGTGTAGCCCAAGCCGCGCAGCCCGGCCACCACCACGTCCTGCAAGTAGGACTGCCGGGCGTCGATGACGTTGTAAACGCGCGAACCGTGCCCGAACTGCGGCGCGGTTTCCGTGGGCTCCCCGGTAGTGACCCACAGCACGCGGCCGTCGGCGTAAGTCTGCAACGGGCGGTAGTAGAAATCCTTGCCGAGCAGGCCGAATTTCCAAAGCTGGTAGGCGATATCCTTGCCGACATAAGTGACGGTGCCATCGGAGCGCACAATCACCTTGCCCTCTTCCGAGAGGCCCGGCATCACCCAGCAGCCCGCGTTCTTGCCTTCGGTCTCGCGGTAAATGGCTCGGTGCTCCTTGAGCAGCTCGAAGGCCGAGGCCCAGAACCGCAGGCGCAGGATCTCGCTTTCGCGCGGCAGAACGTCGTACTCGACCCCCAGCCGCAGCATGGTCGCCAGGTGCGCCTCGACGATGGCGTCCGCCACCAGGTGCGCCATTTCGGCCAGCTCGCCCGCTCCCGCTTCGATGGCGTGCAGCGTCGCGCTGCGCCATTCGAGCGCCTCGGCGTGGTCCTTGTAATAGCTGGAAGTGCGCGCGTAGAGGTCCCAGCAGTAGTAGTCGAACCGGACGGACGAATCGGCCAGCAGCGCCTTCACATCCTCGAGGGTCTTGTTCTCCAGGTAGTGGAACCCCACCACCACGTCGGCCACCTGGACGCCGGTGTTGTCGATGTAGTTCTGCACCTCGACGCGCTGGCCGCGCGCGCGCAACATGCGCACGAAGGTGTCCCCCAGCGTGGCGTTCCGCAGGTGTCCGATGTGCGCCGCCTTATTGGGGTTGATGTTGGTGTGCTCGACGATGACCTTCTCACCGGCGGGCGCGGCCTCTTCGGATTCGCCGCGCAGGAGGGCCGCGCCCAACGCGCCGCGATCGAGCCGGATGTTGACGTACCCGTTGCCGGCCACTTCCACCGCCGCCACACCTTCGATCGGCCCGATCTCCGCCGCCAATTCCGCCGCGATCTTTCGGGGCGCCTGGCGCAACTGCTTGGCCAGTTGGAATGCGGCCGGCACGGCCATTTCGCCGAAATCGCTCTGGCGCGGCTGCTCGACGGCTACCGCCAGATCGAGACCGTAGCGCGCCAGTATGTGTGCACGAAAGGCGCTGGAGACGTGCTGTTCGATGGAGTGGAACATGGGAAATTACGAGTATAGCGTGGCGGGGGGCTGGGAGACGCGGGCCAGGGGCGGGGGCCAGGGGCAAAACCGCTACGGCGTAGCGTTCGGTTTATTTAGAATCAATGGGTTAGACGGGGATTTCCGCTACGACGTAGCGGTTTTCAGCCGTCTTTGAGCAAGTGATCGAAGGGTAGCCGCCGCTATGGCCAGACCCGATCGGTTTTCAAGAGGCGTTCCACACACCATAGTAGCTGGTGGGTGTGAGGGTTCCAGGCGTCAAGCAAGAGGGAAGGCTTTAGAATCAAGCAGATAAAAAATATAAAAAGTTGTCAATGGTAAACGGGACGCGCTCAATTTGGGTCGGAGTCGGGTTCGCTCGGCCCTAGATCGGCTGCGATCTGCGCGAACTGGTCGAGGGCGGCTTGCAGACCGGCTTCGATGTTGATGGTGTCGCGATTCTGGATCAGCCAACCGGCGGCGGTGAGCAGGCGGTCGATGTTAGCGCGGGCGCGGTCCTCTGGCCGGCCCCGGCTGGGATGGGCATGGGCGGTTGGCAGCGTATCTCACAGCATAGCGCGGCGTGGCGCTGCCGGCACTGGTAGAGGGGCGTATCCTGTGATGAGTTGGAGATGCGTTTCCGAATACCGTTGGTTGCAGGGCCTCCAGATCGTTGGCAGAAACTACCGAACAGTGCTGACTTATGCATGTGATACCGTCCGGCCAGCGGGTGTGTTTGCCGGAAGTGGCGGGAGTTGCGACAATGATCGAAGGGGCGCCAATGAAGAATTTCGCGCGTATCACGGTCGATCCTGCACAAATGGGCGGAGTCCCGTGTGTGCGTCACCTCCGAATTCCCGTCGCCACGGTTCTGCGATTACTGGCCGGGGGACTGACGGAGCGTGAGATTCTCTCCGAATACCCGGATCTCCAGGCGGAAGATATTCGCGAGTGCTTGCGCTTCGCCGCAGCTTGACGCGGTCCACATCCGAGCCTACGGAATGCACGCGGCAGAAGACGAGGAAATCCTGGCAAGATCCCTCGAATGAGGATCGCATCGTGGTCTCAGCGGACTCCGATTTCAGCGCGATTCTCGCCGCTCAGGAGGCAGAACGCCCATCGTTCATCCTCTTCCGGGAACCGAAGCTGCTGGCCACTCGCGACTGCAGGCTGCCGTTCTCGGGATAGATCCGTTTGCGGTGCGCGCGTCTCTCGGTCACAATCGATAATGATGCGGATTACGATTGAACGCCAACCCCTCGAGCAAGTTGAGGCCGGCGCACTGATTGTGCTGGTTTTCGAAGGCCGGAAGGAGACGCGCTTCGGCGCCGGCGATCTGACCGACGCCGGCGAGGTGGCCGGAAAGTCCCTGGAGTTGACGCTGCTGCACCGCCCGCCGGGGGTAGCGGCCGCGCGCGTGCTCCTGGCCGGGGCGGGAAAGCCGGAGAAGTTCGATCCGGCCGAGTTGCGCAAGGCCGCCGGCGCCGCGGTGCGGCATCTGAAGTCGAAATCGGTGAAGAAGATCGCCTTGGCGCTCGATCCGGAACACGCGGACGGCGAGTATGCCGCCGCCGCCGTCGAGGGCGCGATTCTGGGCGAGTTCGAACCGGACCGCTACAAAACCGACGACGACAAGAAATCCGTGGAAGCGTTCGCGGTGGTGGCGCCCGGCGGCGCCGCGGAGCTCGACGATGCCGTCGCCCGCGGGCGCATAGTGGCGGAAGCGCAGAACTTCACGCGCGGCCTGGTGAACGAGCCGCCCAACCGGCTCACGCCTTCGAAAGTGGCCGAGGCCGCGCAAAAAATGGCCTCCGAATACCAGTTGGAATGCGAAGTCCTGGAGCGCGAGCAAATGGAGAAGCTCGGCATGGGCGCCCTGCTGGGCGTGGCGCAGGGAAGCGCGGAGCCTCCGGCGCTCATCGTGATCCGCTACCGGCCGGCGCAGACGGAGTCCAAGGCGCACCTTGGCCTGGTGGGCAAGGGCGTCACTTTCGATACCGGTGGCATCTCCATCAAGCCCGCCGAAGGCATGGAAAAGATGAAATACGACATGGCGGGCGGCGCGGCCATGATGGGCGCCATGCGGGCCATCGCGCAACTGAAGCCCGCGATTCCGGTGACCGCGTTCATTCCCTGCGTGGAGAACATGCCGGGCAGCCGCGCGCAGCGTCCCGGCGACATTGTCACCGCTATGTCGGGCAAGACCATCGAAGTGATCAACACCGATGCCGAAGGCCGGCTGATCGTGGCGGACGCTCTGACCTACGCGCGCCAGCAGGGTTGCACCCACCTGGTGGACGCGGCCACTTTGACGGGAGCCATCGTGGTGGCGCTGGGCCACCTGAACATGGGGCTGTTCGCCAACGACGAGGCCATGCGCGACCGCGTGCTCAAGGCCGCCAAAGCCGAGGGCGAGCGCGTGTGGCCCATGCCGCTCGAAGACGATTACAAGGAATACCTGAAGAGCGCCTTCGCGGACATTGCCAACGTCGGCGGCCGCTGGGGCGGCGCGGCCACGGCCGCCATATTCCTGAAGGAATTCGCGGGGGACACGCCGTGGGTGCACCTGGACATCGCCGGCACGGCCTGGCTCGACGAAAGCAAGCCGTTCCTGGCGAAGGGACCTTCCGGAGTACCGGTGCGGACGCTGGTGCGCCTGGCCACGGAGTGGAAGGATCGATGAATGTGGCTGCGGTATAAAGGAGACATGATCAGGACGGCTATTGTGGGCGCGATAGTGCTGTTATTAGCGCCCGGACCAGACGCCGCGCAGACCGGCGCGAAGTCTCCCCAGCCCTCGAAAGTTCTGGCCGATTACAGCGCAGCCATGGAAAATCTCGCCCAGTCCGCCAGCCCGGCTGTGGTCCAGATCCTGGTACAGACACTAGCGCCCCTGGGGAACGGAGATTCGCAACGCGCGGGGTTCGTCTCGGAGCGGGAAGCCACCGGGTCGGGCGTCATTGTGGACCCGGACGGGTATATCGTCACCAACGCTCATGTAGTGCGGAACGCCCGCCGCATCGAGGTCAAGATTCTTCGCAGCGACGAAAAGGGGCAGGAGCCGCATGGGCACCTGGTGCCCGCGAAACTGATCGGACTGGATCGGCAGGTGGATATCGCGGTTGTGAAGATCGAGGGGAAGAATCTCCCGACGCTTTCCTTCGTGGATTCGGACAATCTCCGGCAGGGGCAATTGGTGCTGGCCCTGGGCAGCCCGCTCGGATTGCAGAACTCCCTCACCCATGGCGTGGTGAGCGCGACGGTCCGGCAACTCGATCCGGAAAGTCCGATGGTCTATATCCAGACCGACGCTCCCATCAATCCCGGGAATAGTGGTGGACCCTTGCTGGATATCGAAGGGCGCGTTGCCGGCATCAACACCATGATCTTCTCGCAATCCGGCGGCAACGAAGGGCTGGGGTTCGCCATTCCCGCCAATCTGGCCAAGGACGTGTACCAGAGGCTGCGCAAGGACGGGCGGGTGCGGCGCGGCGCGATCGGAGTGATTCCCGAGACGATTACGCCAACGTTGGGAGCGGCCCTGGGGCTGGACAGGGATTCGGGCGTCATCCTTTCGGACGTGGCGCCGCATAGCGCGGCAGAGGCCGCGGAACTGGAACCGGGAGACGTGGTGCTGACTATCGACGGCAAGCCGATGCGAGAGGCGCGGGACCTGCTTCTGGCGGTGTTCCAGCGGGCGCCCGGAGACCAGTTGACCATGGAGATCCAGCGCGGCCAGGAGCGGATGTCCAAGACGGTCGCCGTTCTCGAGCGGAAGCACGAGCCCAGCCAACTGGAGGACCTGGTCAATTACGATTCCGCGCTGGTTCGCCAGTTGGGGATTCTGGCGATGACCGTGGACGAGAAGGTGACTGCTATTCTGCCGGATTTGCGGCGTCTTTCGGGCGTCGCGGTGGCGGCGGTTCCGGCGGAATACGCCGGGCTGAATCCGGGCCTGCTGGCGGGCGACGTGATCTACTCGCTCAACAACCAGCGCATCGCGTCGCTCGACGAGCTGCGGGACGCGCTGAAGGACAAGAAATCCGGCGACGCCATCGCGCTGCTGGTGGAACGGTACGGGCAACTGATCTACGTGACGGCGGCACTGGAATAAATCGGAGAAAAGCATCGTAAAGTGGGGATCGAGATAGAGTATGCAGAGGAAAACAGTTATCATCGTTGGCGCCGCGGCGGTCGTCGCCGCAGGGCTGGGGACGTGGGCCGTGGTCGGAGGACAGGCCGGAATTCAATATCGCACGGCGACTGTCGAACACGGCGATATTAACGTCGCCGTCTCGGCCACCGGCAACCCCAACGCGGTCGTAACCGTGCAAGTGGGCACGCAAGTGTCGGGCGTCATTCTGGCCTTGTTCGCCGATTTCAACACGAAAGTGACCAAAGGCGAGTTGATCGCGCGGATCGATCCCGCGCCCTTCCAGGCGAAGGTCGATCAGTCCCAGGCTAGCCTCGATGCATCGCGGGCCGCCGTAGCCAATAGCCAGGCCGTGATCCAGCAGGCCATGGCGGGCATTCAAGCTGCCAACTCTTCTTTGGCAGCCGCTCAGGCGAATGTCCTGAAGGCGGAGGCCGTGGCTGAGGATGCCAAGGTCAAGGTGGACCGGCGCGTGATCATGGTCGGCCAGGGTGCGGACTCCAAAGAGGATCTCGAAACCGCTCAGACTACTTACCAATCGGCGGTGGCCGATCATAACGCATTAGTGGCGCAGCAACATGCGGTGGAAGACAACGTGAAGGTCGCACAGGCTCAGGTGAAGGTGGCGAATTCGCTTTTGACCGCCAACCAGGCGCAGGTCAAACAGTTCACCGCGGCGCTGCAATCGACCCAGCTCGACCTGGACCACACGAAAATCACGGCGCCGGTGGATGGCGTGGTGGTGTCGCGCAACGTGGATGTCGGACAGACGGTCGCCGCCAGCCTGTCGGCTCCCACCCTGTTTCTGATCGCTCAGGACCTGACCAAGATGCAGGTGGATACCAACGTGTCGGAAGCCGACGTGGGACGCGTGCGCGTGAACCAGCCCGCGACTTTCACGGTGGATGCGTATCCCGGGCAGGTGTTCACCGGCACCGTCACCTCCATCCGCAAGGCGCCCATCAATGTGGCGAACGTAATCACCTACGACGCGGTGATCGCCGTTTCGAATCTGGACCTGAAGCTGTTTCCCGGTATGACGGCGAATGTGAAGATTATGGTGAATCAGCGCCTGAACGTGCTGAAGGTCCCCAACGCCGCACTGCGATATCACCCGGCGTCCGAGACGGCACCGGCCAGCGCCGGCAAGACCGTGCGCAAGGGCGCGGCGCCGGAGAAAGCCGTGTGGACGCTGGACGCGGACAACAAGGAGCAGCGCGTGGTGGTCACCACGGGCGAAAGCGATGGCGCGTTTACGGAGGTTGCGACGGGCGGCCTGAAGGACGGAGACCGCGTGATTGTCGCAGCAGTGGCGAAGACGGCTCCCGCTTCGGGAGGCAGCCCCGGCGCCCAAACCGGCGGCAAGGGCGGCAGAGGGCCGGGGTTCTAGGCGAGCGCCATGGCAGCGGTGATCGAGATCCAGGACCTGGTGAAGGATTACAGGGTCGGCGAGATGGTGGTGCACGTGTTGAAGGGCATCTCGTTCGGAATTGAACGCGGAGATTTCGTTTCGATCATGGGACCATCCGGATCGGGCAAATCCACCCTCATGAATATCCTCGGGTGCCTCGACAAGCCTACGTCCGGGACCTACACGCTGGACGGAATCAGCGTGGGAAATTTGAATCGCGACCAACTGGCGGAAATCCGGAACAACAAGATCGGGTTTGTGTTCCAGCAGTTCAACCTGCTGGCGCGAACCAGCGCGGCGGAGAATGTGGAACTGCCCATGATGTACACCGATGCTCCCGCCCGCGAGCGGCGCGAGCGGGCGATGAAAGCGCTGCTCGCGGTGGGGTTGGCCGGACGCGAGGAACATCAGCCGAGCCAGCTTTCCGGCGGCCAGCAGCAGCGTGTGGCCATCGCGCGATCGCTGGTGAACGATCCCAGCATTATCCTGGCGGACGAGCCGACCGGAGCGCTGGACTCGAGGACCAGCATCGAGATCATGGCGATCTTCCAGCGGCTCAACCGCGAAAAGGGGATCACCATGATCGTGGTGACACACGATCCGGATGTCGCGGCTTACTCCAACCGGAGCATCCACTTCAAAGATGGCAAGCTGCAACTGGACGAGCGGCTGGCGCATCCACGCGAAGCGCGGAAAGACCTGGAGCAGCTTCCGGCCGAGCAGCCGGAGGAGGTTTCGTCGTGAATAAGATTGTGGGCAGCATCCGCATCGCGCTGCGCGCGCTGAGGGTGAACCGTATGCGTTCGGCGCTCACCATGCTGGGGATCATCATTGGCGTGGCGGCGGTCATCGCCATGGTGGGTGTGGGGGCGGGCGCCACGGCGCGCATCCAGCAGCAGATCCAGAGTATCGGGAGCAACCTGATCATGGTGCTGCCGGGCAGCGTCAGCACCAACGGCGTCCGGCTGGGCGCCGGGGCGGTAGCTTCGCTGACGCAGGACGACGCCAAGGCCATCGCGGCCGAGTGCCCGTCCGTCGCCCTCTCCGTCCCTACGGTGCGCGGCGGAGTACAGGTGGTCTACGGAAACAATAACTGGGCCACCAATGCCCAGGGGGTGACTCCGGATTACATGACGGTCCGCGACTACACCATGCTGTCCGGCCAGTTCTTCACCACCCAGGACGTGGATGCGGCCGCCAAAGTGGCGGTGTTGGGCGAAACCGTGGCCGAGAATCTGTTTGGCGACAGCGATCCCACGGGTCAGGTGGTCATCATCAAGAATGTGCCGTTNNACCGCCATGCAGAAGGTGCTCGGCGCCAATAGGGCCAATGCCCAAGCGGTCGGCTCGCTGACGGTGCAGGCCATCAGCCCGCAGGCCATGGACTCCGCCATCGAGGAGATGGAGGCGCTGCTGCGCGAACGGCATAGGATTCTGCCGGGCCTGGAGGACGACTTCACCATCCGCAATCTCACGGAGGTGTTCCAGGCCCAGGAAACGTCGGCGCAAGTGATGTCGATTCTGCTGGGCGCTATCGCGTCCGTTTCGCTGATCGTGGGCGGCATCGGGATCATGAACATCATGCTGGTGTCGGTGACCGAAAGGACGCGAGAGATCGGCCTGCGGCAGGCGGTGGGCGCCAAGACGGGCGACATCCTGATGCAGTTTCTGGTGGAAGCCGTGACGCTTTCCCTGCTGGGTGGGATTGTCGGCATCGCGGTTGGGCTGGCGGCGTCGGTGCTCATCTCGCACTTCGCGAAATGGTCGACCGCGGTCAGCCCCCTGTCTATCCTCCTGGCGTTTCTATTCTCCGCGCTGGTGGGAGTGTTCTTTGGCTACTACCCGGCGCGCAAGGCGGCATACATGGATCCGATTGAGGCTCTCAGGTATGAATAACTCGACCATCGTTTGGGGGACCGCCGGATTGCTGCTGCTGTCGAGCGCCTGCATGATCGGTCCCAAGTACCAGCGTCCCGGCGCTCCGGCGCCGCCGGCCTTTAAAGAAGCGCCGCCCGCCGGATGGAAGGAGGCGCAACCCAATGACGGAGCGCTTCGCGGCCAGTGGTGGAAGGTTTACAACGATCCGCGGCTCGACGCGCTCGAAGACCAGGTGAGCATCTCGAACCAGAACGTGTTGGCGGCCGAGGCTCAGTTCCGCGAGGCCCAAGCGGCCGTGCGCATCGCCCGGGCAGGTCTGTTTCCCACGGTGACCGCGGCGCCATCCGCCACGGATTCCGGAACGGGCACGCCTTCCAGCGTGAGACGCCTGTACACGATACCGATTGACCTGGCCTATCAGATCGACGTATGGGGAAGCATCCGGCGCGGCGTGGCGGCAAATTCCGCCCTGGCGCAGGCTTCGGCGGCGCAACTCGAAAATGCCCGCTTGTTGTATCAGGGGGAGCTGGCCGCCGATTACTTCCAGATGCAGGGACTGGACGCCTCGCAGCAGTTGCTGGACGCCACGGTGAAGTCGTACGAGCGAAATGTCCAACTGACCCAGGACCGGTTCGATGGCGGCGTCGCATCCCAGGGCGATGTGGCGCTGGCTCAAACTCAGTTGGAAACCGCCCGCGTGCAGTTGGCCGACCTGGGAGTCGAGCGGGCCCAATTCGAACATGCGATCGCCGTGCTGACGGGCAAGCCGCCGTCGGATTTGTCGATTCCCGCGGCGCCGAACCAGTCTCCGCCGCCGGTATCCTCGATCGGTATCCCTTCCACTCTGCTGGAGCGAAGGCCCGATGTGGCCGCCGCCGAACGGCAGGTCGCGGCCGCCAACGAACAGATCGGAATCGCCAAGGCTGCCTTCTACCCGTCGCTGAGCTTCAGCGCCGGCGCGGGTCTCGAAACCACGGTCATCGGCGATTTGTTCACATGGCCCAGCCGCTTCTGGTCCGTGGGACCGCAGTTGGCCGAGACTCTCTTCGAAGGGGGCAAGCGCCGCGCTCAGGTCAAGCTGACCGAAGCCGCCTATGACGCCACCGTGGCCAATTACCGGCAGACGGTGCTGACGGCATTTGAACAGGTAGAGGACAGTTTGGCGCAGTTGCGCATCCTCTCCGAAGAGGGTGTGATCGCCGACCGGGCGGTCAAAGCCGCGCAGCAGTCGCTGGACATCTCTACCACCCAATATAGTGGAGGACTCGCCAACTATCTGCAGGTAATCACCGCGCAGACCAGCCTGCTGCAGAATCAACGGTCGGTAGTCGATATTCTCACGCGGCGCATGGCCGCGAGCGTGTCCTTGATCCAGGCCCTGGGCGGCGGATGGGACGCCTCGCAGCTACCTTCTTCACGGGACGTACTACGCTAGGCGGGTCACCTCTGCCGCCGCAACTGTTCCACCAGCGTCCGCAACTCCGGGTCGGGCCGCAACTTCAGGGCCGCTTCCAAATGTTTCAGTGCCTCCGGCATGCTTCCCGGTCGATTCGCCAGCGCTATCCCCAGGTTGTAATGGGCGTCGGCGTAGTCCGGCCGCAGCCGCAGCGCCACTTTGAAGTGAGCAATCGCCTCGCCGCTGTGTTCCGGCATCTGCCCGAGCGTCACCCCCAGGTTATTCTCCGCATCGGCGTAATTCGGTTTGAGCCGCAGCGCCGCCTCGAACTCCGCCACCGCCTCCGCGGCGCGCCCCTCCTGGGAGAGCGACACCCCCAGGTTGTAGTGCCGTTCGGCCGATTCCGGGCCGGCCGCCAACGCTGCCGCCAGGTTGGCGCGCGCTTCCGGGTAATCGGGTTTCAGCCGGAGAGCCGTTTGGTATTCCGCGATGGCCTCCTCCAGCCGGCCGGTCTCGGCCAGCGTATTGCCCAGGTTGTTGTGCGGAATGGGTGAATCCGGGTCCATGCGCAATGCCGCGCGGTATTCGCCAATCGCCTCCGCCAGGCGGTTGGGAACGCGGGAAAGCGCGTTGCCCAAGTCGCTGTGTGCCCGCACCGAATCGGGGTTCAGCCGGACCGCCTGTTCCAGGTGAGCCGTGGCATCCGCCAGACTGTCCGGCCGCTCCAGCAAGTAGACGCCGAGATTATGCTCGGCCAGGTAGTTCCCCTCCGTCACTTCGAGCGCGTGCCGGAAGAGCGTCCCGCTGTTCTGCCAGTAGCCCGTCTGCGCCCACGCCGCCGCACCACATGCCAGAAGCGCGGCGCCGGCCAGAACGCCCGCCGGCACTCGCAACCGGGGCCACGCCCGCAGCGCGTCCCTGGCGCCCCACGCCACCATGACGCACAGGCCCACCATGGGGACATACATGTAGCGGTCCGCCCGCGCCTGCGCGCCCACCTGCACCAGCCCGATCACGGGAAGCAGCGTGACGAGATACCAGCACCATCCCACCGCCAGGTATGGCCGCCTGCCGAATTGCCGCGCCGTCCAGATGGAAACGCCCACCAGAACCAGCGCCGCCCCGGCCGCCTGCCAGACCGGCACGGCGCGGGGATACGGATAGAACGCGGCCAGCCCCGATGGCCAGAGAGTTTTCTCAATATAAAGGAAGCAGGAGACCAGCGCGTCTTCCACTCGCAGGCCCAGGGGAAACACGGCCAGCGGCTGCACCGCGCCGCTACCCCGTTGCGCTATGTAGGTGAAGGCCGCTCCCACGGTCGAGACGGCAAAGAACGGGATCTTCTCGGTGAGCCGCGCCCCCAGCGGCCGCAGGCGCGCGAGCGGCCAGGCATCCAGCAGCAGCAGGACCGCCGGCAGGGTGACGATCATGGGCTTCGCCATCCACCCGCAACAGAACGCAGCCAGCGCCAGCCCGTACCACCAACGCGCGCCGCCGCGGGCCCATTTCACGTAGGCCCACAGCGCCAGGAACCAGAAGACCGCGCTGAGCACGTCCTTCCGCTCCGCCACCCAGGCCACCGATTCCACGTGCAGCGGATGCAGCGCGAACACCGCCGCCGTAAAGGCGCTGGCCCAGCGCGCACCCGTGGCCCGTTTCAAAAAGGCGAACAGGAACATGGCTGCCAGCGCATGGAGGCCCACGTTCGTCAAATGGTGCGGCCCGCTGCGCAGCCCGAAGATCTGCGCGTCCAGCATGTGCGACAGCCGCGTCAGCGGAAACCAGTTGGCCGCCTCGCGCGACGTGAACGCCCACTTCACGCCTTCCGCCGTCCATCCGGCCCGCACATGCGGGTTGCGGGTCACGTAGTCGGGATCGTCGAAATTGACGAATTCGAAGCTGGCCGTCTGCGCGTAGACGGCCAGCGTGGCAATCAGCAGAGCCAGGTAGATGGGCCAGTCGCGGACCGTGTCCCGCTGGCGCGTCGGCATGTCCTCCGCCTTGCTTACACTCCGCTTCCGCCGCGCCACGTACTCATCATACAAGGGCGCCGCGCGGTCCCGGCAATGGTAACCGGCGCTTCTTGATCGGCCCGCCCAGAGGCGCGCCCCATCTCCGGGTCGTGGTTGGTCAGCCTGGACCGGCGCCACTCCCGGGGCAAGGTTCAAAAGGATTTGGACATTACGATTGGAACTGATCAGTGGGACGTTCTCCAGCACCGTCCTTTCGACCGGCAAATGCTGGATCGTCTCGAAAAACAGCGATAGCCACCGGGGCGGCGGGCGCCGCCCCGGTGGCCAAAGCTACTTCTCGAAAAGCTAGAACGTCAACTTCACCGCCAATTGGACACTGCGAGGGCCGCCGGTGCCGGAGTTGACCGAGCCAGAGCCGCTGCCGACGGTGCCGGTCACGAATCCGAAGTTGGCGTTGTTCGCGGTGCAGCAACCGCCGTTCGGATTGGCGAACTGCGGGGTGTTGGTTGTGTTTACGGTTTCCAGCCGAAGCTGCACGCCGATGCGCTCGGTGAACCGGGTGGTCTTGGACAGGGCCAAGTTCACGTTGAAGAAGTTCGGCCCAATCATGGAATTGCGTCCAACGTTCCCGACCTGCTGGGCAGCGCCGGCGGCCTGATCGATGGCTCCGGTCGGGCAGGACGCGCTAGGTGTCGCCGACTGGCAGGGTGGCGCGGCAAACGCGGTTGGATCAAACCACGGGCTTCCACCGTTCGAGGTGGTGTTGATTCCGTGCAGAATGGTGGCCGGACCCACCTGGATGGGCGTGTTAGTGCCGCCTTGGGAAAGGTTCAAGTACGTCGAGCTGTAGGTCACCGTGAAGGGAGTTCCGGTCATGACCGTCAGGATGCCCTCGAGCTGCCATCCGCCCACGATCTTGTCCAGCCCTCGCGAACCGGAGTTCAGGAAGTGTTTCCCCTGACCGAAGGGCAGTTGGTAAACATAGCTCTGCACAAAGCTGAGCGTACGATTGAAATCGTTCAGGCCCCAATTACGGTGATATTGCCCGTTGAGATAGAAGCCGTAGAATCCATCGTCGTCTCCGCCGTTGTAGTAAGCCATGCCCTTTTGGTAGGTGAGCGAGGTGGTGATGCCTAGCGAGCCGGCAAAGCGCCGGTCAATCTTCACTTGCAGGGCGTTGTACATCGCGGACACCGGCACGAATTCCTCCGATATGGTGCCCGTGTGCGGGAAGTACGGCAGGTAGGCGGTGTCGTTTGTGGACGTGGGTGCGATCACCGGACTGGCATTGATGTTTTGCCCCGAGCCCATGTCCACGCCGTGATTGCCCACGTACGCAAGGTCCATCGTGAAATGATACGGCAGCACCTGCTGGACCGTGAAGTTCCAGGCAATGATGTGAGGGTTCTTGAAGTTTGTCGGGAAGAAGGACTCCGACGAACCGTTGAAGCCCAAGGCCGCGACGCTGTAAATTCCGTTGGACGGGATGGGCACCGGCGCGGGCGCTGGGAGACCGCTCTCGAAACTCAGAAGGGACCCGTTGTAGAAGGCCGAGGTATAGGCGCTCGCGCCTTGCACGGCTCCGAGGTTGCCTTTTGTCGGATAGTTGTTGTTAATGTACGTATTGTCCTCAAACGGCGTATAACTGACGCCGAGACCCGCCCGGATAACCGTCTTCTCCGTCAAGCGGTACGCCAGTCCCAAGCGCGGCGCAAGGTAGTTCAGGTGGTTGACCAAGCCCCCATTGTTGGGGTTGCCGCCGACACCGCCGACCACCAGCGTGTTGCTCGACGGAATGTAGTTGGAAAACTGGCCGGGGAAGGCCGGCAGGCCTGGCGGATAGATTTCCCAGCGCAGCCCGATGGCCACGGTCAGCTTTTTGCTGACCTGCCATGTATCGGAGACGTAGGGGAAGAAGTACCAAGCCCGGTAAGTCGGGAACGTGCCACTGAAGTCGCGGCCGGTGCTGGACGCCTGGGGGCTGTCCAGCAGGAAGCTCGCCACGTCGTTGGCCCACGAAGTGTTGTTGTTCGGGGTCGTCGCCGAGCTCGTGGTGCCGTTGGGGAGCTGGCAGCTACCCGCGCAGTTCGTTTGGGAAACACCGAACTGGTAGACGCCGCGCGGGCTGTAGGTCTGCGTCTGCAACAGGTCGTCACGGATGCGGCGCATATCGTACCCGAGCGTAAAGGTGTGGTTGCCGTGCGTAATGGTCACGTTGTCCACCAAGTCGATGTTGGCCTCCGCACGGACCCAGGGCAAACTGGCGGAATA
Source organism: Bryobacterales bacterium (assembly GCA_003170915.1). Taxonomy (GTDB): domain Bacteria; phylum Acidobacteriota; class Terriglobia; order Bryobacterales; family Bryobacteraceae; genus Fen-178. The sequence continues at coordinate 4,931 of PMYB01000232.1, read as the reverse complement.
TCCCACCAGCGGGGTGGTAAATGCGCCAATATTGATAGCCACCAAGCCGCTGTTGAACTCGCTGATATTGACGTGAGGGATTCCCAGGTTCGTGGTATCGTTCGATCCATAGTCGCTCTCTTGCGCCGTGTTGTGGTAGTGCGCCACGCCGACCCGGAATTCGTTCAGCAGGTTGGGCGTAAAAACGTGGGTCCAGTTGATGCCGCTACTGTAAGTCTTCTGAATTCCCGTGCCCTCGAAGGCCCCGTTGGCATTGCCGCCGGCGTTGCCGAAAATGGGCGCTTGGTAAATCAGTGGCCGCTGGAAGCTGAATCGGCCGCTGAGGTGGTCCTTTTCGCTGATGGTGTAGTCCACCTTCCCGTCCGTGAGGGTGCTGTCCTTGGTGAAGGGCAGGAGGGCGAAGTAGTTGTTGGACGGCGCCAGGGTGCCGTACGGCTGATTCGGGTTGGGCACCAAGGCCAGGATCTTAAGCGCGATCGGGTTCAGGCGCGATGTGGGAATGACGTTGTTGGGGAACGGAGTCCTTCCCACTCCGGTGTTCAAGTCTCCGGTTGCCGGATCGTAAACCGGAGCGGGGTTGGCGCCAGCCAGGGCCTCGCTCAAGTTGCCGGTGCGCGACAGCGGCGACGGTATCGTCTCGGTGTTGGCGTTGGCTTCGTGATCCGTGGTGCGCAAGACGTCGGCGAAGAAGAACAACTTGTTCTTCCTGATCGGCCCGCCGACGGTGCCGCCGAAGTAGTTGTAGTGGACAGCGGCCACCGAGGGCTGGAAGAAGTTGCGGGCGTCGAAATCGCCGTTCTGAACGAACTCGTAGAGAGAGCCGTGGAACTGGTTGCTCCCCGACTTCAGGATCACGTTAGTGACCGCGCCGGCGCCGCGTCCCAAGTCCACGGAGTGGTTGCTGGTTGAAATGTCCACCGTTTGAATTGCTTCGAGCGGCGGGATCAGGATTTGCAGCAGGCCGGTGCGCTCGTTGTCATCGATGCCTTCGATCTGGTAGTTATTGGACACGCGCGGGGCCCCGTTGACTTGGGTCTGCAGCGAGTCCGAAGCGTTAAAGAACTGGGAGTGCTGCTCCGTCGGCGGCGACGTGCCGGGCACGAGGGCCAGCAGGGCTTGATAATTGCGGTTGCTGACCAGAACCGGCAGTTCCGACACCACCATCGTGTCGATGTTACGGCCGGTATCGGCGCGGTCCGTCTGCAACGCCGGTGCTGCGCCTGTGACCTCGATGGTTTCGGAGACGCTGCCGGGCTGAAGCTGAATGTCCACGCGCTGGGTGGAGTTCACCTGCAGCGCAATATCCCGGCGCGTTTCCTTCTTGAAACCGGCCGCCTCCATGGTCACCGAGTATTGGCCCGGAGGCAGATCGGGGAACGTGTAGTTCCCGCTTTCGTTGGTCTGACCGGAGCGGCTGACTCCGGTGTTGACTTCGGTGATGGTCACTTTGGCATTGGGCACAACCGCGCCGGAAGCATCCGTGACGGTGCCGAGCAGCGTGGCGTTAACAGCCTGCCCAAAGGAGCTGAGGGCAAAGCACAATAAGAGCACACTAAGGGTGCATGTCAAACGTAGACACTTCATATACTTAACCTCCATGATTACAGTCGGGCACTCTTCGCCACACCCGGAAGCTCCATCTGCCTGGCCTCTCGGCTTACGCAGCGTTTCCTATTCTGCACCTCCCTCCAGCACTACAGCCACCCTTAACGGGTTCGCTAACATACTGCTACGCGCTTGATAAAACGATATTTATATGCCGCTTGCGGATTAACGGTTAAGCTGGTAGTATTATCCGGGAGGTAAGGCCACCACGGGCACATGGGATGTGCCAGTCGGGTGTGCGAGCGAGCATGGAAGTGGCCACGCCAGATTCAGCGAAAACCCGCAAGCTCATTTCCGAAGAAATGGAGCGTGTGCTGCGTAGCCGCGAGTTTTCAACCAGCGAGCGCAGTTGCACGTTTTTGCGTTACCTGGTGGAACGCGCCCTCGACGGCAGTGGGCACCAACTCAAAGAGCGCACCATCGGGGTGGACGTGTTCGGCCGGGATGCCACCTACGATACGGGAAAGGATGCGATTGTGCGTGTGTCGGCAAACGGTGTCCGCAAGCGTTTGCTGGCCCACTACGCCAAGGCGGACCTGGCGCGCGAGCCGGGGAGCGTGCAGATCTGCCTGCCGGCGGGCAGCTACATGCTTGAGTTCCACATCTTGCCGCCAGGTCAGGACGAAACGGAGCTACGCGACGCGCCGCGCAGTCGCCCACCGCTGAGTTCGGTGCGGGAGCCAAGGTGGAGGTGGCCTGCTGCCGCCTGGGCGGTGATTGGGGTTCTTGCCGTGGCTTGCGGCCTGCTGGCGTGGTACAACCACCAACTGGTGAGCCGGGTTCCGCCGGCGCCGGGGATGGAGATGCTGCCATGGTCGCAATTTGGATCGCAGAAGGTGGTACGGGTAGCGCTCACCGACGCGAACTACACGATCTATTGCAACGTCGTCGCCAAGCGGGGGCTTACGCTCGATGAGTATCTGGGCGAGCAATGGACCGGAAACTTCGGCGCCGGGCTGGCGTCGGTTTCATCGCGATCGGGAAATCAGTACACCAGCGTGGTAAGCGCGGTGGCGGCATCGCGGGTGAGTGCCATGTTGGAGACCACGGGCCGCACCGCGCTGCTGGTACCGGCGCGCAAGTTGCAGATGGAACAGTTCAAAGGCGAGCAACCCGTGATCCTGCTGGGCAGTGCCATAGCAAACCCGTGGGCCGAGGTGTTTCGTGAGAATCTGACCTTTGCGATCGTGGTCGAACCTGTCACCAGGTTCCAGTACGTCGAGAACCGCGCACCGGTTGCGGGTGAGCCGGCGCGGTGGCAGCCGACCCCTGCTACAGCCTCGCCGGGCATCGCTTACGCCATCCTGTCGCTGCTTCCCAACCTTACGGGTCAGGGCTGGGTCTTACTGGTGGCGGGGACCAGCGCGGAGGGCACGGGCGCGGCCTCCGAACTTCTGACGGACCCCGTGCGGCTGCGCAAGGAACTGATCGCGCGAGGCATCAATCCGACCGGCCGCGTGCAGAAATTGGAGCTGCTGCTGCGGGTACAGTCCCAAGGGATGGACTCGCGCCATTACCAAGTGATCGCCTCGCGCGTGATGGGAGGCTGAGCCCGCGTTCACTCCGCCGCGGCTGTCGCCGGTTCCGGTGAAGCAGCCGAAGCTGGCGTGGGTTGGTGACGATGCCGTTCGAAGCGAATTCACCGCGAAATCCGGTGGCCGGGAATGCGGTTTCGAGCGGCATGTTAGACTGGCATTTAGGATCTCCGAAGGTTCCCCCCTCCAAATGAAAACTAGCAACACCGCCATTCGCAACATCGCCATCATCGCCCACGTGGACCATGGCAAGACCACCCTGGTGGACGCCATGCTCAACCAGAGCGGCATCTTCGGGCAGCACGAGGAGCACGTGGAACGCGTCATGGACTCCAACGAGCTGGAACGCGAGCGCGGCATCACCATCCTCGCCAAAATCACCGGTATCCGTTACCACGGCGTCAAGATCAACATCGTCGATACGCCCGGCCACAGCGATTTCGGGGGGGAAGTGGAGCGCGCGCTCAAAATGGTGGATGGCGTCATGCTCCTGGTGGACGCCAGCGAAGGCCCGCTGCCGCAGACGCGCTACGTCCTGGTGAAGGCGCTCGAGGCCAAGCTGCCTCCCATCGTGGTGATCAACAAGATCGACCGGCCCGACGCGCGCGTGCAGGAAGTCCTCAACGAAATCTACGACCTGTTCATAGACCTCGACGCCGAGGAAGACCAACTGGATTTCCCGGTGCTTTACACCATCGCCAAAACCGGCGTGGCCAAGCGTTCTCTGGAAGACCCGTCGAGCGACCTGCGTCCGCTGTTCGACGCCATCGTCGAGCACATTCCCGCGCCCGTGGGCGATCCGGATGGTGTGCTCCAGATGCTGGTGGCCAACCTGGATTACAGCGATTACCTGGGCCGCCTGGCGATTGGCCGGGTTTTCGACGGCACGCTGCGATATGGCGACACAGTGGCCATTGCCAAGCGCGACGGATCGCTGCACACCACTCGCATCACCAAGCTGTACTCCTTCGAAGGGCTGAAGCGCGTGGACGAAACCGTGGGAATCCCCGGCAACCTCCTGGCCATTGCCGGCGTGGAGGGCATCACTATCGGCGAGACCATCACCAGTGCCGAAACACCGATGCCGCTGCCGCAGATCCAGATCGACGAGCCCACCATCGCCATGGCGTTCACCATCAACACCTCGCCCTTCTCCGGGCGCGAGGGCCAATGGGTGACGTCGCGCAACCTGCGCGAGCGGCTGGACAAGGAACTGCTCACCAACGTGTCCATTCGCGTGGAAGAACTGGGACACGACACCTTCAAAGTGATGGGCCGCGGCGAATTGCAGCTCGCCATTCTGATCGAAATGATGCGCCGCGAAGGCTTCGAGCTGATGGTCGGCAAGCCCGAGATCCTGACGCGCACCATCGACGGCAAAGTGCAGGAGCCCGTCGAGCTTCTAGTTATCGACTGCCCGGAGAGGTTTCTCGGCGTGGTGATCGAGAAGCTCGGCTCGCGCAAGGGGAAGATGCTCAAGATGGTGAACCACGGGTCCGGCCGGGTGCGCATCGAGTTTCACCTGCCGTCCCGCGGCTTGATCGGGCTGCGCAGCGAAATGCTCACCGACACACGCGGCACCGCCATCATGAACTCGCTGTTCCACGGCTACATCGAGTGGCAGGGCGAGATTCCCATGCGGCCCACCGGTTCGCTGGTGGCGGACCGGCCCGGCAGAGTGACGGGGCACGCGGTCTTCAACCTTCAGGAGCGCGGGGAAATCTTCGTCACGCCGGGCACGGAAGTCTACGAAGGCATGATCGTGGGAGAGAACGCCAAAGACGCCGATCT
>PMYB01000114.1:27483-39164 GCA_003170915.1 Bryobacterales bacterium | reverse complement strand
TCCGCCGCAGTCAACGAAGCCGGGCATCTTGGAGTCGGCTCAACCCGATTCTGGACCGCTGGATTCCGGTACCCCGCGTCTTGCACCCTTATCCGATGGAGCGCTTCGTCGCCACTCATCCAAGGTGGGAGCCGTATGCGTAAACGCGCATGTACGGTTCTGTGCGGGGGGCGATCAGCAATGGTCGTCCCTACCGCGACACGCGCACCGGAACCGATTCGGCCGCGATTTCTGGCCGTTTCGCCCGGTTTCTTCGCCACCATGCGGATTCCGTTGCTGAGCGGGCGGGAGTTTACGGCGGGAGACATCGTGGCGGGAGTGCCGACGGCGGTGATTGTCAACCAGGGGTTCGCGCGCCAGTTCTTCCCCGGCGAAGACGCGCTCGGTAAGCGATTCGAGCGGATGGTGGACGACGACGGCAATTACGGTGCGCAGGAGATCGTGGGAGTGGTCCGCGACACCAAATACAACAATCTGCGTGAGGCCGCCACTCCCACCATCTACCAACCGGCGGGCGGGGTCGGCTCGACGGTGGAGGTGCGGACGGACGGAAATCCGCTGGCGATTGCGGCGGCGCTGCGGCAGGAAATCGAGCGGGTGGATGCATCGTTGCGCGTCACCGGAATGACGTTGCAATCCACGCGAATCGACGAGACCATTTTGCAGGAGCGCATGCTGGCCCTGCTGGGGGGCTTCTTTGCGCTGGTGGCCGTGGTGCTGGCGGCGGTGGGGTTGCACGGCGTGCTCAGCTATGCGGTGGTGCGGCGGACCAAGGAGATCGGCATCCGCCTGGCGCTGGGCGCACCGGTTGCCAGCGTGATTCGGATGGTGACCGGGGACGTGGCGGCGGCCGTCGCCATTGGGGTTGCCGGCGGGCTGGCGGGAGGGTTTGCGCTGGCGCGGTCGCTGGCGTCGCTGCTGTTTGAAGTGAAGCCATCGGACTTTGGTAGCGTCGCGTTGCCGCTGGCGAGCCTGCTGCTGGCATCGGCCGCGGCGGCCATACCACCGGCGATGCGGGCGGCGAGAGTGGATCCGATGGAGGCGCTCAGGTACGAGTGAGAGGCGCGCCACCTGCCTTCAGCGTCTGGAGAATCGCTTCCGTATCGAAGACGCACCCACCCCAGGTTCCGCCGCTGACGTCTTGCAGCGCGGCCCAGAGCCGCGATTCGGTGGGCAGGGCGGGGTCGGGCGCGAGGTCGCCGCGTAACTGGCGCTGCGCGAGAATTCCAGATCCCTCCTCGGCGCTGCCACCGTTCACCAGGTTGATGGAGCCTTCCAGGTTTACGCGGTCGATGACGACCTCGATCCGGTCGCCCTCCTGAATCTTGCCGAGCGGACCGCCGGCCAGCGCCTCGGGCGTGACATGGCCGATGCAGGCGCCGGTGGAAACGCCGCTGAAACGGGCATCGGTAATGACGGCCACGTGCTTGCCGAAATCCAGGTACCTCAGGGCCACGCTGATTTCGAAGATCTCCTCCATTCCGGAACCCATGGGGCCGCGGCACATCAGCACCAGCACGTCGCCGGGCTGGATGCGCTCCGGGCCGGTGCTCTTGATGGCCGCCATAGCCGCCTTCTCGGTGAGGAACACGCGTGCGGGGCCGGTCAAGCGATACACGCCATCGGCATCCACCACGCTGGGATCGATGGCGGTGCTTTTGATGACGGACCCTCCCGGGGCCAGATTGCCCATGGGAAAAGTGACGGTGGATGTGAGGCCGCGGCGGCGTGCGCCATCGGGGTCCATGATGACGTCTTCCGGGTCGACGCCGTCGCGGTCGCGAAGCACGCGCCGCAACGCCGTGCGGCGCTCCGATTGCTCCCACCAATCAAGTACGGCTCCGAGCTTTTCACCGCTGGCGGTGAGGACGTCCGTCTCGAGCAGGCCGGCGCGCCGCAGGTGCAGCATGACTTCGGGCACGCCGCCGGCGAGAAACACTTGCACGGTGGGGTGCATCCTGGGACCGTTGGGCAGGGCGTCCACCAGTCGCGGCGTCTGGCGGTTGACGCGGGTCCAGTCCTCGACGGTGGGGCGCGCCAGTCCCGCCGACCAGGCGATGGCGGGCAGGTGCAGGATCAGGTTGGTGGAGCCGCCGAACGCGGCGTGCACCACCAGGGCGTTGCGTACCGAGGCCGCGGTGAGGATGTCGCGCATGGCGAGGCCGCGGGCTTCCAGCGCCATGATGGCGCGCGCCGAGCGCCGGGCCATATCGGTCCAAATGGGATGTCCGGAAGGCGCCAACGCCGAATGCGGCAGCGACATGCCGAGCGCTTCGCCCACCACTTGCGACGTCGCCGCGGTGCCGAGGAACTGGCATCCTCCGCCGGGCGTGGCGCAAGCGCCGCAGAGGTTCCGAGCCGCGTCTTCCAGGGTCATTTGTCCGCGGGCGAAGCGCGCGCCCACGGATTGGATGGCGGCCGTATCCTCGCCCTCTTCCGGCAGCAGCGTGACGCCGCCGGGCACCAGGACGCCGGGCAGGTTGCGGGTGGCGGCGAGCGCCATCATCATGGCGGGAAGGCCCTTGTCGCAAGTGGCCACGCCGAGGACGCCGCGGCGCGTGGGCAGCGAGCGGATGAGGCGGCCGAAGACCGAGGCGGCGTCGTTGCGGTAGGGCAGGGAATCGAACATTCCGGCGGTGCCCTGCGTGCGGCCGTCGCAGGGATCGGTGCAGTAAGCGGCGAATGGGATGGCGCCGAGCGACTTGAGTTCCTTGGCCGCGGCGTCCATGAGCAGGCCGACTTCCCAGTGGCCGGTGTGATAGCCCAGGGCGACGGGCGTGCCGTCAGCCGCGCGGATGCCGCCGTGGGTGCTGAGGATGAGGAATTCTTTGGCGCCGAGCGCGGCGGGGTCCCAACCCATGCCGGCATCCTGGGCCAGGCCGAAGAGATCGCCGGAGGGACGGTGGAGCAGCATCTCGGGAGTGATGGGCAGCGCGCCTTGCGGGCCGCGTGCCCGGGAGCGAACGTCGTAGAGCGAAGGGTCGTTGGAATCGAGGATCTGGTCGGGCATTCAGTCCGATGGTATCAGTGCGGCGCCGCTACAGATGCCGCTCCAGAAACCGGACTGCGGCGCGGTAGGCTTCCAGCCAGCTCTTGTGCAGGAGGAAGTCGTGGACCTCGTCGGGGAAAACCAACTCCTCCACCTCGACTTTCTGTCGGCGCAGCGCATCGGCCAGCATCACGGTCTGGTTGAATTGCACGTTGCGATCGTCGTCGCCCTGGATCAACAGCACCGGCGAGCGCCAGCCTTTGACATAAGCCATGGGCGAAGCTTCGAACGCCACTCGATAGTCCGGCTCGGTGGGAGGTATGTTGAGCTCCGTGGCCCAATTGTGCACGCCGTGGAAATCGACCCCGGCCCGGAAGAGATCGGAAGCGCGAGCCAGAGCCATGGCGGTGAGGTAGCCGCCGTAGGAGCCGCCCCAGGCGCCGATCCGCGCGGGATCGACATCGCCGCGCGACCGCAGATAGACGCCGGCGCCTTGAACGTCGTTGTACTCGCTTCCGCCCGAAGCTCCGTAGTCGAGCGCCTCCCGGAAATCCAGACCGTACCCGGTGCCGCTGCGATAATTGACGGAAAGCACGGCATAACCGCTGTTGGCAAGGTACTGGTTGAGTGCGTAGGAGTTGGAATAGTAGTACATGTAATGCCAGCCCAGCAGCATCTGGCGGCGCGATCCGCCGTGGAAGAAGATCATGGCCGGCGCGGGCTTGACGGGCTTGTTGGGCGGCAGGAAAAGCTGTCCGTGAATGGGGAGGCCGTCGGCGCTGGAGAAGACCACCTGTTGCGGCGCCACCATGTGCTGGAGCGGGAAATCGGAGGGAATGGCGGCGGGGTCGAGGTCGCGGATGCCGGTGTCAAGGCGGATGGCGGGGTGCGCGGGATGCTGGGCGTCGGAGCGGAGGAACGCGGTGGCGGCGGGCGACCACTCGAGGCCCGGTCCGGAGGTGAGGGCGACGGGGGATCCACCGGCCACGCCGACTTTCCAAAGGTGGCGGCGGTCGATGTCGCCCTGGTTGGAGGAGAACACAACCTCGCGCTTCCCGGAGGGAAGGTCGACGTCTTCCACTTCGAAAGCGCCGGGGGTGAGCAGCGTGGGTTTTCCGCCCTCCGCGGGAATGGAATAGAGATGCGTCCAGCCATCGCCCTCCCAGGGGAAGACGATGCGGCCGCCATCGGCCCACAGCAACTGGTTCCTGGCGGTGACTTCGCGGAACACGCTGCCGGGGCCGGCGGATGCGCGCCAGATTTCGCGGCCCGTTCCGGTCTCTATAGCGGCCACGCGGATGGACCACGGCTCGCCCGAGCGGTGAGCCTCGCGAACGGCCCGCATTCCGCTGCTGGGGATACGAATGAAGACGATGCCGCGGCCATCGGGCGACCATTCGGGCTGCATGTCGGAATCGGTGCCGGGGTCGAGATAGCGCAACGATTGTGCGGCCGTGTCGTACACGCCAATGAGGCCGTGATCGCCGCGGCCACTCACGAAAGCGATGCGCGCGCCATCCGGCGACCAGACTGGTCCCGAGCACTGGCCGCGTGTCTTGAACGCCTGCGCCGGCGCGACTTTCCCATCGACGGAGGCCCACCAGAGCTGGCTGTGGCGGATGAAGGCGACGCGGTCCCCGCGCGGTGAGACGGCAGGCGAATGACCCTCGCCGATCTTGCGGGGCGCGGAACCGTCCAGTGCGACGATCCACAGGGCCTGCTCGACGCCGTTCGGGTCGAGGGCCGGATTGGGGTATTCGCCGGCGCGGTTGGCGCTGTCTCCACGCACGTAAACGATGGCGGATGCGTCCGGGGTCCAGGCGAGATTGCCCATTTCCTGGCCGTCGTCGGCGGTGTACGCGGTGATCTTGCGGGCCTGATAACCCGGAGGATCGGCCGCCATGATGTTGCGGACACCTTTGGCATTGGAGACCCAGGCCACCTTGCCGCCGGCGGGCGCGGCGGTCAACTCGGTGGGAAAGGCAGAGCTGAGAACCTGGTCGAGGGTGAAGGGCGGCGGTAGCGCGGATGCGCCAAGCGCAATCGCAAACACGGCGAGGATTCGCATGTAATCAATGTTACGACTCCTGGCGCGGCGTGTGATTTTAGGAAATAAGAGTAGCTAGCCGAGTTGTTCCCAGTCGTCGGGACTGATGTGGGCTTGGCTGAGAATGCTACGTAGCGTGCCCACAGGAACCTCGGACTTCTTTGGCACGATGGCAGTATCGACGACCTTTCCCGAGCGTCGCACAAATTTGACCTGGCTGCCCTTCTGGCTGGTTTCGACGAAGCCGCCCGCCTCAAGCCGGCGCTTGATCTCGCGGAAAGACTGGGGCTTAAGCCGCCCCAACCTCGACCTCGATCATGCAAACAGCAGGCGGCCGCGTTGCTTGCGGCGATTCGAAGTGCAGTTCCAGCGCTTCCTTCAGGTTGGCAAGAGCCTCTTCCTCGGTCTCGCCTTGGCTGGCGACGTCGAGTTCCAAGCACTGGGAGACGTACCACTTCCCTTCACGCCAAACGGTTGCGGTGAATGGTCGCTTCATGATTTCAGTGTTTCACAGGCAAGGGTGTTCTCGCGCGTTGGCGCCCCCTTACCCTCCAGCCGTTCTCGTGTCAAGTAAAATGGCAGTGACGACTAAAAGTGGCTGCGGGCAGCTTGCCGGCGTTTCGTCTTCGCCGACCAGGTGCACCAGGTATTCCAAATTGTTCTTGGCGCACCAGTCGGCTTGGACACCGAAGAAGCTGTTCTGGAAGATCCCGCTCCACACGTCGTAGTAGTCGGCTTTGACGCGTTTCGCCTCATCGGTCAACTCGCGGGCGAAGAACAGGGGGATGTAGGCCTGGAGGTCATAACCTTTCTGCTTGCGAAACTCATCGAGCAGCGCGGGAGTCCAGGGTATGGAGGCAGCGTAGTCCGGCTCATCGCCGAAGAAACCCAAAACGGTGCTGCCGAACTGATCGCCGAATAACTGCTTGCACACGTCGTGGGTGGTTGACATAAAGGCGCGCGTGGCGTTCGGATCCAGGTAATCGATCAAGGGATAGCGGGCATCCTTAGTTATAGGTCCCGTCCTCGCGGCTGATATAGCGGGTGGGGGAACTGCGGTAGACATGGCGCACGAATACGACGTCCCACAGAAAATTCGGGGAATACGGATCGGAACCTACATTGGACGCCGTCCAGGTGAACGGGCCGTTCTTGGGCAAGGGGATCACCGAGGTGCTGTGGTCCGAGCCATTCTCGACGTACACTCCCAGGGTGTCCGGCGGCAGGGGGGATGGAGAGAGTCTGGCCGGCGGTGAGTGAGACGCGGGTGTCGGCGACGATCCCCTGCATGGCGAGCTGCGGGAACTTCTCTTTGATCAGGCCTCCGGCGAGAGATACTTGGGGGTCATGCCGCGCGCGGGGCCGAAGTTCACAACGTAAACGCCGTTGGCCACGAGCGAATCGAACTCTTGGACAATTCTTTCGCGAGTCAGTTCGCCGCCCCAAATGGCCCAGTGAATAGCCCCGTATTCGCGCGGCGGGGTTCTGAAGTTGGCGGCCGCCTCGCGGACGGTCGGCAGCGTCATCTGCTGCCAGGGCCGTGGGGCCATCGCCGCGAACGAAACCAGGAAGAGGATGGCGAACCTAACGAGAGATCTCATTGTATGGTTCATAGGGAGATCCCATTGTCCCCGGTTCTTATCGGAGGCGCTCGGAGCACCTTGGGATTGCGCCACTTCAGGCCGCTGGCTTGGCGGGGGTTCGCTTTTCGCGGTACATGTCTTCGTCGGCGCGTTCGAGCAGGGTGCGGAGGGAATCTCCCTGCCTGGATATGGCTACGCCTAGGGTCGCGGTCACGGTGATTCTGCGCGGGGCGCCTTGCGACTCCACCGTGTAGTCCCAGAAAATCAACTTAGCCACGCGGCTGCGGTTGTAATCGGCCTCAAGGGCTTCACAATCGAGCACCACGACGAATTTGTCGCCGCCCCAGCGGCCGATCGCGTCCGTGGCGCGGAACGCGGACTTCAAGTCGCCGGCGAACTTCTTCAGCAACTCGTCTCCCGCCAGGTGCCCATAGGTATCGTTGGTTTTCTTGAACCCGTTCAGGTCGAGGATCATAATGGAAAACGGCTGTCCACGGGAGAGGCGAAACTCGATGGTGGCTTCGAGTTTGCCCCGGTTGTCGAGGCCGGTGAGTGCGTCGAGGCCCGCGAGGCGCTCGGCGTGGTCCAGGCGAGCCCGGTAGGTTCCCACGTCCTGGCGAAGCTTGGCCACGGCCTTCTGGCTCTCCTCGGCCATGGCCGCCGCGCAGGACTTCAGGTCGATGGCGCTTTTCAGCAGCGAATCGCGGATCTGGGCCAGGTCGCAGAGGTTGGCGATGGCCGTCAGGCGCCCGGTAAAGTCCTGAAACTGCCTGACATACCGCTGATCCCGCTCACCCGCCGCCTCCGCGGCCCCGGACAGGGTGACCATCAGCTCCTGGATTTGCGTGACCCCCTGTTTGGAGTAATCGGCGGCGCTGGACCCCCATTGATCGAGCTCCGCCGTCACCCCTTGTTCGGTTTCCGGTAGCAGGCTCTGCCGTAGCCCGCCACCCATTGCGGGGCAGGCGCGGGAATCGCTATTCCCGATGGCTTCGAGCATCTGGCGGTAGGACGACAGTGCGGCCTTCAGCAGTTCCTCCCGGTCAAACTCGATGTACTTCTTGTGGGAGATCATCGCTTTAACATATCGACCGGAATCGGCCAACCCTTCACGGCCCCAAAGGAAACACCTGTGATGGTTCACTTCATAGGGGTCCGAGGTGGCCGGGAGTATAATCGCTAGTGGCGTGGAGGCCAAAACGGAAATCCTGGGAAGGACGGATCACATTCAAAACATTAAAGACACATCGACTCGTATCGGACAGTTTCCGAGGACGGAGCCCGGCGACAGGCCGGCCGATGTGCGGCGTGGCGACATCAGCCGGGAATTCACGCCGCCGTCACGCAGCCTCGGAAACGACTGGGTTCTGGTGCTGGATGACGTGGACAAGAACTTCTCTCCGCCGGGCGCGAAGGTTCAGCGATAGGAACCTCGACATCCGGCTGTAGAGGTTGGAAAGGAGCACTCAATGCTTAAGCAGAATCGACGGGAATTTCTGGGCAAGGGTGCAGCGGGCCTGGTATCCGCCCGACTCATCGGTACCGGCCTGGCGGCGGGCAGTTTTTTGCCGGAGGCCGTGGCCGCCATCCAGGGCAAGCAGCAGTCGGTTACGATTCCGACACATGAGTTCTTCGGCGACATCGAGGAGCGCATCGAGCTGCCCGCCTCCTGGGAGGTCAACGTCATGAAGATGGCGGGCCACGACGCGGCGCCCCTGACCCAGGAAGAGATGCGCCGCCGCATCCGAAGCCCCATCGGCAAGCCCCCGTTGCGCGAGCTGGCCGCGGGCAAGAAACGCGTGGTGATCACCTTCGACGACCTGGAGCGGCCCACTCCCGCTCACGAGATTGCGCCCCTGGTGCTCGAAGAGCTCAAAGCCGCCGGCGTCGCGGACGACAACATCCTCTTTCTGGCGGCCCTGGGCACGCATCGCGCTTTGCCGACCGACGAGGTGGTCCGCAAGCTCGGTAAAGACATCGTCCAACGATACGCCTGGATCAACCACAACTGTTGGGAGAATCTGAAGGAAATTGGGGAGACCAGCCGGAAGAACCGCATCAAGATCAACCAGAACTTCGCGGCCGCCGACTTGAGGATCACCCTCAACGGCATCAAGGTCCACCAGAGAGCCGGCTATGGCGGCGGCGCCAAGTCGGTGTTGCCGGGCGTGGCATCCATCGATACTGTCAAGTACAACCATGAAACCATCGGCGGGGGGAGCCGGGACAACGCGTTGAAGGTGTTCCACAACGACGTCCGGTTGGACATGGAGGAAGCCGCGCGGCTGGCGCGGATAGACTTCTCCGTTCAGGTGGTGTACAACCGCAGGCGGCGAACGTGCGCGCTCTTCGCCGGCGACATCAATGAGGCGCACCACGCGGCGTGCCGCATGGCCAACCTGCACTACCGGACGCCTACCTTCAAGAACGCCGACATCGTCATCGCCAACAACTACCCCCAGAACATCCAGAGTGAAAAGGGGCTGGATTGGGTCAACCGCAGCCTTCGGGATGGCGGCACCGCCGTGCTCATTATTCAGAACCCGCAAGTCATGACCAGTTGGAACTACTGGAATGAGAGCCTGGCTTACCGAAACGGCCGTACTTACTGGGATGTTCTCGAGGCCCGCAAACCCAGGCCCAACTCGGCGGTGATCGTTTACTCGCAATACCTGGACCAACGCACGATGAACTATCCCCAGTTCCCGGCGGGCGCCATACCTGCGCGGACCTGGGAAGAGGTCGTCGCTCAACTGCGCGCGCGCCACAAGGGCGACGCCCGCGTGGCCGTCTACCCGTACTGTGCCATTCAGCACGTCGAAGCCGGGCTCGACGAAACCACCGAGCGTACCAACGGATGAATTGCTCCCGCGGCTAAGGGATTTGGAATCTCCAGCGGCCCTTGCCTGCAAGCGCCGATGGTAGGTCTCCAGTCCGCGGATATGGTCCCCTGTTAACCTTCGGTAGCTTGATACAGGGCTGCCGGCCTTGTTATCCACAGATGAGGAGAGACGTCCCAGTGGTGGGGCTTTTCCGCTGACGCCATGATTCTGGTGGGGAGTGCGGGAAAGAGGTTGGAGGACTGATGCAATGACGCAGATTGAGCCACGGACCGTACAGAAGAGCGGACGCCGGTCCCGAGCCTTTCGTTTGAGGGGTGCGGAGCCGCTGGAATTCACGCTGGTGCTGCTGCCGCTGCTGGCGATGGTTACGGTCCTCTTGGATACTTCCTGGGCGATTTTCGCGAAGTCCACGTTGCAGCGCGCCGTCCGGATCGGCGTGCGCACCGGGATCACCCTCACCGCTTCACAGATGGCAACAGGGGCATGTCTCACCGACACCGTGAAAAGCACGGTTCAATCCAACGCCATGGGCCTGTTGGCGGGCAGTTCCGGTTTGGCACGGATTAAGGTCCACTACTTTCAACCGCCGGCGGTGAATTCAAGCAGCGCGGCTACCGATGTCTCCGCCAACTCCGACGGGGACCAACCGGGGAACATCATGCAAGTCTCGGTCCAGAATTATTCCCTGCTCGCTTTGCTACCGCGAATCTACAACTGGAAAACCGCGGCGGACACCAATCCGCTGGTGATACAGGGCGTGTACTCCGCCGACCTGATCGAGCCGGCGTCGAGCACCGACCGGCCGTGCGTCGGGACGGCGCCCTAGGAGCATGGTTATGAGACGAACGGGCTTGCGAGGTTCGGCCTGCATCGAATTCGCCTTCATCACGATGGTACTGGTTCCGTTGTTGCTCGGCACGGGAGCGGCCGGAATCAACATGATCCTCACGCTGCAGACCATCCAGCTCGCCAGGGATGCCGGGCACATGTACGCGCGCGGCCTGGATTTTTCGCAACCGGGCAATCAAACCATTCTCGGGGACCTCGGATCGACGCTGGGATTGAGCACCACCGCCGGCTCCGGTTCCGCGGTGGTGATTCTGTCGGGGTTAACCTACGTGGACAACGCGGCGTGTACCGCGGCGGGGGCGGTGGATACACACGGCAACCCGAGTGGATGCACGAACCTGGGCAAGTGGGTCTTTATGCAGCGGGTGGAGATCGGCAATTCGAGCGTCCGCACGAGCAATATCGGCAGTCCGCTGACCAGCGGCCCGACGGGAGTAACGGTCAACTCGACCACGGGAAAGATCTCGCTTTCGGATTATGTAACCAAGGCGGGCGCGGTGGCCACATTCAGCGCCATAAACCCATATTCAAGCGTGAACGGGAATGTGTCCGGCCTGCCATCCGGCCAGATGCTTTATGTTGCCGAGGCCGCGGCGACAGCATTCAGCATGCCTCCATTTATAGGACCGCATGCGACGTATTCGTATGGGCTGTTCTGACCTTTCGAGAGGAGAAACCATGAGAGCAAGTTTCCACCGCGGAGGCCGCCGGCGCGGGTCGGCCATGATTCTGTTCATGACCATGCTGCCGACGCTGCTCATTCCGCTGGTCGGCCTGGCAATTGACGGGAGCAGGCTGTACATCGTACAGGCGAAACTGTCGGGCGCGGTGGACGGGGCCGCCCTGGGCGCGGGACGCCTGCTCGGCACCTCGGCGGACACCGTGGAGATCGCCGGGGAGTTTTTGAACGCGAACTTCCCCACCGGCTTCTGGGGCACCAGCAATCTTACGCCGACCATTACGTACACGAAGACGTTCTCCGCAAATACGATCACGGTCTCGGCGACGGTTAGTACGCCGCTCCTGTTCATGCGAATGTTCGGGCAAAGTATATCTTCAGTGGCGGCCAGCGCCGTGGCTACCCGCAAGGAGACGCGCATTGAACTGGTGCTCGACCGTTCCGGTTCCATGGTGGATGAGCTAGGCGCGCTGCAGGGCTTGGCGAAACAATTCACGAGCTCGTTCATTTCGGGGTACGACGAGTTAGGCCTGGTGGCCTATGGCAGCAGCGCGGTGGTCGGATACCCCACCACCAGACCTTACAATTCCAGTCCCACCAGCTTGGGCGGCCCCGACAGCAACTTCGAGACCACCCAGACCAATGGCAACATGCTGGATATGATCGGCTACCTCCAGGCCAGCGGTGCTAC
>PMYB01000114.1:381-27477 GCA_003170915.1 Bryobacterales bacterium | reverse complement strand
GCCATGTCCGCGAACCTGAATGATCCCAGCAACCTGCCGGGCAGCAACTCGCTAAAATCGACCAGCCAGAGCTCGTGCAAGTACAACCCGGGGACGGCGGGCACCCTCACCACTCAAATGATTGGCTGGATTGGGGGATGGGGGATTCCTTCGCAAACGGGATATGCATCGGGCATCTATCGACTGGCCAGCGCCGCCAACGACAGCAATACCGCGAAATGGTGGATGCAGAACCCGGACGGCGACATGAACCTCATCAACCCGAGCACGCCAGTCACTAACTGTACCCATCTGAAAGCGACGCAAAAAGACAACGATTTGGACGACCTCCGGCAGATCCCGCCGCAGGATTACTGGGGCAACAGCACGAGCGACGGCACAGCCTACCAGGCTTCGGTGCTCTACAACAACTTCAAGACCACCTACAGCTCAACCAATCTCGATAACGGGTATCACCTCGGGATTGCGTGTTGGAACGCCACCGACAATGCGGCCAAGAGAATCCTGGCCGACACCAACATGAACGTTACGATCTACACTATCGGCTACACCGGCGACGGAGGTGTCGACACGGCTCTGCTGAAGAGGCTCGCCAACACGAAGGATTCCAGCAACCATAGTACAACCTGGCAAACCGGCCTATATGTGGCGGCCAGCGACACCAACGGACTGGCACTGGCATTTCAAACCGTGGCCTCGGCCATCTTGCACCTGGCGAAGTGATCCCGGGGGGTAGCGCCGGCGGTCTTGCAGCCGGTGGGTTGTTCGGACTAGAAAGAAGCCGGCGGCGAAGACCGCCGGCGCTACAATTGCTCTAGGTCCCGAATGGCCAACCTGAAAACGCAGGGCCTCAAGCCCGGGCTGCTTCGGCAACTCGGCTTCTTCAGCGCGACCGCGCTGGTGATCTCCAACATGGTGGGGGCGGGCATCTTCGCCACCCCTGGTCTCATGGCGGGCCAACTGGGCAGCGCCAGTATAATTCTGGCCTGCTGGGGCGTCGGCGCCCTGTTCGCCTTTGCGGGCGCGCTGAGCTATTCCGAGCTGGGCATTAATTTCCCCAGCTCCGGCGGAGAGTACGTCTACCTGACCCACGCCTATGGTCCGGAGTGGGGATTCATGACCGGTTGGGTCTCTTTCTTCGCCGGCTTTTCAGCGCCGATTGCGGCCGCGGCACTGGCGTTCTCCGACTACCTGGGGTACTTTTTCCCCAGCCTGAAACAGGCCAACGCGACGCTGGTGGTTGGCTCGGGCGCGTTCTCATTGCGCCTGGGCGGAGGCCAACTGGCGGCCTGCGGGCTGATTGCCGCCTTCACCATTCTGAACTGCTTTGGCGTGGGCCGCACCGCCAAGGTGCAGAACGTGCTCACTTCCACCAAGCTGATTGTGATCGCCGGCTTTGTGCTGCTTGGCTTCGCCGCCGGCAGCGGGAGCTGGAGCCACTTTTCCGAGCACGCCGTGCGCACCTCCACCGTGAGCCTGCCGGCGCAGTTCATCGTCAGCCTGCTGTGGGTGATGTTCGGTTACAGCGGATGGAACGCCGCCACCTACGTGGCGGAGGAAGTGCGCCGGCCGGAGCGAACGCTGCCCGCGGCGCTGGCCGCCGGGACCGCCATCGTGGCGGCGCTTTACCTGGGGCTGAACATGATCTACATTTACGCCACCCGGCTGGAGGACATGAAAGGCGTGATGGCCATCGGCTCGCTCTCCGCCTCCAACCTGTTCGGGACCAAAATAGCGGGCACCTTTTCCGCGTTGATGGCGATTTCCATCGTCTCCACGGTGAACGCCATGGTGACCATCGGCCCGCGGGTTTATTACGCGATGGCCAAGAACAAGGCGTTCTTCCGCGCGGCGGCGTCGGTGGACGCGCGCTGGCACACGCCGGTCAACGCGATCCTGAGCCAGGGCCTGTGCGCCATGCTTATGACGCTCACGCCGTTTCCCCAACTGGTGTATTACATCGGATTCAGCCTGACGCTGTTCACGGTGTTGTCGGTGGCATCGCTGTTCGTGTTTCGCCGCGGACGTCCGGGATGGCAGCGGCTGCGCGCGCTCCAGTTTGCCTGGCCGCTGATTCCGGCCTCTTATATCCTGTTGGGCATCTGCATGATGGTCTACGGCGTGATCTGGCAGCCGGCGGCGTCGCTGACCGCGCTGGCGACCGTCGGCGCCGGCGCGCTGGTGTACCACTTCGGGGTTCGCGCGCGGCGGGTTTGAGCTGCGCGGCCGCTGGCGTGCAGTAAACCCGGCTGTGATCCGCCGGAATCCCGGATGTGCTTGGGATGGATGGATCCTGCGGGCTGGCGGCGTGCGAATTGCGCACGGGGTGTGGCCACCCGGCATCACTGGCGAAAGGGAAAACGGCGGCGGCGGCGCTTGCTATAATCGAAAGTTGCAGCCCGCATCGTTACACATCCATTGACATTGCGCATGAAGTGCATCTCGATATTCATTCTTTGCGCGGCGGCCATGAGCGCCGCCGACTTCACTAATGGACAAGCCGCGAGGCTGGTGATCGGGCAGACCACGTTCACCAGCGAGGATCCGAATTCTAGCGACACGGTTGTCGGGGGAATCAGCGGCCTGGCGTATGCCGCCGACACTCTGTTCGTGGCGGACTCCAACCAGGTAGGCTCGGCCCCGTCGAACAACCGGGTTCTCCTTTTTGGGAGCCTCTCCAGCCAACTGCCCAGCCCCACGGCCCAACTGCCGTATGATCGCAAGTGCCCCGTCTGCGTGGGCCAGGCCACGGTGGTGCTGGGGCAACCGGATTTCACCACGACCACCGAAAACCTCACCGCCTCGCAGAACAACCTGCGTGAGCCCACGGCCGTGGCTTCCGACGGCGTTCATCTGGTGGTGGCCGATACCAACCATAACCGCGTCCTGATCTGGAACCGAATTCCGACCATCAATAACGCGCCCGCCGATGTAGTGGTGGGGCAGCCCGATTTCGTCAGCTCGGGCCTGCCGTCGGGAAACACTCCCAACGCGAAATCCATGCGCGGGCCGCAGGGGGTGTGGATTCAGAATGGGAAGCTGTACGTGGCGGACACGCAGAACAACCGTGTGCTGATCTACAACCAGATTCCCACCTCCAACGGAGCGGCGGCCGACGTGGTTCTGGGAGAACCGAATTTCACCACTGCCATCCAGCCGAACCTGGCCGCGCAGACAACCTCCGCGACGGCCAGCAACCTGCTCAACCCGGTGGCGGTATCCTCGGACGGCATCCATCTTTTCGTGACGGACCTGGGCTACAACCGCATCCTGATCTGGAACAGCATTCCCACCGCCAACGCCGCGGACGCGGACGTGGAAATCGGCCAGCCGGACATGGTCAGCTCGGTTGCCAACAACTCGTACAGCGGGACGGCAGCCACCTCCACCAGCGACACCACCGACAAAGAGACGGCCGTGTTGTGTACCGTCTCCAACGGCGTGGACGGCTACGGCAACCCGATCTACCCCGAATTCTGCAACTACACCGTGAGTTTCCCGCGCTTCACGCTGGCGGTAGACAATCGGTTGTTCATCGCCGATGGCGGCAACGACCGCCTGATGGTGTTCAACCAGATTCCCACCCAGAATGCCCAGGCGGCCGACTACATCATTGGCCACCTCGGCGGCACGGTGAACCAGGCGCCAGACTCCGCGGATTCGCTTCAGACCCCGATGTCGATGGCCTGGGACGGAACCAACCTTTACGTCAGCGACACCTACAACTCCCGCATCACGGTCTATTCCATGGGCGCGAACACGGTTCCCTACCAGGGTGTGGTCAACGCCGCCAGCCTGGCTATTTATGCCAACGGAAGCGTGACCATCAGCGGGACGATCCAGGCGGGCGACGTGGTGACCATCAACATCGGCGGCACAGCCAGTACCGACTCGGCCGGCAACCCGACCACCATAGGCGGCGCGAATTACACGTATACGGTGAAGTCGACCGACTCGTTCACCGACACGATTAACGGTGTGGTGGTCAACGACGTGCTTGCCGGCTTGTATGCCGCCATCACCAGTTCGGACAACGGCGCGGGCGATCCCAACGTGACGGTCGCGGTGTATACTTCCGGCAGCCAGTTGCTTTTTACCGCCCGGACGTCGGGACCGAACGGGAACAATATCACGTATTTCGCCTCGGCCGCGCCTTCTTCGGCCAACAGCGCCGCAGACATCACCGCGACGACGGCGAGCGCGAATCTGACCGGCGGCGGAGACGCGGCCAGTGTGGCGGCGGGCACGGTGGTATCGATCACGGGCACCAACCTTTCGGCGGGAAGCGCGTCGGCGGCCACGACTCAGAACCCGTTGCCCTACAACCTGGCGGGCACCGAGGTGTATTTCAATGGCATTCTTGCGCCGCTGTTCTCGGTTTCGCCCACCCAGATCACGGCGCAGGTTCCCTGGGAGGTGAACGATACCACCAGCGTGAATGCTTTTGTGCGATCGGTCCAGAGCGATGGCAGCGTGATGGTGACGACGCCGGTCGCGGTCACCATCGTGCCGCAGAATCCCGGCATTTATTCGCAGTCGGGGACGCCGGATCCGGTGCTTCCTTCAGCCACCCTGGGATTGGTTTACCATGGCTCCAATTCGGCCATCGGCGTGATTTCGGTGGACGGCACGCCCAACGCGGGCGATGCCGCCACGGTGACCATCGAGGAGCGCTCCTACACTTACACGGTGCAGAGCGGCGACACGTTGGACAACATCCGGGACGCTCTGGTGGGTCTCATTAACCAGGATCCCAAGGTGACGGCCAGCGCCGCCGGCGTGTTCGACCGCATCCTTCTGACGGCCCGGGTTCAGGGTCCGGAGGGCGACAATATTCCTTACGCGGCCACTGCCAACACCGGCGCCGAGGTCATCATGACGGCCATCGGGACGACGCTCTGCTGCTCGAATGTGGCTGGAAGTCTGGTGACCCCCCAAAACCCGGCGCTGCCCGGAGAAGTCGTTTACGTGTATGCCACCGGGCTTGGCTTGCCAGTGATCGCGGACGCCACCAAGAATCTCATCCAGACGGGCATCAAGTATCCGCCGGGCAGCCCGAATACACAACCGGTGAGCTTTGTCTCCTCGCTGGCGGGCGGAAGCACGGCCGACGTGCTCTCGGCCTCGCTCCTGCCGGGATCGGTGGGAATCTTTCAGGTGATTCTGCACTTGAACGCGGGTTTGGCGTCGAACGCCGATACCACGCTGACCATCGCGCAGGACATCTATGTCAGCAACGTGGTGACGTTTCCGCTGACCGGTAACTAGTAAGCGCGGCGTCACGCGGCGGCCTCTGTAAACTACCGAGGGTACCTGGTAAATATCTCCCAGGAGGGTAGGGGAATGCGCCACAGACACGAAGGGCGCGAGATTCCTCTCGCGCCCTTGGATGGTCCGGCAGGTCAGGCGGCGTTGGCGAGGAGCTCGTCCAACGTCTCGGCCGACTCGGTCTCGAATTCATGGCGGTCGGCAGCTTCCTGACACCGGATGCAGTACTTGGTCCACGGCACGGCATCCAGGCGCTTGGGTTTGATCTCCTCTTCGCAATGCAGGCAGATCCCGTAAGTGCCGTCAGCCATGCGGGCCAGGGCGCCTCTCACGCTGCGAAGCAGGTTCGATCCACGGTCCAGGTTGCGGATGGCCAACTCGCGCTCTCCGGCGAGCTGCACTTCATCCAAGGCGTCCGGCGTCTTTTCGATGGCGATGTCTGCCCGGTTCCAGAGGCCCACAGACAGTTCGGCCCGCTTGGCCTCGAGCATCGCTTTGTGTTTTTCAAGTTCGGTCTTGTTCATTTCCCATCTCCTTCATCGACGCGACGTTTTCTTTTGATTTGTTGTCTTTGCGCGTCTCTTCCAGCAACTGTATAGACGAAATATCGCACTGAAAGTTTCACCTCGGAGGCTCCCTCAAAAGGGCCATATCGCTCGTCGTGCACAACCCAGCCATGATCATGCCAGGCAATAGCCGAGCAATTGGAGTGCCAAATCCAGACATACTGAAAAGCTCTCGATTTCCCCGGTCGAACCGCCTGCTCCACTGTCTCATCGGCAGGATGCTACCATCTCTCTTATAATTCGCAAAAAATCATGAGTGCTCACCCTCACAGAGTGCGCGGCAGCCTGTGCGCCTGGGCTGCCTGCATCTTTTTCTTCTTCGCGGGGCGGGCCTTCCTCCCGCACCTCGGCATTCAGAATGACGAAGCCCTGTTCGCCTCGGTCCTGTACCCGCCTCGCGCAGCGGACTTCATGCTCCACATTGGGCATTCCCAGGTTCCGCTCATGCTGATGAGCTACCTGGGGACCCTGAAAGCCTGGATCTATTGCCCGATATTCCGTGTCTTTGGCACGGGGGTTTCGGCGCTGCGCGATCCGGTTCTGCTGGCCGGCACAGCCAGTGTCTGGCTATTCTTCCTGCTGCTGCGGAGGGTGGCCGGAGAGCGTGCCGCCATTATTGGATGCGGATTGCTGGCCGTGGATTCGTTGTATTTGCTCACCACCTGCTTCGATTGGGGGCCGGTGGCGCTGCAACATCTGCTCTTGGTGGGAGGACTGCTCCTGCTAATGCGATTCTACCAGACGCGTCAAGACCTGGCCCTGGTTGGGGGGGCCTTCCTGCTGGGCCTGGGAATGTGGGATAAGGCCTTGGCAGTATGGATGTTAACAGGGATAGGAGTGGCCGGAATTCTGACTTTTGGACGCCAGATTTTTGGTGTGACTACGATTCGGCGGGTAGCCACAGGCGGGCTGGCTTTCGCTCTGGGTGCTCTTCCGCTCATCATCTACAACGTCGATGAGAAGTTCCCTACCTTGCGCTCGAACATGACCCGTGACACCAGCAACATTGCGGGCAAGGCCCGGCAACTCATGAACACGGCGAATGGCCACGGGCTGTTCGACTGGCTGGTGAACGAAGACTGGGAAGCGCCCGTGCCCCACCAACCGGAAGGCGGGCTGCAGAAGGCTTCCGCCAAGATTTCGTCACTGGCCAGCCACCCACGGCACAATCTGATGCTTTACGCCTTCGCGCTGGCGCTTCTGCTGGCGCCGCTGGCGCGTGGCAACGCGTTACGGGCCATCCTGTTCGCGCTCATCGCCATGGCGGTGGCGTGGGCGCAGATGGCGGTCACCGCCAGGGCCGGAACCAGCGTACACCACACCATTCTGTTGTGGCCGTTCCCCGAGATGGTGATTGCGGTATCCTTCGCGGCGGCGTCGAGAAGGCTGGGCCGCGCGGGAATTCCGTCGGTGGCCGCGGTCCTGATGGTGCTCATGGTCTCCGGGGCTCTGGTGACGAACGAATACTATAGTCTCATGCTGCGAAACGGCTCGCAGAACTGGACGGACGCCATATTCAGGCTTTCCGACTACATGAAAGGGGTTCCGTCCAACGGCATATACTGCGCGGATTGGGGCATTATGGATGGCCTGCGCCTGCTCAACCGGGGCAAACTGCCGCTGAACGTCGGCACGGACCCCATCCGCAAGCCCGAGCTGAGCGCGGACGACCGCGTTTACCTCAAGCGCGTGATCTCGGAGCCGAGCCACGTCTTCATCGCGCACACCAAGGACTACGAGGTCTTCCAGGGCGTGAACGCCAAGCTGTTGAAGTACGCGGCGGAATCGGGTTACGAGCGCGAGACGATGGCCGTCATTCCCGACGGCTGGGGCCGGCCGGTGTACGAGGTGTACCGTTTCGCCGGGCCGGGACATCCATAACGACCACCTTCGCCAGCCAATCCGACCCACCCTGCGCGGGTTGTTGAGAATACCTACAAAAGCTGAGTTTTTCAGATCTCAGGATGGTTTTGTCTTGACTTTCGTCGACAAACCTGTGCAGACTATCACCACATGCTGTGCAAAACGGGAACCCCGGCTGAGAGGGAAAGCTGGTGCTGAGCACGCAACAATCTGGCTCCCACTCATACCACCGGGTGCATGCCGTTACCCGCCGGAGGACGGAGTCAAAATGGAAATCGCGGTTGTTACACAAAAGCTTACCCGTTTGGTGCGCCTTGTCCGGTTTGTGATCGTCGTTGCGGTCGTGGCGCCGGCCTTCGCCCAAAACCTGGCATGGGAACGCCAAGTCGGTTCTCCACATGCCAACGACTACGGTTATGGAACGGCAGTGGACGCCACCGGAGTTTATGTTGTTGGGGTAGTGCATTTCGGAGATGCATTGCCTGGCCAAAAGAACGTTGGCGGGGGGACAAACGCTTTTATCCTGAAGTACGACCTGAATGGCAATACGCTGTGGACCCGCCAGTTCGCGAACTCAACCGACGCATACGCAGATGCGGTGGTTACGGGTGGTGGCGGCGTGTACGTCGTGGGGGATACGGGCGGCACGTTCGTTGGGCAGGCACAGTCCTTTAGCAGGGACGCTTATGTGCGCAAGTACGACACCAATGGGAACGAGCTATGGACCCGCCAGTTCGGAACCAGCGAGACTGAGTACGCATTCGGCGTGGCCGCGGATGCCAGCGGGGTCTACGTCGTGGGATTGACGGGTGGCACTCTGCCGGGCCAAACCGCGGCTGGAACCAAGGGCGGCGCCTATATCCGGAAGTACGACCACAATGGCACGGAATTGTGGACTAGCCAGTTTGGCACGTCCGGCTACGATAGGGCCAATGCCGTGGCCGTGAACGCCACCGGCGTCTACGTAATCGGTGATGCGGGCGGAGTCATGCCCAACGCCCAGGTAGACGGCGGCTATTCCAATTTCTTCGTGCGCAAGTACGACGTCAACGGCAATGCCCAGTGGACCCGACAGTTCGGTCCAGGCACTCACTCAGCGCGCGGAGCGGCCGTGGACAACACGGGCGTCTACGTCGTTGGCAATCTGGGCGGTGGCGCCCTCCCGGGGCAGACTTCGAGCGGCGGTTACGACGGCTTCGTGAAAAAGTACGACGTCGCCGGCAATCCGCAGTGGGCCCACCAGTTTGGCTCCGGACTGTCCGATATCGCCTACGCAGCGGCCGCGGATGGGACCGGGGTGTACGTGGCGGGATGTACCTACCGTGCTCTTCCCGGGCAGACCAACCTCGGCGGACAAGACGCTTATGTGCGGAAGTACGACGCCGGTGGGAACGAGATATGGACCCGCCAGTTCGGTACGAACAGCAACGATCAGGCCTATGCGGTGACCGTGGACCCCAGCGGCCTCTACGTCGCGGGCAATGGCCCCGGATACTTTCCAGGGCAGACCTCCAGCGCCGGTGATATGTTTGCGGCCAAGATAGCATTTGGCCCGGTACTGTTTGATGGGGGAGTGGTCAATAACGCCAGTTTTGCCAAAAGCCCCGCTCCGGTAGCGCCCGGATCTATCGCCGCGGTCTTTGGGACTGGTTTGAACGATGGTTCGACGGTGCTCTTCTCCAGTTTTGGCTCAAACGGAAAGCTGGCGACCACGCTGGGCGGAGCCAGCGTGACCGTCAATAACATTCCGGCTCCCATGTTTTACTCGACGCCGGGACAACTGGGTATCCAGATTCCCTTTGAGCTGGCCACGCTAGGTGCGGCTACGCTTCAAGTAACCATCGGAGGCCAGGCCAGCGCTCCCATCACCATCGCGGTCGACGCGCTCGCGCCCGGCCTCTTCACCGCCGCCCAGGATGGCACGGGAGCGGCGGTAGCACTTCATAGCGATGGGGTGACGCCGGTCACCACGCAGAATCCGGCCAAGCCGAACGAGGTCCTCGTGCTTTTCGGGACGGGTTTGGGACTGCTTTCACCGTCCCTTGCCACCGGCGCGCCGTCCCAAGGAAATCTGACGGTGATCACCGCCGGAGTCACTGTCGACGGAATCTCGGCTGAGGTGCAGTTCTCTGGCGGGGCGCCAGGGTTTGTAGGATTAGACCAAATCAATATCCGGATCCCGCCCGGGATGCGCACCGCAACGAACATCCCGATAGTGCTGAACATCGGCACCAAGCAGAGCAACACCGTGACGATAGCGGTTTCTCAGTGAAAGGAAGGAACCGATGTCTACGAGAAAGCAGGGAAAGATGTACAGGCACAACTGGCGACTCCTTCTGGGGATTCTCGCCCTGGTGTGGGCTCACAATCCGGCGGCCGCCCAAACCTTGCAGTGGGCTCGTCAATTCGCGGCCTCAAAGCCGGACGCGACTTTTTCAATTGCCGCGGATTCCAGCGGCGCGTATGTGGCGGGAATAACCAGGGGCGGGCTTCCTGGGCAAACCGTCGTCAATACCCAGCAGGATGGCTTTGTGCGGAAGTACGATCCCACGGGCAAGGAGTTGTGGACACGGGAGTTTGCCGTGAATAGCCGTCCCACCGGCGCCAACGGGGTGGCCGTGGATGCGACCGGCGTGTATGTCGTGGGGAGAACAGAGTTGGGGGGCGCCAGACAGTCCGTAGGCAGCGGCACTTTGGCTTGGGTGTATAAGTATGACACGAATGGCAACCTTCTTTGGACACACCTGACCGGCACCAGCGTCTTCGGAGAAAGCGCTGTTGGCGTCGCCCTGAACGGTGGTGGAGTGTATGTCGCGGGTAACGCCATCAGCTCCACCACCCATTTCCAGGTTATGTACCTGCGCAAGCTTGACCCCACCGGCAAGGAACTCTGGACCAGCCAATTCGACAGCGGAAGGAACGACGTTGCCTACGGGGTGGCCGCGGACGCGACGGGCGCCTATGTCGTGGGCTCTGCCCAGGGTTCGCTGACAGGCCAAGCGGTGCCGTTGACCCGGGATCTCTTCATTCGCAAGTTCGACTCCAACGGCAACGCCCTATGGACTGACCAGTTCGGCACCGGCAGCTCGGAGGGGGCGTACGCGGTAAGCGTGGGCGCCAGTGGCGTTTACGTGGTTGGAACCACGCAGGGCCTGCTGGGCGTACAGACGTTGCCCACATTCGCTTTTGACGCTTTTGTGCGCCGGTACGACACGAGCGGCAACCTCCAGTGGACCCGTCAGTTCGGAACCATCGATAACGAGGTGGCATATGGCGCGTTGGCAGACGACTCGGGGGTCTACGTCGCAGGCTACACAAGAAGCGTGGTGGGAGCGGCCAGCCTAGGGGGTGAAGATGCTTTCCTGAGACGGTACGACTCCAATGGCAATGCCTTATGGACCATTCAAACCGGCTCGGTGAATGACGACTACGCTTACGGAGTCGCCACGGATGCAGCGGGAATATATATCGCCGGCTACACCGATCGCAACACCATTCCCGAGAGCTTGACGAATTCCGCCGATTCGTTCTTATACAAGTATTCGTCACCACCGCCGGCTGGACCCGTGGTTTCAGATGGCGGCATCGTGAATAATGCGAGTTACGCCGCGAATCCAGCGCCTGTGGCGCCGGGCTCGATTGCGGCCATCTTCGGGACCGGTTTGAATAATGGTTCCCAGGTATTGTCTTCCGCCTTCGGACCGGATGGCAAACTGGTGACCACGTTGGGAGGAGCCAGCGTCACGGTCGGCGGAATCCCGGTACCCATGTTCTACTCCACGTCCGGACAACTCGGAGTTCAGATTCCAGTGGAGATCACCGGAACATCGGCGGCGGTTCAGGTGACCGTGGGAGGCCTGACCAGCCAGCCGCGCACCGTGAATCTCACTCCGGCGAAGCCGGGCCTCTTCACCGTCAGTCAGGATGGCAGGGGCGCCGCGGTTTGCATGCATACCGATGGTGTGACGCCCGTTACTGCCAGCAAGCCTGCCAATCCCAACGAGGTTATCATCCTCTATGGCACAGGCTTTGGCCAGGTGACCCCACCGCTGCTTACTGGAGTGCCGGCCACCTTGAACCAGACTGCCACACCCACAGTCACCATCGATGGGCTTTCGGCGCCAGTGCAATTTTCCGGGATCGCCCCTGGATTTGTCGGGCTGAATCAGATTAATGTAGTGGTTCCGGGACTGGCCCGCACCAACGCCGCCGATCCGCTGGTTCTCAGCATCGGCGGCGTGCCTGCTAACCCGGTGACATTGCCCGTTGGTCCGCCACAATAGCCCCGCTCATTTCGCTTCCAGGCCGGCGCTCAGCACCACCACCCCGAGGTCGCGCAGGTCGGCGCCGCTGGGCGGCATGGATTTGTCCAGTTGGAAATCCACGCGCACGGATTCGCCCGCGAGAAGTGCCGGCGCCACCTCGCGCGTGTAGGTATAGTCTCCAGCCTGGGTGTAGGTTTCGGGCGGAAGCGAGGTGCCGTTGATGGTGGCGGAGAGCGCGATCGTCTTCAGCTTTTCGACGATCACGGGCGGCACCGTCAGCCGCAATTGCAGAGTGACGCCTTTCTGCGCCGCGCCCAACGGCGGGCGCAGCACCAGGCTGAAGCGCCGCCCGGTCCACCGCCAGGCGTTCTGCTCGATTCCGTAAAAGCCGCTNNGCTTGCGCTTGCAGCCCAGCGGCGCAAACGCCAGCGTCACCAACAGCACGGAGCAGCACCAGCGCAGGGCCACGCGCCACTCCCGAGAAAATGGGTTCTTCATTTAACGCTCACTCTCATTTTAGCGGAAAAGGGACGAACACGATGCTCTTCCACCAACGGTTTGCCGGCGCCAGCCTAAAACGGAAAGAAGCCCGGCGCCAGTTCCAACCTGCGCACGTCAAACCAGTCGCCCTGGCGGCAATGGTTGATCCCCAGGGAATAGTGCTGCGGATTTTCGGCTTGGCGAAACACAAAACCGAGGCTCACCTCGCTCCAGCCGCCGCCGGGAACGGATCTTTCCATACTATGGACGCGGCCGACCGCCGCCAGAACGCACCCCTTGGGACAACGCACCACGGCGCGAATGGCGACCGGAACGTTGTCGGGCAAGGACGCCGGATACTGCCCGATATAAGCCAGAAAAGCCGCGCCGTTTTCAGCGGATAGCCGCAGGAACGGGTCGCGTCCCTCCCGCCGGTCCTCCCGGTAGCGGCCCTCCGCAATAGCCGGCCGCAACGAGCGCCCCGGCACGGATAGCGGGTTGCCGAAGATCGCATCCTGAAGAAGCCATTTTCCGGATTCCCACTGGTAAGCTACGCCTCGGGGCTTCCCTCCGGAATCGAGAGGACCGCAGTTCAGCAGCCGGATGCTCAAGCCATCCGTCCGTTCCAGTGGCTGGCGGCCTTCCGGCGCGAATCGGACCAGGTCTCCCGAGGATAAGGCAACCACATCACCCTGCTGCAGAATGCGACCGCTGGGGATTGTCTGGCCAGGCATGGCCGCTACGCCCTGGGGTACGAACCAGGCGTCCAGGACGGCGCCGGGGCCGGGCCGGACGGGCCGAACTTCACGCTCGAAAAGCGCTCCATTCCGCCCTTCAACCAGCGGCACATAGCCCCAGCGTGCCAGTTCAGCCCCGTGACGTGTCCGCCAGGCTTCGGCGGCCGGACCCGGTGTCATCAACAGTGCCAGATAGCGGGGACGCACCCCGGCCGGAATCGCGTTTATCTCTTCGGCCGACAAGGCCAGGACCGCGGACTGGACCGGGTTACCCGCCGCCACCACCTGGCCGGCGAAATACCCACCCTCCGGATCCTCCAGTTGCACAAGGCCCGGGCCGCGGGCCAGCGCCAGAGCAGGCTTCAAATCGTTCCAGTAGGTGGTCCACTGCTTTCGGTTTCGCTCCACAATGAATGGCCCAAACATCACCAGACACGCCACCGCCGCGAGCGTTGCCGGCCCACCCCAGCGCTTTGTGCCGAGCCGCCCAAGGCCGGCGAAAATCAGAAACGCCAGTACCGCTATGGCAACCACCACCACCGCCGGAAACAACTCGAGCGGAACCTTGGCATAGAGCATGAGCAGCCGGCTCGCCAGGTTGACTGCCACCAACGCCGGCGCCAGCCAACCGAAGGGCGCCATAAGGGCCACCAGCCACAACTCGCTCATGGCCAGCACCCCATCCACGTAGCGAATGGTGCTCAGGCTGTTCAGAAGAAACCCGAGGTCTCCGGGCGACGCACTGGCGCTGTATACCGAACGGCCAAAGACGATCCACCCGCAAAGGATGGAGAAGGCCGTCCAGTCCAGAACCGTCGGGGCCGTGCGATGCCGCAGCCATCCGGCGCCGGCGCGGATCGATCGCCATGCCCCCAGCAGCAGGGTCGCCGCCAGAGCGATGGGAAACAGCAAGCCCGCGGGTGAAACGCCGGAAGCGGGCAGAAACAGTACGCGCCATAGCCGCGGGTCGTGCAGACTGTAAAAAATGGAGGTATTGGAGAGGTCGGCGGTGCCCGGCAGATGCAGGAAACCAAGGTTGATCTGGAAGGGGTAGAATGGGCTGCCATGCTCGACCAGCGTGCGGAGATAGTAGTGCCCGCTGGTCAGCAGGACGAAGGCTGAAATCGCCGACGCCACAACCGCGGCATGCCGCGGATTCCGCCGCAGCGTGTGGCGCTGGGCAACGAGGACCGCTCCCAGGGCCGCCACAACCAGACAGACCCCGGGATACTTCACCAGGGCGAAGGCGGCCCCAAAGGCCAATAGCACCGCATCGACGGATGCCAGCGGGCGGCGCACGGCGCGCAGCACCAGCAGCGTCAGCAGCAGGAAGCCGGCCCCGTGCAGCGCGTCGTTCTTAAGAGTCGGAACTCCGGAATACCCATACCAGAAGTGGCGCAGGAGGATGCTTCCGAAGACCGTCCAAAGAAGCAATCCCCGGCGAAGCCCGAGTTCGCGCCCCGCGAGGGATGCGGCCAAGGCCAGCAGCACCACCGCTTTCAACGCCAGCAGCGGAAAAAACAAGTCCACGCCGGCGATCGTCCAGGATGGCAAGAACGAGAGTTCCCAGAACGCCACATAGCTGGAGGCGAACAGGTAAGGAGTCGCGCGGTTCGCCATCCACTCGAGAAGATAATGCAGGTAATTGATGGAGTCGATTTCCTCCACCGGATGGAAGGACAAGAGCACGAGCGGTACGCACAGCGCAGCCATGAGCGCGGCGCTTTTGGGGTACTCGAAAATCTCCAGCCGCCCAATCGCCTTGGCGGCGCGCGCAAATGCGTCCCTGCCGCCGGGCACAGCTACGGCGGCCAGCATGCAGACGCCCGCGGCAATCCAATACGCGGCAGCGGAGTTCGCGCGGGTGAAGGAAACAAGCGCGGCGAAGGAGGATTCCAGCGTGACCTGGATGGCCAGCACGAGCAGCCACTGCTCTTCCGCGCGGCGGCTGCGCCGGCTTGCGGCGCGCGCCAGGCGGATACTGGCCGCGAAAAGCGCAGCCTCCCAGCAGGCGAATCTCAGGATGGAGGAGAAAATCGCGGCCGCGCCCATGGTCAGTGCTTCGACGCCAGGATCGCCATTACCGCGGCCAGGTAAAGGACCGAATCGATTTGCAGCCTGCGATCCCGCAGAAAGACCTCTTCGGGATTGGATCCCGCCCCGCGCTCATAGACCAGGTAAAGATAACGAAAAATGGCATACAGGAACATCGGCAGCGTCATCACCAGCGCTTCACTATGTTCCGACTGGAAGGTGTAAAGCGCATAGCCGACGATGCCGGCGCCGGTTACGATGGCGACCAGTTGGTCCAGAAATCGCAGGCTGTACCCGCCCAGCGCGGGGCGGTAGCTGAGAGCGGACTCCAGGGTTGCCAGCTCCGTGCGCCGCTTGAGCAAGGCGAGCGAAAGCGAGAGCAGCAGCGACACCACGAACAGCCATGCGGACACCGGCACCCGGATGGCATAGGCGCCGGCCAGCGGGCGCATGACGAACCCGGAAGAGACCAGCAGAACATCGAGCACCGGTTCCTTGCGCAATCCGGCGGAGTAGCCGATCTGAAACACCGCGTAGAGCGCCAGCACCAGCGCCACCCTCCCGCCCAGCGTGCTTCCGAGCGCCATTCCCGCGGCCGCGAACGCCAGGCTGGCGAGACCCGCGAAGCCCACCGGGAGAGCGCCCGAGGCGATGGGCCGCAGTTTCTTGGAGGGATGGGCGCGGTCGGAATCGCGGTCCGCGATGTCGTTAAGCAGGTAAACCGCGCAGGTCATCAGAACGAACGCCACCGCCGCGAGCGCGCTGCGCCGGATGGCTTCGGGATCTCGGAAGCTGACGGAGGAGATCAGGGGAACGAATACCAGCAGGTTTTTGATCCATTGCCGGGGACGGCACGCCGCCAGAAGCGAGCGCGCACCGGATTTCCATGTCCCAATCCTCTCCACTTGAACCAGGCAACTGTAAAACGTAGGGCCGCCGCCGGCGTCGGTGAGCCGCTCGGAGGTGAGCGCGTTCACGTTGCGCTTTGCGGGCGCGCGCTTTGCCCAGCGTACGGAGGGGGCCGAAACCAGGCCCGGGCGCACGGTATCGTCCACGCGCGCCAGCAGCACGCAGGAACCGCGGTCGTTGAACACCCGTACCTGGTCGGAGGTGCGGATGCCCAGCCGCGCGGCATCGGTGGCGTCGAGGTGCAGCGCGGCGGTCTGGAGGTCCACCGCGTCTCGATGGCCGAAGGTCGAATTCATGCTGTCGTCGTTTTTCGGGGAAATCAGCTCGAGCGGGTATTTCCGCCGCAGGGCTGGGTCGCCATGCCGCGATTCCCGGGGCGGCGTGTAGTCCAGCGTCTCGGCGTGGAAATGGCATTTTCCGCCGGGCATCCCGAAGCCGCCGGAGGCGAAGGGTAGGAACGGTTGGGGGATGCGCAGCCGGACGAAGCGCTGGCGCTCCAGCTCTTCGAGTGTGATCCCGCGCACAAACGGATGCGGGGAATCGAGGAGCGTCCGGATCATGTCGTCTTCCCTGTCGCGGAAGCAAGGGTCGTCGAACCCCATGCGCTCCGCCAGCAAGCGGAAGATCTCGACGTTGGACCTGGCCTCGCCGGGCGCGGGAAGCGCCGGGCGCGCGAGCTGCAAATAATAGTGGCCGTATGCCAGGTAGAGGTCGGCATGCTCCAGGAACGTGGTTACCGGCAGCAGGTAGTCGGCGTAGTCCGCGGTGTCGTTCTGGAACTGCTCGAGGACCACCGTAAACAGATCGGTGCGCCGCAATCCGCCGAGCACGGCGTTCTGGTTGGGAGCGATGGCGGCTGGATTCGAATTGTAGACCACCAGGGCTTTCACGGGTGGATCGCCGGCTGTGGTGAGGGAGCGCCCCAGTTCCGTCATGTTGACCAGGCGCGCCTCGCGGCCGAGCGCTTTCTGCTGCAGGTCGGCGCGCTCCAATCCGTCGCGGTTCAGATGGAACGCCTGGGAGGTGGAAAGCTGCAACCCGCCGCCGGCCTCTTTCCAGGATCCGACCAGCACCGGAAGCAGCGCCACCGCCCGCACGGCCATGGCCCCACGCTCGCTGCGCTGTATGCCGTAGTTGAGCCGGATGGCGGCCGGCCGAGTGGTGGCGTATTCACGCGCCAGCGCGACGATCTCTTCCGCCGCCAGGCCGGTTAGCTCCGCCGCGCGCTGAGGGGTCCATTCCCGGACGCGCCGGCGCAGCTCCTCAAAGCCCTCGGTATGGCGCGCCACATAATCGGCATCGTGCAGGTTCTCGCCGGCGATCACGTGCATCATGGCGAGGGCCAGGGCCGTGTCGCTGCCGGGGTTGATGAAGAAGTGCTTGTCGGCGGCGGCGCCGGTACGGTTGCGCCGCGGGTCGATGGTGTAAAGTTTAGCCCCCTTACGCCGCGCCTCCATTACGAACGGCCACAAGTGCACATTGGTGCCGAGAATGTTGGCGCCCCAGGCGATGATCAGGCGGGAATGGCGGAACTGCTCGGGCTCGGTGCCGTAGCGCAGGCCCAGCGCTTCGATCAGCCCCGCTTCACCCGCCGACGAGCAAATGGTGCGGTCGAGCCGCGAGGCGCCCAGCCGGTGAAAGAACCGGCGGTCCATGCCGGCGCCGTTGAGCAGGCCCATGGTCCCGGCGTAGCTGTACGGCAGAACGGCTTCCGGCCCGAACTCCGCGGCGACGGCCTTGAGGCGGAGGGCGATGGCATCCAGGGCCTCATCCCAGGAGATCCGCTCGAAACGGCCTTCGCCCTTCGCGCCCACGCGGCGTTGCGGGTAGAGCAAGCGCCCCGGCGAGTATTCGCGTTCCAGGTACTGCGCCACCTTGCCGCACAGAAAACCGCGCGTCACCGGATGCGCCGGGTCGCCGCGCAGCTTGGCGCCGCGTCCGTTTTCGACCGTGACCAGCAGGGAACAGCAGTCCGGGCAGTCGAGCGCGCACACGGAGTGGCGGGTCTCAGGCATGCCATCGATTATATCGTGGGGGCAGGGTACAGCTACCCGGCGGCCGCCCGCTCCGCCATGGCGGCGATCTCCGCGCCGATGGCCAGCGACGCCGTGGCGGCGGGGCTGGGCGCGTTGAGCACGTGGAGGGCATTGGGCCGCGCGATGAAGCGGAAGTCCTGAACCAGCTCGCCTTCGGGCGAAATGGCTTGCGCGCGCACGCCGGAGCCGCCGGTATCGAGGTCGCCGGGCTGGATCTCGGGCACCAGACGTTGCAGCGAACGGCAGAACAATTGGCGGCTGAAAGAGCGCCGCAGCTCGTACCAACACATCGAGGGGTAGCGGCGCAGGAAGCGCAAGAGGCCGATATAAGTGAGCGCGTCGGCGAGGTCGCGCGCGTTGAAATCGGTCTTGCGGTAGCCTTCCCGCGCGAATGCCAGCACGGCGTTCGGCCCGGCTTCGACTCCGCCGTGGATCAGCCGCGTGAAATGCACGCCGAGAAAGGGAAACCGGGGATCGGGCACCGGGTAAATGAGGTTGCGTACGAGGTGCTGGCGCTCCGGGCGCAGCCTGTAATACTCGCCGCGGAAGGGCACGATGCGCATGTCGCGCCGCTCGCCCGCCAGTTGGGCGACGCGGTCGGATTGGAGGCCGGCGCAATTGATCAGGAAATCGGCTTCGAACTCGCCGGCGGTAGTTTCCGCAATCCAGGTTGCGCCTTGCCAGCGCAACCGCTTCACGCGGGCGCCCGTCACCACTCGCGCGCCGCGCTCCGAGAGCTTGGCGGCCAGCGTGTCGCAGACCGCCGTGTAATCCACGATGCCTTCCTGGGGGACGCGCAAGGCCGCCACGCCGCCCACATGCGGTTCGATCTCGCGCATCTCGCCGCGATCGAGCCAGCGCAGCCCTTCGAGGCCGTTGGCGGCGCCGCGCTTCTCGAGGTCGCGCAGGCGCGGCACTTCGGAGTCGTCGGCCGCCACCACCAGCTTGCCGCAGATATCGTGCGCGATGCCGTTTTCCCGGCAGAACTCCGCCATCTGGCGGATGCCCGCAACCGCGAGGCGCGCCCTCAGCGATCCAGGTTTGTAGTAGAGGCCGCTATGGAGCACGCCGCTATTGTGTCCGGTCTGGTGTTGGCCGACGGCACTCTCTTTTTCGAGTACGCAGATGCGGGCGCCGGGAAACCGCTCGCCCAGCCGGTAAGCGGTGGCCAATCCAACGATGCCGCCGCCGATGATGGCAACCTTTTTCGAGTTCACGGGAGGATACTCTGAGTGTATGCCGATCAGGCACGCGGCGAAGAAATAAAGCCAATCACACCGCCCCGCCGGCGGCGCCTTGGGCAACAAACGGTGCCAAGAGCAGCCGTTGTGAAACAGGTATGGTGGAAATAACCCAAAGTACTGGTACTTTTCTGGTCCGGAACCCTCAAAATGTTGTTGAATTGGGCACTGAGAATGTGCATAATCACCTAAAAGGAGAGTTTCGAAATGAACCTACGATCTGCACTTGCATTGTTAGCGCTACTCAGTGTAGCGGCAATTCCGCTGTCTGCCGGCCCCGTCAGCATTTGTGACGGTGTAGTGGGTAATCTGGTCACCAACTGCGGCTTCGAAACCGGGGTTTTCGCACCTTGGATCTGGACAGGCAACACCGGGGCCACGGGCGTTACCACTGGCTACGCCTATTCCGGTACCTATGGTGCGCAGCTCGGACCCGTCGGATCGGATGGCTTCCTTACCCAGACACTCCCGACGGTTGCTGGGACAGTCAACCTGTCGTTTTATCTAATGAGTCCGGGTGGCACGACCAACGATTTCAACCGTAAACTGGAATGGGATCGATGTGGGGCCCAGCCTTCTGAATGCGGGCGCTTTTGCGTACACGCAGTACACTTACGTGCTTAGCAGCCTGGGCAATGACACACTTCAATTCCAGTACCGGCAAGATCCGTCGTACTGGGGGCTGGATGACATTGTCGTGACCCAGGGATCGACAGGAGTTCCCGAACCCGGCACCATCGGCATGCTGTTCGGTGGGCTTGGCTTAATCGTCGTGGGGCTCCGCCGCCGCCGGGCCTGACCCTGGGGCGCAGCCCGATACCATCCTTCGCACCAGCCTCCGCCGCGGCGTAAAGCGGTAGCGGATCAACGTCCAGAGAGCCTCGAAACCGTCGCGGGCGCGGATCTTCTTGCCTTGGGCAATACCCCGGGCGTTGTAAGCGATGGGCACTTCCCGGATGCGATGGCCCAGACGCCGCGCTTTGGCGGTGACTTCGGGGCAGAACTCGAAGCGCCGGCATTCGAGGTGCATCCCGCGAAGGATGGATGCGCGGAAGGCCTTGTAGGCGGTGGCCTCGTCGGTAAGCCGCGCGCCATAGAGGAGATTCGCGGCGGCGGTGAGGATGCGATTGGCGATGCGATTCTTCAGGGCCATGCCGGTTGGTTGGCCGAGAAAGCGGGAGCCGTAGACGATATCCGCCTCGCCCTTCACGATGGGTTCGAGGATGCGCGCGTAATCGCTGGGATCGTATTCGAGGTCGCCGTCCTGAATCAGCACGATGTCGCCGGACGCCAACAGGATGCCGGCGCGGATGGCAGCGCCCTTTCCGTAATTCCGCTCCGAGTGGTGCCCCACCACCAGGCCTTCCCGCGTATGTTCGCCGAGCATCTCGGTGGTTCCGTCGGTGGATCCGTCATCCACCACCACAATCTCTTTGGAGCAGCCCTGGGGCAAAGGCGCCTGGCGGACCCGTTCCAGAACCTGGTTGAAGGTGCGGAATTCGTTATACACGGGGATGATGACGGAGACCTTCATGGCTTCTCGAGGACCACGAACAGCGACTGGCCGAAGGGAGGGTGTGTGAGACCCTCCAGACGCGAGAAGAGCGGGACCAGGTAGCGGTCGAAGATCTCGATCTGCCTTTCCGACTGGGCCGCACGTTTGAGAATGTGGGAATTCACCCACCAACCGAAGAAGCCGAGGGCGTTCATGTAGTGGGCCTTCCGGATGCGCAGGCCGGTGGAGCCGGCCAGCCTGGCGATGGAGGCGCGGCTGTACCGCCGGTAATGGCCGAGGTTGCGGTCGATGGGACCATACAGCGCCGGAAAGGCGGGGACGAGCAGCACGACGACTCCGCCGGGCCCGAGAATGGACGCCATGCCGTGAAGGGCCTGGCGGTCGTCCTGGATGTGCTCGAGTGCGTTCAGACACACGCAGGAGTCGGGGTGGAACCGGGCCAGATCGGTGAACGCGGGGCTGCCGGCGTCGCAGGCAAAGGCGTGCAGGTTGCTCCGGTCGGGGTAGCGTTGTTTGAGCCGCTGGATGCAATCGGGCTCGCTGTCAACGGCAATGACGGCCTCGCGGTCGAGCAGCATTCCAGTGAAGTTCCCGAGGCCGCAGCCAACCTCGACTACCCTCCGCCCCAGTTCGCGCGTGACGAGGCGGCTCTGCCAGGCAAAATAATTTTCCGCCCTGGACATGCGCTCCTGATCTTCGAGCGTGTAAGCCGACCGATGCACGTGCCCCTTTGAGGACCTGTGAATATTGTAGAACCTCTGGGAGAATAGAGACGTCGCATGTTTCTGTTCGACGTCTTTCGATCATTTCTGCCGCTTCACAATTCCATCGGGTTTGGCCCGGCCGACTTCATCGAGCTGGCGCTGGCGGCGATGCTGGTTTTGATGGCGCTAGTGTGGCGCCCCTGGATTCAGCCGTACGCTCTCAAGCTGGCGGAGAGGACCGGCTGGTCGATGTTGCTGCTGGCCCTGCTGCCGGTGGTGCTCCGGCTGGCGCTGCTGGCACACCATCCGGTCCCCTCGCCGGACGTTTACGACGAGTTCGGCCACCTGCTGGAGGCGGACACGCTGCGGCACTTCCGCCTGGCGAATCCGCCGCATTCGCTGCCCCAGTTCTTCGAGACGTTCTTTGTGCTTCAGGAGCCGGCATACAGTTCCATTTACCCGGTGGGGCAGGGCTTGGCGCTGGCGCTCGGCTGGGCTGTGTTTGGCCTTCCCTGGGCTGGGGTGGTGCTTTCCGTGGCGGCCTTCTGCGCGCTGTGCTACTGGATGCTGCGGGCCTGGACCACTCCGGGGTGGGCGCTGGTGGGCGGGGTGCTGGCGGTAATCGAATTCGGCCCTCTGAACCAGTGGATGAACAGCTATTGGGGCGGGGCATTTGCCGCCGCCGCGGGGTGCCTAGTGTTTGGAGCGCTGCCCCGGCTGCGCCACGGGCCGCGCACGCGGGATGCGGTTTTGTTGGGCGTTGGCCTGGGGATGCACCTGCTCACGCGTCCGTATGAATCGGTCTTTCTGTTCCTCGGCGTCGTCCTGTTCTTCATCCCGGACCCGCGCAAACTGGCCAGAGTGGCGCCGGATGTCATCCTGGTCCTCGTTCCAGCCGTCGCCATCATGCTGTTCCAGAACAAGGCGGTCACCGGCAGTTGGACCACGCTCCCCGAAATGCTCAGCCAGTATCAGTACGGCGTACCGGCGGCGCTCACCGTGCAATCGAATCCCGTGCCGCACCGGGATCTGACCAGGGAGCAAGCGCTCGATTACAAGATGCAGCTTTCGTTTCACACCGGTCCCGAGACCGTGCGCAGCTACCTGGAGCGGCTCGAATACCGCGTGCGCTACTACCGTTTCTTCTTTCTGGCGCCGCTCTACCTGGCGCTGGCAGTCTTTCTGGTAACCATCCGGGAGTTCCGGTTTGCGTGGGTGGCGCTCACTCTCCTGCTATTCAGCCTGGGCGTCAATCTCTTCCCGGCATTCCAACTGCATTACATCGCCGCGGTCACGTGTCTTTTCGTTCTGGTGAGCGTCACGGGCCTGGAGCGGATTGGCCGGCTGAGGGCAGGCCGCACGGCCGCCCGGCTGATCGTCTTCCTCTGCGCCGCGCACTTCCTGTTCTGGTATGGCCTGCATGTATTCGACGATGCGGAGGCCTCGCTGGCGATGCGGCCCTACGAGACCTGGGACGCCATCAACCACGGGAATCCGGATCGGCGGATCTACGTCAACCGGCAGCTTGCCCAGATTCCAGGCAAGCTGCTGGTTTTCGTTCGTTACTACCCGCAACACATCTTCCAGGACGAGTGGGTCTACAACGCCGCCGACATCGACGGCGCGCGCGTAGTCTGGGCTCGCGACCTGGGCGAGGCCGAAGACGAGAAACTGCGCCGCTACTATCCCGGCCGCGCCGTCTGGCTGCTGGAGCCCGATTTCCGCCCGCCGAGGCTGACGCCTGCTCCCCCCTCCCCTCCCACGCTATAATCGTCATCGAATGGACGTTTACGAGGAACTGGTGCGGCTCCGCAACCTGGGGCAGAAGTGCGCGCTCGCCACCATCGTCGAGGTGCGCGGGTCCATCCCCAGCTATGAGACCGCCAAGCTCCTGGTGCGCGAGGACGGGTCCATGATCGGCACCATCGGCGGCGGGTGCGTCGAAGCCGAGGTGTGGAACGCCGCGCGGGAGGTCATCCAAACGGAAAAGCCCAAGCACCTCACCTTCAACCTGGGCCAGGACGCGGCCTACGACAACGGCCTTATCTGCGGCGGGCAACTCGATGTCTTCGTGGAGCCGGTGCTGCCCATTCCGCGCGCCTTCATCTTCGGGGCCGGGCACATCTCGAAAAGCCTTTCGAAGGTCGCCACTCTGGCGGGTTTTGGCACCGTGGTGATCGATGACCGCGACACTTTCGCCAACCGCGAACGCTTCCCGGAAGCCGCCGGCGTGCACGCCGCGGAGTACGAGGAAGTTTTCCCCAACTTGCAGATCAACGAGACCAGCTACGTCATCATTGTCACGCGCGGCCATCGCGACGATATGCGCGTGCTGAAACTGGCCATTGCGACGCCTGCACGCTATGTGGCCATGATCGGCAGCAAGCGCAAGGTGCTGAATGTCATTCGCGAACTGGAGAAGGAAGGGATTCCGCGCGCCGCCTTCGAGCGCATTCATGCCCCCATGGGCCTGAATATCGGCGCAGTTTCTCCCGAGGAGATCGCCATTTCGGTGGCCGCGGAAATGATCGCGGTGCGCCGCGGCGCGGCGTCCAATTGGCGCTCGCTTTCGATGTCGGTGTTCGCCGACGAATCGTTGCGGGCCGTGCTGGCGAAGTGAGCGCGGGCCTCATTTTGGCGGCCGGCGAATCGCGCCGCATGGGTTTTCCGAAAGCTCTGTTGCGATACGGCGAGGAAACCTTTCTCGACCGGCTGGCCGTCCTGTTCGCCGCGCGCTGTTCTCCGGTGATTGTGGTGCTGGGGGCGGAGGCGGAGCGGATTCGCGCCAGCGGGCACGCCGCCGCCACTTACGTCGTGAACCCGGAGTGGGCGCGCGGCCAGACCACCTCGATGCAGTGCGGGCTCGGCGCCGTTCCGCCGGAGGCCGATGGCGTGCTCTTTACGCTGGTGGACCACCCCGCCATCGCGCCCGCCACCATTGATGCTTTGCTGGCCGGGCCGCGCGCCGCGCTGGTGCGCGTGCCGCAGTATCACGGACGCCGCGGCCATCCCATCTGGTTCTCGCGCGTGATCATCCCCGAGTTCCTGGCGCTCCCCGAGACCGGCGCGGCGCGCGACGTGGTGCGCGGCCACGCCGCTGAAACGGAGTTCCTCGAAGTGGACGACCCCGGCATCCTGGCCGATATCGACGACCCGGAAGCCTACCGCGGCCTCACCGGAGGGGGCGCATGAAGATGCGGCCCGGCACGCTTCTGAAACTCGCCGGCGGGGCGCTGGCGCTGCTGCTCGTTGCGGGCATTGTGGCGCCCTACCTGGGCGCCGAGCGGTACGGCGAGCGCCTGCGCAGATCGCTCGAGCGTGCCCTCGGACGGCGCGTCGAGTTTCTCGGCCCGGTGCGGTTCAGTCTGCTCAAAGGTCCCGGGTTCTCGGTGGAGAACGTGGTGATTCACGAGGACCCCTCCATCGGCATCGAGCCCATGGCCTACATGGACAGCATGGATGTCACGCCCGGTTTCTGGGCGCTTTTCGGCGGCCAGTTCGTGATTGCTGCCATCCGGCTGGAAGGCGCCAGCATCAACCTCGCCAAGTCCGGCGCGGCCTCCGAGTGGGGCCGCTGGAACTTCGCGTCTCTGGTGAACCCTTCGGTTTTGCGCGCCGCCCCCGCCATCCACATTCGCAACAGCAGCTTGCGCGACAGCCGCATCAACTTCAAGTTCGGCGACGTGAAATCGGTGTTCTACCTCACCGAGACGGATCTGGACGTCTCGCCTCCCGGTTCGCGCGGGAGCGGGTGGAGGGTCTCCGGTTCCGCCAAACTGGCCCGCACCGACCGTCCCGCGCAGGGCCTCGGTTCCTTCGCCGTGAAGGGGCGCTGGTTCGTGGCGCCGGAGCGCGTCGATCTGGATGTCGAGCTCGACCGCACCGGGCTGGGCGAAATCACGGCCCTCATGCGCGGCCAGGCCGGCAGCATACACGGCACCATCTCCGCGCGGGTGCACCTGGGCGGACCCATCGACAACATCGGCATACTGGGACGGCTCAACATCGAAGACGTCCACCGGTGGGACCTGCTGCCGGGGAAAGGCCAGGGGTGGCCGCTCGATATACGCGGCCGGCTGGACCTCGTCGCGCAGCAACTCGAATTGCAGTCCAACTCCCCCGGCAACGCACTGCTGCCGCTATGGGTGCGGTTCCGGGCCAACGACTACCTCTCGCGGCCGCGCTGGGCGGTGACCGTCAACTGGAACCAGTTCCCGGTGGCCCCGCTGATGGAACTGGCGGGCCACATGGGCGCGCAGTTCCCGCCCCGGCTGAAGCTGAGTGGAAGCATGGATGGCGCCATAGGCTATTCCGGGCAGGGCAGCTTCCAGGGTCAGTTGGCGTTTCACGATACCGCCCTGACCATTCCCGATTCGCCGCCCATCCGTTTTGAGCAAGCCTACATCGTGCTGGACCACGGCCACGTGCGTCTGTCGCCGGCGGTGGTCCGCACCTCCGACCAGGACCAGGCGCAGATCGAGGCCGACTACGCCATGGATGAGGAGACGCTCGATCTTTCCATCTCCGCCGAGGCCATGCAGGTGGCGTCGCTGCGCGCCCAGGTGGCCCTGGCGGCCGTGCCCTGGCTCGAGCAGGTCAGATCTGGCCAATGGAGCGGCCAGTTGCATTACCGCGTGGCGGCCGCCAAGGCCGGCTGGACCGGCCGTCTCCAGCTCGGCGACGCTCAGATCGCCGTGCCGGGCCTGGCCGATCCGCTCGAGATCGCGTCGGCGCGCGCGCAGATCGATGGCGCGCGCATCGTGCTCGACCGCCTGGAGGCGCAGGCCGGCAAGGTGGCCTTCACCGGGGAGTACCGCTACGAACCTGGGGCCGTGCGGCCGCACCGCCTGCGGTTGCGCGCCGAAGAGGTGGACGCCGCCGATCTGGAAGCGGAATTCATGCCCACGTTGAGCCGCAGCACCAGTCTGATCGCCCGCGCCCTGGGTCGCGCCCCGGTACCCGTCTGGCTCACCGAGCGCGCCGTCGATGGCACGGTGCAGATTGACGATCTGCTGCTGGCCGGGTGCCATCTGGAGAATGTCCGCGCGCGCCTGCTATGGGACGTGGCGCGCGTGGAATTCGACGGCATCCAGGCCAAACTCGATCGCGCCGCCATCACCGGCAAACTGGCCGTCAACCTGCGCACCGCGCGGCCCTCCTATAAGCTCACGGCGAAGGTGAAGGGTTTGGACTGGCAAGCCGGCAAGCTGGATGCCGATGGGACGCTGGAGACCTC
This sequence comes from Bryobacterales bacterium, assembly GCA_003170915.1. Lineage (GTDB taxonomy): Bacteria > Acidobacteriota > Terriglobia > Bryobacterales > Bryobacteraceae > Fen-178. Next base: position 622 of record PMYB01000114.1, on the reverse strand, counting down.
GGGAAGGGGCAGCCAGTTGCTGGCCAACCTGACGTCGGAAGGAAACTTCACGGGCGCCGCTCTGGATTTCGGCACGCTGGAGGCATGGCGCAGCATTTCGGGCAGCTACAACCTGGCGTGGTCGCAAACCGCCCCGCGCTTGCGCCTCATCGGCCTGAACCTGCGCACCGAAGACGAGACCTACACGGGCCGCGGAGCCACGCAGGACGACGGTCGCCTGGTGATCCTGCTCACCAGCGGC
>PMYB01000114.1:0-279 GCA_003170915.1 Bryobacterales bacterium | reverse complement strand
TGTGCTTTCGGCAAGGCTGCGTAAGGGCCGAAAAGCGTCGGGAATGTCAGCCACTTCGCGGCCTGGGGCTCAGTTCTAGGCCAGGGTGGACGCTTTTGCCAGTTGCGGGAGCGGAACTTCTTCTGGAACCCATTGGTTTACCTGGACGGGCGAGAATGTTCCCGGATCGACCCCGCCACTGAAGCATTTTCGTGTTCGGGATCGGGCCAGCACCGCCAGGCATTTTTCATATCCCGGCGTTCCACCAGCAGGATGACCTCCAGCAGCAGGTCATGCTCC
>PMYB01000074.1 GCA_003170915.1 Bryobacterales bacterium | reverse complement strand
CGCCGGGGACCTGGCCGTAAAGCCTGCGCATCGTGTCGTAGTTGCGCACCGTGGCTTTCACCTATCGCGCGTCTTTGGCCTGCTGGAAGAACTGCGCCGGCTCGCGGAAACATTCGGCGAAATTCACGTTGTGCCAGGAAGCGATACCGCCCGACCAATCGTTGGTGCGCTCGTGGTTCACCCTCGCCAGGTCGAGCAGCCAGGGCTGGCCCGTGCGGTTGTAGAGCCAGTAGATGGAATCCAGGTTGTCGCCCGCGCGCTGCTTCTGCCAGCTTGCCGAAAGCAAGTCCTCCAGGGGAATGGTCGTCTGCCAGCGAAAGTATTTTGTCAGGAACGGTATGATGCGCGGATCGCCGGTCGCCTCATATAGCGAGCGCAGCGGGAAGAGCATCACCATGTTGGGCCACAGATCGAGCATGCGGCTGCGCACGCCGTTGACGCGTTCGCTATCGACGTTGCTCTGGCTGCCGAAATAGCCATCGGGCCGCTGGGTGGCGATCACCGCATTCAACCACTGGTTGGCGCGCTTGACGATCGCCTCGTCCCCGAGCACGTAGCCGAGGTCCACATAACCACGAAGCCAGTACGGCACCTCTTCCCACCCGAACTTCCCCTGACCTGCCGGACTGGTCCATTCGTTGCCTTCGAACTTGCAGAACTGGCTGATCTCTTCCAGCTTGCCCGAGAAGCCCTTGGTCTCCAGAACCAACTGGCGCCGCAGCCAGCCTTCCGGGCGCACGCTCCCCAGCGGGAGCTTCACGAAGGGGTTCGGCGCAAGCGGCGCGCGATTGCCGGCATAGTAGCTGTTTGCGCCCTTCGTCGATGGTTCTTGCGTCTGGGCCGCGTAGTGTACCGAACAGAGGAACAGCCCTAGAAGAGCCGGGAACACTCGCTTCATCGGCCCCCCGCGGGCGCCGGCTGAAGAAGCGGCAGGACGACCCGGTCCAGCTCCTCGTCCGTGAGGCTCGAAAGCCGCACATTGCGGTGCAGGCTCCAGTGCTCGGTATGTTCCACGGCTCGAGTCGGAAGCACTTTGGTCAGCGGGCTGAGAGTCTCGATTTCGAGAAACTCATTACTGGTGAAGGTCTCGAAGGAGCAACCGAAGTCGGGGTATAGGCTGCCGGCGTCGGCGCGCGCCTGCTTGACGAAGGCTTCTCCGTTCAGCACGTAGGCCACCCAGGTGTTGGGGTTGAAAAGACCCAGCTTCTGGGCGTCGGCAATCTTGGGGTCTTGACGAAGCAGCATGTACTTCTTGGTGAATTTCCAGCGATTGTCGGAAAGATCGGTGTAGGCCCACATCACCAGCGGATTGGTGGCTTCGAGGTCGATGGGATGTCTTCCTCGCGGCGGAAATCCCGTGATGGCCATGCCGCCCTGCGCCATCATCGACATGGCCCACGCCGCGAACTCGAGCGGGAAGAGCGATTGGTTTGTGATGCGATGCAGCACCTCCACCTGGGTGCCGGAGGGCGCCATGCGGACGCCAATTTCCTTTTGCAGTTTCGTCAGAGGCTCGACGGGTGCGCGCGCCACCAGACCGTCGGGCTTGATCTCGATCTGAACCGGAACATTGTCGGGGGCCCACGTTGCCACCGGATCTTCGGGCGCCTTCCAGACGCGGTGCCCGCCGCGCAACTGGAACTGGGCCTCGCCCTTCCCGCCGAGTTGCTCCGGGAACTCCTTGAAAAGGTTCTGGCCCCCCACAAACCCGAAACGAATCACTCGCGGGCCCACATCGGAGGTGACCACCAGCTCCACCTCGCCGTTGCTGACGCGGTAGCAGTTGGGCCAGCCTTTGTATTCCACTTTTTCGACTTTGACGGCAGCGTGTATCGCCATGGAAACTCCCAAGAAAAAAGCCAAGATTTTCATCATGCCGTTTTCACCTGCGGAATCCGCGCCGCTGCCGGCGGCAGCGCGGGGAAATCCGTGTACGGCGCCGATTGATACCAGTAGGCGGTCGAAAAGAAATTGTCGCCGCGGTTGTTGGCGTGACCGTGCTCCATGGTGTGCTTGAGATAGCGCTCGAACGCGACCGGGTTGTCGCCGTGCCAGCGATAGCAGCAGTAGCGGCCGCCAGTGCGTTCCGCGTTGACGATCAGCGGCGCCCCGTACATGGAGTGCGCAAAAGGCTGCGCGCCGTCGCGCCCGCCGAAATCCCAGCTTCCCAGGAAATAGTCTTCCGAACCGGTGCCGTTGATGGCGGGCTTGGATTCATCGTCGATGAAGATCATGTCGTCCCCCTCGCCCCACCATCCATTCCCGTTTTCGAGCACTCCCAGCGTCACGCCCATCAAGTGCCCCCGGCCGCGCGTCTCCACGTAGACGTAGTTGAGCCGGCCGTCCAGATTGAGCTTGGCCGCGTCGCCCGCCGTCGGGATGCACGGCGCGCTCTGGCGGTACTGCGCGTGGAAGTACAAGGCGTCGTCCGGCAGCCTGGGCACGGTCATGTAATCGATGTTCGAGTAAAACGAGCCGATATCCTGGCTGCCTTCATTGGTGACCGTGAACCGCGCGGATTGGCGATACGGCATGGCGAAGTAGCAGTTGAGCGACTTGCCCGGCGAGCAGGCCAGATATTCCGACTGGTAGACCTGATAAACGCCTAGGTTGAGGCCGAAAAAGTCGCCGATGGGCGCTTCCACACTGGGCTTCGAGTTGCCGTCCCAGTAGCCGCGGAGCACGATCTCTTTCAAATGGTCGGCGCTGCGCGCGGCGATGGTGAACCAGATGTGGCTGATGACCCCGGGTCCGTCGGCGCGGAATACCTCGTATACGCCGCCGGCGGCAATGGCCCAGGCGTCGCGGTTGCCGCCGGTGCGGTCGAAGCTCGATTGCTTGAGCGATTTGTGGATCTGCGCCCGCGTGTACTGGGGCAGAAATGGAAAGTCAGGGCGGCCCTCATTGCGATTCTGCGTTTGAGCGGCCGCGGGCGACGCCGCGGCCAGACCGGCGCCGGCAGCCATGCGATTCAGAAAACTGCGGCGATCATTGGTCGATGAATTCATGGTTTCTCCTAGTCGCTGAGCTCGATCGAGACGCCCACGCCGGCCGCCTGGGCGCGCGCATAGATAGCCGCGGCGCCGGCGACGTCCTGCAACGCGGTGCCGGTGGAGTCGAGGATGGTGATTTCGTCGCGGGAAGCGCGGCCCGGCTTGCGGCCGGTCACCAGCTCGCCGAGTTCGCCGCGGAAATCGGCGCGCGTCACCAGACCCTGCGCCAGGGCGTGATGGAACTCACCGACTTCGGCGCACTGGTTCAGAAGGTCGCCGAACACCGAAGCGGCGGGAAGCAGCCGCGGATCGAGCTCCTGTTTCTCGGGACTATCGGCGCCCACCGCCGCCAGGAACATGCCGGGCGGCACATCCCCATGGTCGATGTAATAGTGACGGGAGGGCGTGCAGGTGACGCAGACGTCGCTTTCGGCGAGGGCGGCGGCCAGGTCCTCGACGGGGACTGCCTCGATTCCGAACTCGGCGGCCGCCGCGGACGCGAAGGCGGGCATCTTGTCAGCCTGAAGATCGAATACCAGGGCCTTGCGGATGGGCAGCGAGTGAACCATGGCGCGGAGCTGAACGCGGCCCTGGTTGCCGCATCCGCAGATGGTGCAGACCTGGGAATCGGGGCGCGCCAGGTAACGGGCGGCGATGGCGGTGGCGGCCCCGGTTCTCTGAATGGTGATCTCTGCCGAATCCATGACCGCCAGGGGACGGCCGTTGGCGGCGCTGGCGAGCACCACCAGTCCTTGAATGTTGGGCAACCCGTAGCGTTCCCGGTTGTGGAAGAAGCCGCCGTTGGCCTTCAGCGCGAAATAAGGCTCGGGAGAGAGCAGGCCGCCGGCCTTAACGTGAAACTCGCCCTCCGGCGCATCGACATGCATCAGAGCGGAAGCCAGGGCGCGGCCTTCGGCGTGCGCGCGAAAAGCCTGTTCGACCGCCTCGATGTAGTCGTCGAAACTGAGGAGTGCGGCGATCTGGGTGCGCGTGAGAATCAACATGCTTCACCGTTATGGTAGCGCTCAGCGGCAATAGTCCACCGCGGTTTTCGCCAAAATATTCGCCAGCTTCACCACCGATTCCAGGTCCACCCATTCCACGTCGGAATGAGCGCCGGCGCCGGCCGCGCCGCAGACCACCGTCTCGACACCGGCCGCCTGGAGCAGCGCAGCGTCCATCCAGGGCGTGTCGCCGATGTGGCGGGCGGGCCGTCCCAGGACCGCGCTGGCCGCGCGGTCCACGGCGCGAACGATGGGCGCAGTGCGAGCCACCTCGAACGGGTGGCGGACGAAGAAGGGCCGCACGGTGGCGCGAAAGTCCGGATCTTCCCCCGCCAGCCGGTCCACGATCGCCTGAATCTCGGCCACGGCCTGCGCTTCGGTCTCCCCGGGCACCGTGCGGCGCTCAATCTTCACGGTGGAAGACGGCGCATAGGTGCTGAGGCCGGTGCCGCCGCTGAGCAGGGCGGCGTGCAGCGAAGGCGGACCAACCAGAGGGTGGGGCGGCCGCGCGCGCAGCTCGCGTTCCAACACGCTAAGCCGGGCGAGGAAGTGGCCCATCTTCATGTTGGCGTCGATGCCCAGCTCGAACTTGCTGCCGTGTGCGGCGCGTCCGGCGACCTCGACCTCAATCCAGAGATACCCCTTGTGCGCCAGGCAGACTTCGAGGCCCGTCGGCTCGGCGACCACGGCCCCGTCCACCTTCACGCGTTGGATGAGATCGCTGGTGCCGAGGCTGCCGTATTCCTCGTCGGCGACCGCCGCCACCAGCACGTCGCCGCGCAGGCGCGCACCGGAAGCCACCAGCGCCTTGACCGCCGCCATGCACGCGGCCAGACTGCCTTTCATATCGAAGGCGCCGCGGCCGTAAACCTTGCCGTCGCGGATGGCGCCGGAGAAAGGCTCCGCCATGCCGCCGGCGGGCACCGTGTCGGAGTGCCCGTTGAGCATCAGGCTGCGCCCGCCGCCGCTGCCCGCCAAGCGGCCGAGGACGCTGGTCCTTCCGGGCGCCGGCTCGAAGATCTCCGCGCTCAGCCCCACGGCCCGGAGCGATCCGGCAATCCACTCCGCGATCTCGCGCTCGCCCGGCGCCCCCGGCGCCAGCGTCGGATTGACAGAATTCGTCCGGATGAGGCGGACGAGGGTTTCGCGCGTGTAGTCAGGGTCGATGTTCATGGCTTAGTGGGTTCCTTCGGTAGACCACCGTCTGGGTGGTGCGCGCTACCTCACGGTAATTCGCGAACCACGGGCGCAGCTCGGGGTAATTCGCGATGGCGAGCCGCGGATTGTAGGCGCTTAGGCCATCCACTACGAATGTGGGTTGCAAGCGCGCCAACTCGATGCGGCGCGCGCGGGGCGCTTCTGTTTCCACCGGCTCGGATTGAGTGAGGTGACGGTCGGCCGGCACGCCCGTCAGCGGCTGCGAATCCAGAAACATCGTCGCGGCCGGCAACTGGGTGTAGACGTAGATTTCGGGTCGGTATCCCCAGACGAAAAGCGTGTCGCCGGGCTTGGCCAGTTGCCGGGTGAGCGCGGCGGCGGCGCGGCTGTCGCGGTCCATGGCGGTGTCGCGCCACTCGGCGCCTCTCAGAGCCGTGAGGTACGGCGGGCCGAATCGCGCCAGCGGGATCAACAGCAACAGCCCGGCGGCCAGGGCGCGCTTGCGACCCAATAGGGTGAAACCGCGCGCGGCCATCAGCACCATCACCGGCAGAAGCTGAAAGTAGTAACGCGGAAAGAAACGCAATCCGGCGGCCACGCCGGCGAGCGAAATCAGAATCCAGCCGATCCATCGCAGCGAAACTTCGCGACGGGCCAGGAGGGCTACGGCGGCTACCGCCAACGCCGCATGAAACCCCAGCCAATCGAGCGTCCGGACGAGTCCGTTCCGCAGCGGATCCGCCACGAACGTGCTGCCGGCGTAAAGACGGCCCCACTTCCACACCTCGTCCCAGTACGCCGCCAGTGCGCCGGCGCTCCATAACCAAGCGGCCGCGGCGCCACCAGCGGCCGCGAAGCCCGCCGCCATCAAGAGCGCCCCGGCCGGATTCCACAGGGCGCAGACTGCGGCCACCAGCAGTCCCTTGGGGCTGATCAGAAACGCCACGCCGGCGAGCACGCCGCTCCAGAACGGGCGCCGCTTCCACGCCAGCCAGACGGCCGCCAGGTGCGGCGCCAGCATCAGGAGATCGGAAGCCAGAGGGACCACCGCGGAGGCGAAATCGAAAGTGAGAAAGAAGCCCAGCAAGGCGGCGGCCCAGAGGCCTTCGCGCCGGGACCACAAATCGCGCGCAAATCGATAGGCGATCCAGCAGGCCAGCAGCGCATAGATGGCTCCGGCCAGGCGCAGCAGCCAGCCGGCGCGCGCGCCCCAAAGCAGGCACACGGCAGGCACCAAGGGCGGTTTGTCGAACCAGATGTCGCGGTAGATGGTTTTGCCGCCGAGCATCTGCCGGGCCGCCGCCAGGGGCAGCCCGTCGCCTTCCCAGAGGATTTCGACGTGGCACATCCGCGCCGCCACCAGCAGCGCGAACAGCAGCAGAAAAAACAGCCGGGTCTTGCTCAAACCGTTGTAGCGGACCGCGCCAGCAGGCGCTCGAGCACGCGGCGAAACTCGGCGCCGTAGGCCGGGTCGGCCAGCGCGAACTCCACGAAACTTTCAAAGTAGCTGGGGAAATTGCCGATGTCGTAGCGCTTCTCTTCGGCCGTCAGCTTCACCGCCAGCACGCGGCGGCCTTCCTCGCACATCAACTGGATGGCGTCGGTGAGTTGAATTTCGCCCCGCTGGTCGGGCTTCACCTGGCGGATCATGTCGAAAATCACCGGCGAGAAGATATAGCGGCCGGCGATGGCCAGGTTGCTGGGCGCATCTTCCGGGGCGGGCTTTTCCACCAGGTTCACAATGCGGAAAACGTCGTCCACGCCGTCCTCCGGCTGCACGATTCCATAGTGCAAGGTCTCCTCCCGCGGCACTTCCTCGACCGCGATCACGCAACTGGCGCGCTTGGATTGGAACACGTCCGCCATACGGCTGACGGCGCGCGACACCGCGTGCAGGCCCAGAATGGAATCGCCCAAAGCCACCAGGAAAGGCTCTTCACCGGCGAAGTTCTCAGCGCAGAGGATGGCGTCGCCGAGACCTTTCTGGAGCCGCTGGCGGGTGTAAAAGAAATTGGCTTTCAGGGCTTCGAAGTCCAGTTCCTTGAGCAGGTCCTGTTTGTTGGC
>PMYB01000140.1 GCA_003170915.1 Bryobacterales bacterium | reverse complement strand
TTGGGACGACGCGTGGCCTATCTCTTTATCCAGCGGTTCGGCCGGAGCGCGCTGACGCTGGGGTACTCCATGGCCGGCGCCAACCTGGTGCTGGCCCCGTTCGTGCCTTCCGACACGGCGCGCGGAGGCGGCATCATCTTCCCCATCACGCGCAGCCTGGCGCAGGTTTTCGGCTCCGAACCCGGACCCACGGCGAACCGCTTGGGGACCTTTCTGATACTGAGCGCGTTCCACACGAACTATACCGTCTCCGCCATGTTCCTGACGGGGATGGCCGCGAATGCGATGATCGCCGAATTCGCGCGGAAGATCGCGCACGTGGATCTGACCTGGGGGAATTGGGCGCTGGCGGCATTGCTTCCCGGGTTTCTGACGCTGGCTCTGGCGCCGTACGTCATCTACCGTCTTCATCCGCCGGAGGTGCGCGATACCCAAGCGGCGCGGGCGCACGCCGCCGAAGAACTGGCGCAAATGGGTCCCATGAGCCGCCGCGAAACCACCCTTTCCCTTATTTTCCTGGCCGTGATGGGCGGGTGGGTCACGTCTCCGTGGCACGGCGTCAACAACACGATTGTGGCGCTGGCCGGCATTTCCGCCATCCTGCTCTGCCGGGTGGTGACCTGGGACGAACTGCTCAGCGAGGGCCGCGCGTGGGACGCGCTGATCTGGTTTGGACCGCTGGTGATGATGTCCGACGCGCTCACTGAATCGGGCGTGATCCGCATCCTCTCGAGCGCGCTTTTCCACGGGATGCGCGGATGGTCCTGGCCGATGGCGGCGGTGGCGCTGGCGGTGGCCTACCTGTACATTCACTACGCTTTCGCCAGCCTGACGGCGCATGTCATGGCGCTCTACCCGAGTTTTCTGGCGGCGGGCGTGGCTGCCGGCGCGCCGCCGCTGGCAATGGCTCTGGTGCTGGCGTTCTTTTCGAGCCTGGATGCGGCCATGACGCATTACGGCACGGGCTCGGCGCCGGTTTTTTTCGGAGCGGGTTACGTCGCGCAGGGCACGTGGTGGCGGCTGGGCCTGTTGCTTTCGCTAATGAACCTGGTGATCTGGCTGGGCATCGGGCCGCTGTGGTGGAAGGCGCTGGGTATGTGGTGACGCTGCCGGAGTATAAGCCGGTTTCTGTGCCCTTGCGGGCGGCAGTCATTCATCTGGGCCGCACATTGCTGAACGGCTCTAGCGACCTACCCGGAAGTTAAGCGGGGCGGGCAGCCCCTCCTCCCCTATTTGGTCTTGCTCCGCGTGGGGTTTACCCTGCCGGCAGAATTGCTCCTGCCGCGGTGCGCTCTTACCGCACCATTTCACCCTTACCTCACCTTGCGGCAAGGCGGTATTTTTTCTGTGGCACTTTCCGTATCCGATTTCTCGAACCCCGGCCGTTAGCCGGCACGCTGCCCTGTGGAGACCGGACTTTCCTCCCCCGGGCCCAAAGGGCACCCCGGGAGCGACTGCCCGTCCGGCAGCCTCACGTGATTATTGTCGCACTATATCGGCAGCGCCTGGGAGAACCACCGATCAGCCCCGGCGAAGCTCGCGAGGAGGCCGGCGAGCCACTTCGCCAGCCTTATAGATCGGCTTGCCGCGTTTCATGGTCAGACGAACCAGGTTGGCGCCAAACTGGCGGGTGAGCTCGCGATAGTCGGAGACGTCGAGGAGCAGAAGATCCGCCGATTTTCCGGGTTCGAGCGACCCCACGCGGTCGGCGCAACCAAGCGCATGGGCGCCGTTGATGGTGGCGGCTGAAATGGCTTCGGCGGCGGTCAGGCCCATTCGCAAGCACGCCAGAGCCACCACGGCTTGCATGCTCAGCATGGGGGTGTGGCGCGGGTTAAAGTTGGTGGCGAGCGCGATGGCCGCGCCGGCGTCGATCAGCGCACGGGCAGGCGCGTAGTGACCGCCGTTGTGCAAGGAACCGCCGGGCAGCAGCGTCACCATGGTGGGGGAGCCGCCGAGGGGCAGAACGTCGGCCGCGGTGGCGTGCTCGAGATGAGAGATGCTCACGACCAGGTGCTCGATGGCCGTGGCGATGGCGGCGGCGGGAGACCGCTGGTCCGCATGGATCTTGCAAGGGAAGCCCAGACCGCGAGCCAGTCTGAGATAGCGCGCGAAGCACTCCGGGGAAACGCCGTCGCTATCCCAAACGAGGTCGGCGAAGCGCGCCAGGCGGCGTCGGCGAATTTTGGGCAGCAACTCCGTCAAGACCGATTCGATGGCGGCCTGACGGGCCTCTTCACCGCTCTCATCGGGCGGCAGGCGAAGCAGGAACGTGGCGACCACGTCAAGCGGGTCGTGTTTCAAGGCCGAGAGGACACGAAGTAGCTTCATTTCGGCGCTCTCATCGGCGCCGCAGCCGGTCTTGGCTTCCACGGTGGTGGTGCCGTGGCGCGCCATGGCTTCCAGATGAGAGCGTGCGCGCGCCTCCAGCCTCTGGTGGGTATTGGAACAAACCAGCCGCGCGGCGGTGTGTTCATCCGGATCGGGTCCGCCCGACGGTGGAAAAACGAGGTGAGTGTGGCAGTCGACGAACCCCGGCATGACCACGCGCCCGGCGGCATTGATTTCCATGGCATTGCGCGCACGCGCCAAATTCTCGATGCGGCGGGTTGTCCCCACCTCTTCGACGATGCCATCGCGAATCAGCAGCGAGCCGTCGTGGATAATGCCAAGATCATTGAGAGCCGCCCGGCGGCGGGGTTCCTTGGGGCCGCGCAAAGTGAGCAGTTGGCGCGCGCCTCGGATTAGGACTGTTCCGGTGGTGCTCACTATAATATATTGTAACATTAGTACTGTTACGTACAGTCGTCCTCGGCTATGCGGGAAAAACAGAGACTGGCCGAAGCGCGGCCGCTAAAGACTTTAGAAAGAGTCCTTTCCAAGGCTGGATTGGGCTCGCGGACGGTCGCGCGAGGGTGGATTGGCGGGGGCCGGGTGGTTGTGAACGGAAAAACCATTCGGAACCCGGACCACTGGGTAGACCCCCAGCGGGACCGCATCGCGGTGGACGGCAAGGCCCTGCGGTCCGCGGCTAAGGCCTATGTTTTGCTTTACAAACCGAAGGGGTACCTGACGACCCGGCGGGACCCGGAAGGCCGGCCTACGGTCTACGATCTGACCGGCGATGTGGGCACGTGGCTTTCGCCGGTGGGACGCCTGGATCTGGACACCAGCGGCCTACTGCTGATGACCAACGACACGGACTTCGCGGAGCGCATCGCCAATCCCGTCCACAAGGCACCGAAAACTTACCTGTTGAAGGCTGCGACGCTGCTGAGCGACGAGCAGATCGACCGGTTGCGGCGGGGAATCGAACTCAGCGACGGACCCACACGGCCGGCGGAAGTGAAGCGCCTGCGAGACAGCGGCAAGCACACGTTTCTGGAGATGACCATCACGGAAGGGCGCAACCGGCAGGTACGGCGGATGATCGATGCCGTGGGAAGCAAGGTGCTCAAGCTGGTGCGCACGGCCATCGGGCCGATCCGCATCGGCGACCTACAGATCGGAAAGTGGCGCAGGCTGACGGAGGCGGAGGTGCGGGCGCTGATGGTCGCTATTCCAGCCGGATCACGGCAGCGTTCCGATCCTCGACGCTGACAGCCAGGGTGTTTCCGCCGACGGTCGGGCGGTTGGATTCCTGCCACAGTTCCACTGCCCGTTGGAACGTGGAAGCGAGTGAGATCTTCACGGTCCGCGCCGTGCGCGTGGGATTGACCACCCAGAGATACGTGCCGCCCGCTCCTTTATGCAGCCGGGCTTTCACTTCCGGGTCGCTCGACTGGACCTGCTGTTGAACGCCCGCCCAAGCCAGAAGACCAGCGAAAAACTCGCGCGTTGCGGGCGCGTGGCTCCGGAAGTAGGCCCCACCGGGGAAAGTGCCAATTAAGAGCGTCTTGCCGGCGCCGGAAGTGTTTTCGACGGCGGCGATGTGGCCGTTGGCGTACTGGCCCGCAACCTTCCCTCCCGCCAGCTTATACTCCTGCAAAAAGTACTGGCCGCCGATCTCCTTGCCCCTCACAGTCAGGGTGAGCTTGGTCAGCAGGTCGGGGGTGAACTGAACGTAACTCTCGCGGGCTCCGAACAACTGGTCCAGACCGAGATTCGGCTGGATGGCGCCGGCCGTGCCGCCGTCCCCAAAATATCCAGGGCAGCCCTCACTCACCAACTTGCCGCCTTTGGCGACATAGTCGCGGAGCTTCTGGGCGGTGGACTTCTCGAGCATCTCGGGGTATGGGAGATAGATCATCGGGTATTCCCCAATGTCATCGATGCTCACGAAATCGGCCTGGATATTCGAGTCGAAGAAAGCCTGGTAAGCCCCCTCGACGGATTGGGGGTAGGCGCCCGCGGCCGGCGCGCCACGGCCGCCACCGGCTCCGCCGGGCCCAGTGGGCACCCCCGCGCTCTGGACGGAGTTGAAATCCTCGGACTCCTGTACGAAGACGATACCCACGTCGCCCTTCACCGGCCGCGACTTCCAAATCTCCGCGTGCGAGTTGGTCCAGCGGGCCAACTGGCCGGCCATCTCCGCCTGGGGCGTGACCGAGCCGTCCATCCCCATGGGACCGAACGCTCCGAATAACGGGCCGTCGAGCAACGGGCGCCAGCGCGTGAAGAGGATGCCGGTGGCGCCGGCGGCCATGTCGATCAGGCTCCAGACGCGGACATCCTTGTCGTCCGAGCTGCGGCCATCTTCCAGGGGGCGGTTCACCACCTGCGGCTGCATCCACAGCGGCCCACCCGTGGCTTCCGCGTGCCAGAAGGGCTTCCCCCGCGAGGCGCCGCGCACCAGGTCCACGGCCTGAAACTGCATCCAGGGATCGTTGCCATGGCGCGAAGCCACCCACGTGTAGCCATACGAATCCACATTCGCCACCGTGCGCCACTCAATCTCGGTGAGTGCGCCCACGCCGTGCGCGGTGATCTTGTTTCGCTTGTCGAGCCGGCGAATCAGCTCGGTGCGCCAGCGCAGAAGGCGAATGGCGTCGTCCCGGCAAAACGCCAGCCAGTCGAGCGAGTCGGGGTAGCCGACACTGCCGTGAGGCGGGTGAACCGATTCCCAGTCGCCGAAGCTGTAGCGGTGCCAGGCGCGGCCGAGGGCCTCGATGGCGCCATATTTGGCTTTCAGCCACTCGCGGAACTTGGCTTGGGTGGCTGGACAATAACATTCCTGCACTCCGCCCTCGTTCCACACGTCGTAGCCCAAAGTGGCGGGGCTGTCGCGATAGCGCTCGACCAGCGCGGTCAGGAACTTTTCGGCCTGGCCACGGACATCTTCGTTATCCAGACAAAGGGGCGCGCTGCTGGTGGCGCTACTGCCGCTAACTGCGGGATAGCTCTGGGAACCGTCGCTCGAGATGTGGCGTGCCTGGGGGTACTTGTCCCACATCCACTCGGGCGCGCCCGTGGTGATTTCGGCAATGACCACCTTGATGTGGTTTTGAGCCTCCAGTTCCACCATGCGGTCATAGTCGCGCCAGTCGTACTGGCCCGGCGAGTTCTCGATGGAGGCCCACATGAACCAGTGGCGGAAAATGTTGACACCCATCTGCGCCGCGGTCTTGTGGTCGCGTTCCCAATCCTGTTCAGGCGGGTTCGACTTGCGGAAGTACACCGCGCCAAAAGGAAACGCGGGATCGGGCCAAGGCTTTTCCTGGGCCTCGACACATAGCGTCAGCACAAATGCGGCGAAAACCGCCGCGGAACCCCGTCTCACGGAAGTTTCGCAGCCAGGGCCGCGGACAACGCTACCGGGTCCTGGCCGTCGGCTACGTTGGCGTATCCACCGATATAACGTCCCTTGCGGAAGAAGCACAGTCTTCCCAGGTACTTGTCAGTGGCCTGGAAAGCCTCGTCGCCGGCGCGGGCCGCGGTGGTGTCGGTGAACCGCGCCCGCAGTTTCAGCAGGAGCGGGCCCGCCGACTCCGCGGATGCTTCCGTCACCACAAACGCCTTACCGAAATCGTACTGAGCGGCATAGCCGCGCCGAAGCAAACGGATTCCGAGGACGCTCTCCGGCACCAGGCGAAGGGATTGCTGCTTTTCAGCCGGAAACCACAAGAGAGCGGCAGGCGTCGCAGTGGTGCCCGGCACGATCTTCTCGAACGCCGCCATCCACTCCTTCAGAGTAGCCGTATAATCGCCTTCCGGGCCGGCCGCGATTTCGACGTAATACTGGCCCTTCGCGAAAATGGCTCTCCGCGGGACGATCTGGCCGCCCGCCCCGAGTTTCGCCATGGGTTCCCGCGGATCCCGGTTGGCCGAGAACATGCCGAAAGAGCTATCGGCTTCGCCAAAATCGGAAATATCGATCACCAGTGTAACGGGGCCTTTGGCGCAAGAGACGCCGTGCATAGATTGGAAGCCGTAAATCAGGTAGCCTTCCGCGTTGCCATCCATGTACTCGAACAGGTTGTCGCCAACATAGCTTCGGGCTTCGCCGCGCTGCGTCCAGCCCGGCACCAGGGTACAAGTAGGAACGGGAGCCGGGTCGGCGGCGGCCGCCAGGCCGCAAGCCAGCAGCCCGGCCGCGCAAATCATCTTCAACATGCGAAAATCTCCTGTGCTCGGATGAGGTGGTAAAATCCTATTCTAATTGGGGAGGCTGTCCAAGTGCCAGCTACTTTTTCACGCCGAACGATTTTGCAGTTGACCGCCCTGGCCCCAGCGCTTCGACCGCTGGTCGCCCAGATTTCCGCCCCCGCGCGGAATTCCACCGTGGCCCTCGTCAAAGGGGAAAGCCGGCGCCAGAACATCGCGCAGGCGCTGACTGCCATCGACGACCAGGTCCGGCCGGGCCTGAAGGCCAAGAAATACGTCGTCATCAAAGTCAACAACGTTTCACCCACCAACCAACTGGCGGCCACCCATGCGGACGCCATCCACGGCATTCTGGATTACCTCGAGCCGCGCTTCAAAGGCCCTGTGATCGTCGCCGAAGCCGCGGCCGGCGACACCCTGCAGGGGTACGAGGAGTTCGGCTACAACCGCCTGGCGACGGAGCGGCGCTCGCAAAAGGTGCAGTTGATCGACTTGAATCGCGAGGCCAAGTACAAGGCCATCCCCTTGATCGACTACGATCTTCACGCGGTATCCACGCGCCTGGCGGCGCGCCTGTTCGACCCCGACGCTTTCGTCATTTGCGCGGCGGTGATGAAAACGCACAACGTCATGGTGGCGACTCTCTCCATCAAGAACATGGGGCTGGGCGCGCCCCTGCACAGCGTGCCTGGCGAGAAACCTTGGGACGACAAGCGGAAGACCCATAACGGCCTGCGCCAGACGCACTACAATGTCTTCCTGACCACCGAAGCCCTGAAGCCGTTTCTGGGCGCGGCGGTGATCGACGGGTATGAAGGCATGGAGGGCAATGGTCCGGGCTCGGGAACGCCGGTTCCCTCGCGTCTCGCCATAGCCTCGACGGATTACGTGGCCGCCGACCGCGTGGGCGTCGAGGCCATGGGAATCAATCCCGACTGGATGGGCTACCTGCGCTTCTGCTCGGAGTTCGGCTGCGGCCAGTACGACCTGGCGAAGATCGATGTCCGCGGCGAGAAGATCGAAGCGGTTCGGCGGAAGTACCTGCTCCACCAGGACATCGAGCGCGAGTTGCAGTGGATGGGACCGCTCCTGGAACTGCCGCCGAAGATGGGATAAGCGCAAGGTAAACCAAAAGGAGAAATCGGAGATGAACCGGAAGGACATCATGGCCGGCGGGCTGGCTGTATTGCTGGCCGCCGGTACGGCGGTTGCGCAAGGCCGGCGCGGCACCCTGACGGAGCAACCGCCAGCGGCGGCGCCAGCGGCACAGCCTGCGCGCAGCGGGCCACCGCCCGAAGAGAAGACCTCGGTAACGCATCACAGCGCCCGCATCGGCGGACAGCAGATCACCTACACGGCGACCGCCGGAACTTACGTCGTGAAGGCCGATGATGGCACTCCCAAAGCCACCTTCTTCTACGTGGCTTACACCAAGGACGATGTGCCGGATCTCTCCAAGCGCCCCATGGCATTCGTCTACAACGGAGGCCCCGGCTCGGCGTCCCTGTTTACCCACATGGGCCTGGGTCCGAAACGGATCATGCTGACGGACGACGGCCACGGCATGCCCGCTCCGTATTCCATTGTCGACAACGGAGACTCGTTTCTGGATGCCGCCGACTTGGCGTTCGTGGATGCCGTATCGACGGGCTACAGCCGCCCGGCGCCCGGGGAAACCCCGGCGCAGTTCTACGGGGTGGTCCCCGACGCGACCTGGTTTTCCGATTTCATCTACCAATACATCACGCGCAACGAGCGATGGGCCTCGCCCAAGTACCTGATTGGCGAAAGCTACGGCACCACGCGCTCGGCCGAGCTGTCGGCGGTCTTAGAGCAGCGCCACCAGATCTATTTGAACGGCATTGTGCTGGTCTCTTCGGTGGCATTCGCCAGTTGGGGCGCCGACGACCGGTTCAAGTTTTTCCTGCCGACCTACGTCACATCGGCGTGGTATCACCACCTGCTGCCCCCCGACCTGCAGAAGGAAAACGTCGAGGCGGTGGCGCAAGCGGCGCGCCAGTTCGCCCACGGCGATTATGCCGCGGCGCTCGAGAAGGGAGACCAGTTGTCCCAGGCCGACTATCAGAAGACCGTCAAGGAACTGGCGCGCTTCACGGGCCTTTCGACGAAGTACATTGAGGAAACCAACCTGCGCATCAGCCCCCAGCGCTGGTTCAAGGAACTGGAGCGCGACAAGCGCCGCACGGTGGGCCGCCTGGACTCGCGTTTCGAAGGCATGGACGCGGACGCCGCCGGCGAGCGCAACGAATACGATTCGAGCGAGGCCTCCTACGAAGGCGCGTATGTCGCCATGTTCCAGGATTACGTGCGCCGCGAGCTGAAGTGGACCACGGATATGTAATACACGGTCAGCGCCGCCGTCCGGCCTTGGGACCAGGGCCAGCCCGGCCAGGTTGCCGAGGCCCTACGCTCGGCGATGACCCAGCAAACCTATTTGAAGGTGCTGGTGGCTTGCGGCTACTACGATCTTGCCACGCCTTTCAACGGCATCGAGCAGACCGTGTCGCACATGAGCCTCGAGCCCACCATCCGCAAGAACATCGGCTTCACCTACTACGAAGCCGGACACATGGTGTACATCGACCGGAAGGCGCGCGAAAAGCTGCACAAAGACGTGGACGACTTCATCAACTCCGGCTACCCGCACTAAGAGCGCACTACACCGAATTGGAAAGCCACACGCCGGTCGTTTCGCCGGCCGGCGTGCGGAGTTTACCGTGAAGCGGACCTATTGCCAGTGCCCGTCGACCAGGACATAGCCGCCGTTTTTGTGAACCCAGCGATGGGCTACCCACTTGGTATGCCCCTGCGGAGGCACTTCCCATCTTCCCGCGGTCCACACGTATTTTTGGCCATCCCAATTGTGATATCCCTGAATCCACACATGGTTGGGGCTCGGTCGATTACCCCGCTTCTCGACCACGATTTTCGGTGGTGCAAGCTTAACCACAATCTCGGCCGCCACGGCGCTGAAGGCCAGCGCGCCTGCAAACACTAATCCGATCAATCGCTTCGGAACCATAATCGTTGTCCTTTCCAGTAACCGAACTGCGAACCAATTCGGTTTATGGTCGCACTTGAATGGCCGTTTGCAAACATGCCCAAAAAGCATAAGGTGGCTATGCAAATATCGGCAAACCCATACTCGAGTCAACAGCAGTTTTTGCCTTCCAGACGGCAGAACTTACACTTGTGCGCGGGCGCCTCGGTTTTTTGACTTGTGTCCACATGCATGCAGATTTGGTCCCAAACATGCAGTAGATGGTGAACGAGTTGCAAGTCAGGAATCAAAACGCCAGTTCGTCGAAGTGAGAGATTTGCATTCTATTCAGACCAAAAGGAGAAAACAGATGAGCCCAAGCTCGAAGGATCAGATTCAAGGCAA
Organism: Bryobacterales bacterium; assembly: GCA_003170915.1. GTDB lineage: Bacteria > Acidobacteriota > Terriglobia > Bryobacterales > Bryobacteraceae > Fen-178. Next base: position 19,597 of record PMYB01000140.1, on the reverse strand, counting down.
GTTTCATGAAGTGAAAGGCAAAGCCAAACAGGCGGCCGGCCAGGTCACCAACAATCCCAACTTAGAGGCTGAAGGACAAGCCGAAAAGCTCACCGGCAAGATTCAAAAGAAGGTCGGGCAGGTTGAAAAGGTGTTGGAGAAGTAAATAAGAAAGGTCCACAATGTTGATCCTGCTGATCATTTTGTTGCTGGTTCTAGGCGGCGGTGGGGGGTACTACGGCCATAGCCGCTGGGGTTACGGTGGAGGTGCCGGCATAGGGCTGGGGACCATATTATTGATTCTCCTCATCGCCTACATGTTGGGCCTTTTCCGCTGAGGCGAAGCCCGGCATTCGCTACGCTGCGGGGCGCGGGCAGGCTCTTTGGCCAGGTGTACCTGACACCGGCGACAGTGCCGGGATGCGGCTTGCCACGCCCCTCAACGGCATCGACCGGAAGGCGCGCGAAAAGCTGCCCAAGGACGTGGACGACCATCGGGCGAATGCATCCGGCCGAGGCGAAGCCCGGCGGTTCGCCGTGGGTCTCAGTTGACCGGCGCCGACAGGGCCGTCTCGCGTTCTGCTGCCGCTCCCCGCAGCTTGGCTTCCGCCTCGGTGAATCGCAGCCGTCCCATCTCCGCGTCCTGGATGTCACGCCACGTCAGCAACGCCTTCATGATCCCGCCCGCGCTATGCCCCATTCCCAAAAGGTGCCCCACGTCATGAACCATCACGAAGGCCAGAGCTGCGGAGACCGACCGCTTGGTCCCGGCCAGCGCTTTCACGGGCTGGTAGAACGCATAGGAAATGACGCATCCCGGGCATAGCATCGCATAGCCCAGTGCTTCACGCGACTGTAGCCCGCCCTGCAACTCCGGCGGCAGCACTTTCACCTGTATTGTCCCGACCGGCGGAAGAGCGCAGTGTTCATCGGGAACGCGGCAGACGCTCCAGTCCGTCTCCACCCCGGCCGTCCGGAACGCCTCGCGCGCCGTTTCCGCCGCCGCTTTGAGTATGGCGCCGGGTGTCCCGGCGTAATCCAAGATCACCACCGCGAGCTTGGGCTCGGCGCCGAAGCAGGCCGCCGCCATCCAGACCGTCGCAACCACCAGTTTCTGAGTTCTCATTTTCGCTGCTCCCGGCCGGAACGCGAAGGAAGCTGGTAATCGGGGCAAAAATTTCCGATAATCAAAACCGGACCCAAGAGCCGCTGGAAAGGTTGGCTGGTATGGCGGACGCTCGCGGAGAAGTTACCGAGCTGCTGGCGGAGTTGAAGCTGGGCCGAAAGGACGCCCTCGACCGGCTGATGCCGCTGGTTTACCGGGAACTACGCCGTATCGCCGACAATCAAATGCGGGACGAGCGGGTGGGCCACACGTTGCAACCGACGGCCCTGGTGCACGAAGCTTTCCTCCGCCTGGTAGACCAGAGCCGGGCCGACTGGCAGAACCGGGCACAATTTCTAGGCGTGTCAGCCCAGTTGATGCGCCGGTTGCTGGTGGATCATGCGCGGCGGCGCCACGCCGCCAAACGCGGCATTCCAATCACGCTGAACGAAGAGATCTTTCGGCAAAGTCCTGGCGCCGACCAGACCGAGGAAATCCTGGCGGTGGACGAAGTCCTGGCCCGGCTCGGTGAAATGGATCCGCGACAGGCCCGCGTGGTGGAGTTGCGCTACTTCGGCGGGCTATCGGTGGAAGAGACGGCTGAGGCCATGGGCATCGCGACGCGCACAGTCCAGCTCGACTGGGCCACGGCCAAAGGGTGGATGAAATCCCAGTTGAGTCCGGGAGGACGGTTGTGACACCGGAGCGATGGTCTCAGATCAAGGAACTTTTCCGCCTGGCGCTGGAGACACCGGCATCGGAGCGGCGCCGATTCCTGGAGTCCGCCTGCGGCGGGGATGCGGACCTGCGTACCGAAGTGGAGCGGATGCTGGCGGGGAACGAAGAGCCGAGTTGGCAAGGTCCGGCGGCGAAGTTGTTGGCGGTCGCCGCCGAACTGGCGCCTGGCGACTCGGTGGGGCAGTACCGCATCGAAGCCAAGCTGGGCGAAGGCGGCATGGGGGTGGTCTACAAGGCCAGCGACACGCGCCTGGGCCGCAGCGTCGCCTTGAAATTCATCAAGGCCCACTTCAGCCGCCATTGGGAGCGCGAGGCGCGGGCGGTGGCGGCGTTGAACCATCCCCACATCGCCACGCTCTTCGAAGTAGGCGAGCACGAAGGGGCGCCGTACCTTGCCATGGAATTGGTCGAGGGAAAGCCGCTCAAAGGCCCGCTCCCGGTGAAGCAGGCGATCGAGTACGGCGTTCAGATGGCCGATGCCCTGGCGGCGGCGCACGCGGCGGGCATCGTGCATCGCGACCTGAAGCCCGGCAACATTCTGGTGACGGAGAAGGGGTCCATCAAGGTGCTGGATTTCGGGCTGGCGAAACTGGCGGAGCCGGAGGGCGCGCCGGCCTCCACGCAGACCGTCGGCCTGGCGGGCACGCCGGGCTACATGGCGCCCGAGCAGATCGAGGGTAAGCCGGCCGACACACGCAGCGACTCTGGCGGGGGCTGTGGCTGCGGCTCTGCTGCTGGGCGCCGGCGCGTGGTACTACCTCCGGCCGAAGCCGGCCTCCGTAATGCAACGCCCGGCGCTTACGCGGCTGACCTACGACTCCGGGCTCACTACAGATCCTGTTCTTTCGCCGGACGGCACACGGGTAGCCTATGCCTCAGACCGCGACACCGAGGGCAACCTGAATATCTGGATTCAGCAGGTGGCCACCGGCGACCGGCTCCGCCTCACGCGCAATGATTCCGAGGAGCGCGAGCCGGCTTTCTCTCCGGACGGCAACCGCATCGCCTACCGCTCCGAGCAGGAAGGCGGGGGCATCTTCGTGGTTTCGGCCCTCGGCGGGGAACCAAGAAGGATCGTGCGGGGAGGCCGCACGCCGCGCTTCTCACCCAACGGCGAGATGATTGCTTACTGGGCAGGTGGCATTGCCCAGGCCGCCCGGGTGGAGGGCAGCCTGTTCGTGATCCCCTCCGGAGGCGGAGAGCCGCGGCAGGTGCGCGCGGAGTTCAAGCGGGCGGCGTACCCAGAATGGTTGCCGGATGGGCAGCACATTCTCTTCTATGCCGACTCCGGGCGTGAAACGACTCCCGATCCCGACATTTGGGTCACGAGTCTCCTTGAAGACGGCACGCCTGCTGTCCGCACGGGATTGACGAAGCTTCTGACGAAGCAGAAGCTCACTGGCTGGAGCTATCCGAGGTGGGTGACAAACGGCTCCGGCGCCGCGTACCTGTTGGGCGCGAGTGGGTCTGGCGACACGGCGAATATCTGGCGGGTCCCCATCTCTCCCCGGACCTTTCAGGTCAGTGGCTCCGCCGAGCAGTTGACCTTCGGCACATCCAATGCCATATCTTTCGGGGCCACAGCGATCCCAGGTGGTGGAGTGCGCGTGGTGTTTGCCAGCTTGAAGGGCAATTGGGACATCTGGAGTCTGCCCTTGGACGCGAATCGCGCGTTGGTGAAGGGGCCATTACAGCGGATCACCGATGAGGAGACCATGGAAACTGTCCCGGCCATCTCCGAAGATGGCCGGAAGCTGATGTACACGTCGAATCGGGGCGGCTCCAGTAACGTTTGGGCCAGGGACCTGGCCAGCGGCAAGGAAGCACGCGTCAACACTACTCCTGGGGCTAGCTTCTCATGCATCAGCCGCGATGGCCGACGGGTCATCTATACGCAGGCCCCGGCTGGGCCGCAGGGGTTGCGCCAAGTGTACATGGTAGCCGAGGGCGATCCGGTGCTGGTCTGCAACGACTGTTTTGTGCCAACCAGTATGACTCGCGACGGAGAGATGTTGATCGACGAAAACCATCCGCCCAGCCTGCGGGTGGTGATGACCGCCCGAAAAGAAGGGGTAACTATCTTGAAAGGAGCGTACGCGGGCCGGCTCTCGCCCGATGAGCGCTGGATTGCGTTCCACACCATCCCGAGAATCGATGCTCGTCAGGTTTATGTCGCCCCCTTCCGCGGTCCCGTCCCGATAGAGCAGAAGGAGTGGATTCCGGTGACCGATGGCCGGGGGATGGAGCGCTACGCGGCTTGGTCGCCCGATGGAAACACGCTCTATTTCCTGTCCGAGCGCGACGGCTTCCGCTGCATTCGCGCCCAGCGGCTGGACCCCGTTTCAAAGCATCCCGTGGGCCCGCCGCTCGATATCTACCACTTCCACCAGGCACGGCGGTCCCTGGCGAGTGGCGACCCCGTCAACATCGGCTTCCAAGTCGCGGTTGACAAGGCCGTCTTCGCACTTCTGGAGACGACGGGAAGCATCTGGTTGACGGATCTCTCCGCGGAGTTCCGATGAGGAGGGGCAGGACGCTTTCGTAAACGTATTACCATTCTCGCGGAACCCGAACAGACTGAAACCACTTGCACCCCCTGCGAAACGAACCCAACCCCCGGCCCCCGGCCCCCCAGAAAGTGCGCCCGTCCCACAGACACCCGCGGATTCCAGCGCAGTGGACTACCATGTTGGAGTACAAGCGCTCGAACCGATCCCGGGAGGTCCGCCATGTATCGAACATTAATCGCATCGCTCTCACTGCTTGCCGTTGGGCTGGGCACTGCCGCGGCGGAAACGCAGCAGGTGGTTTTCCAAGGCGAAGTTGCGGAGCACAAGTGGACGCTCGAAGACCTGAACCCCGATCTGCCATCCGACTGGTCTGGCTACGAGTACCTGGTCCTGGAATTGAAAGCGTCCTCCCCTCAAAGAATGGCCCTCAGGGTCTACACCGCCGATGGCGCGCGAAACATGCGGCTGCACGTGTTTGGCGGGAGCGCGTGGATCCGCGCCGCTATTCCACTCAAGTACTTCCAGCGGCCGGACCGCGAGGGCTTCGACCTGGCGTCTCTGGGAAACAAGTTCCGAAACTCCTTCTGGATGGGCGTGGGCGGCCCGTACGGCCCGGTGAGCGCGGTCCAGGCCTTGAGCTTCACCATGCAGTATCCGGTAGGCAAGCCAACGCTCGAGATACGGTCGGTCCGGCTATCCAAGGAGGACCCCGGCTCGGAGATCCTGGAGCCGAAGCCGGTGGTGGATGAGTTCGGACAGTGGATTCTCGTGGACTGGCCCGGCAAGATCAAGAGCCTGGCGCAGTTGAAGACCGAGTGGGCGCAAGAGGAAAAAGAGCTGGGCCCCGGCGACTTCAACTATTGCCGGTACGGCGGTTACCTGGGGACCAAAGCCAAGGCGACGGGCTTTTTCCGCGTCGAGAAGCTGGATGGAAAGTGGTGGTTCGTCGATCCCGACGGGCACCTGTTCTTTTCCGTCAGCTCGAATGGAATGAGAGGCGGCGGCGCGGACACGCGAACGGCGGCCCGCGAGAGCTACTACGCCACACTGCCCCCCGCCGGGCGCGGCGGTTTCAGTGCGTGGAACCTGTTCCGGCGATTCGGTCCCGAGTGGGACTCGAATTGGGTCGATTTCGCCATCCGGCGCCTGGACACCTGGGGGATCAACACCATCGGCAACTGGAGCGACGCCCGGGCTGTGGGACACGCACAAGAAAGCCTACATGGTTTTTCTGCGGGGCTGGGGCATGGAAACCGGCTACATGGGCATGCCGGACGTGTATGCGCCGGAGTTCCTCGCAGTCGCCGATAAGGTGGCCGCCGAACAGTGCGCGCCGCGCCAGGACGATCCGTACCTGCTGGGGTACTTCATCGGCAACGAACCGCCCTGGCCGGGGAGGGAGTCGCTGGTGGTCGATACCATTCTCGAACGTCCGCCCAGCGCCATTCAGCGGGAAGTCAAGGCGTTCCTCGCGGAAGGAGATACTCCCGAGCGCCACAAGGAGTTTGTCTACCGCGCCTTCGACAAGTTCCTCTCGGCGGCGGAGTTCCCGCGCCCGAGATTGTCCGCGCATCCCGCACCTTCGACGTCTACAGCATGAACGTATATGCCTATGCCGTCGATCCGGAAGTGCTGGCGCAGGTGTACCAGCAGACCGGGCGGCCCATCATGGTGGGCGAGTTCCACAACGGCACGCCCGGGCGGGGCCTCGCGGCCGGTCTCGTCCAGGCGGCCAATCAGCAGGAGCGCGGCGTGGCGTACCGATACTACGTCGAGCAGGCGGCGGCGTTCCCCGCGTTCATCGGCGCAAGCTGGTTCACCTGGGCCGACGAATCGGTCACCGGGCGCATGGACGGTGAAAACTACAACATCGGGCTGGTGGATGTGACCGACCGGCCTTACCGCGAGCTGGTCGAGGCCATGAAAACCACCCACCGGCGGCTCTATGCCGTGCACTCGGGCAAGGAGCCGCCCTTCAACCAGAAGGCCAAGACGCAGTAGGGGGGCTATTTCTCCACGCGCAGGTGATTCGTCACGCTGAAAGCGCCCGACACACCCTTGGCGGTAATGTTGGCCACGTCGGAGTCGCCCTTGTTAGCGACTACGCCTTCCAGGGTGACATTGCCGTTCTTCACGATGATGCGGATGGGCGCGACGGCCTGCATGAAATACCGATCCAGTTGCAGGCTTCGCGCCAGGGCCATGTAGACGGCGCGCCGGATGCGGTCGTCATCGGGTGAGAGAGGCAGCACCTCGATCTGGTTGTCGACCTTCTCCACCCCTTCGATCTTCTTCACGACGTTCTCGGCGTCGCTCTTCAGCGTGGGACGCGTGACCTGTCCCACCAGAGTGACGGTGCTGCCGTCCACTTTGTACTCGAGGTTATCGAACACCCCCAGGTAGGGCAGCATCACGAGCTCGTGCCGGACCTCTTTGACGAGGCGCTGATAAGCGGGCGAGTTCTGGGGCTGCGCAACCAGGAATGCTGGAGCGCACAGGGTAACAGTGAGCGCAAGTAAAACCTTCATAGACACCTCCGTGTAAATTGTATCGCCCGGGTGGGCGTTGTCAGCGGATATCTTTCGGCTTCTCCTTCTTCTCCGCCTTCTTGGCGGCGTTTTTCTCGGCCTTTGGCTGTTCGACCCGTGGCGGTTCGGCGGGCCGGACTATCGGATTGGTGGCGGGCGCCTGAGTCATGGGCCTGTTGGGCCGGACCTGGGGCGTCTGGGCGGCCGGCGTCCGCCAGCGCGCCTCAGCAAGTTACATTAAGTTCCCGCAAGAAATGCGCGGTGCCCCGCAGGCGTCGGACAATGCTGGTAAAATGTCAGACAGAGGCCATGAAGGGATATCGTATTTCCGTCCGGCTCAACTCCGCCCTGCGCCGAAGGTTGGAGGCCACCGCCGTCCGAACCGGAAAGCGCGAATCCAGCCTGGTTCGGGAAGCTTTGGAGCAACAGCTTTCGCGGTCTGAGGCTGGAGAAACCGCATACGATCTCGCATTGAAGGCTGGGCTGATTGGCGCGGTCAAGGGCGGAAGCCGGGATCTGAGCACGAACCCGCGACACTTTGACGGGTTTGGTGAATCTTGACCGAGCGGGTGTTGCTGGACACCGGCCCGCTCGTGGCGATCCTCCGGGGAGCCGACGAACACCACGTCCGGTGCGTGGCCCAGCTCCGAGAATTACAGGCGCCGCTGCTGACTTGCTGGCCGGTGCTAACGGAAGCAGCGTGGTTGTTGCGCCGCCATCCGGCAGCGATTACGAAGCTCATGGCCGCTTTCGAAACCGGGGTCTTTGAACTTGCGCCGCTCGATGCCTCCGATATCGCTTCGATAGCGGCCATCCTTACCAAGTACCGTTCCCTCGCCGTACAACTGGCAGACGCTGCGTTACTCCACCTTGCAAACCGGGAGTCCATCGACGCCGTGTTTACGCTGGACCGCCGCGATTTCGAAGTATTTCGGCTGAAAGGCGGAAAGCGGCTTCGGCTGATCCCGTGAACTGCCCGGCCGTCATCGGGCGGCAGCGTCACCCTCGCGACAGATATACGAAGCGCGCGATGAACAGCGCCGTCAGCGCGTACACGAACCAGTTCACTTCGCGGAACTTGCCGCGCGCAATCTTCATGAGCGTGTAGGCGGTGAAACCGAATGCCAGGCCGTTGGCGATGCTGAAAGTCAGGGGGATCGCCATCATGGTGAGGAAGGCGGGCACGGCCACTTCGGGATCCTGCCACTCGATCTCCGCCACCACCCCCACCATGAGGCTGCCCACGATGATCAGCGCCGGCGCGGTGGCGGCGGCGGGGATGGCGCCCACCACCGGGGCGACAAACAGCGCCACTACAAACAGCAGGCCGGTGACGATGGCGGTCACCCCGCTGCGCCCGCCGGCGGCCACTCCGGCGGCGCTCTCGATGTAACTTACCACGGTGGAAGTGCCGGTGAGCGAGCCTACGATGGTAGCGGTGGCGTCGGAAAGCAGGATGCGGTTGACGCGCGGGATCTCGTGCGTCTTGTCGAAGAGATTGGCCCGCTTGCCCACCGCCACCAGCGTTCCAATGTTGTCGAACAGGTCGATAAACAGGAACACAAAAACGATTTCCAGGAAGCCGATGCGCAGGGTGGCCGGCAGGTCGAGCTTGAAAGCGGTGGCCGAGAGGTCGCTCAGGCGGTACGAGTGCGGCGCCCATTTCGCCACCCCGGTGGCCAGGCCGATAGCGGTGGTGGCCAGGATGCCGATCAACATTGCCGCGCGCACGCGCCACGCCAGCAGCACGGCAATCAGCAGCAGGCCGAATATGGCCAGCGCGGTGCTCGTGTCGCGCAGATTGCCGAGCGTCACAGTGGTGGCGGCGTTGGGCACGATGATCCCGGAGTTGCGGAAACCGAGCAGGGCGATGAACAGCCCCACGCCCGCCGCCACCGCCGCATACAGCTCATAGGGAATGGTGGAAATGATGAGCTGCCGCACGCCCAGCGTGGTCAGCAGGAGGAAGGCCACACCGGAAATGAACACGGCCCCCAGCGCCGCCTGCCACGGAACTCCCATTCCCTTGACCACGGTGTAGGTGAAGTAAGCGTTCAGCCCCATGCCGGGCGCGAGCGCGATGGGGTACTTGGCAAAGCCTCCCATGAGGATGCTCCCGACGGCGGCCGAGATGCACGTGGCCGCGGTCACGGCCGCCAGCGGCATGCCGGTCTCGTGCAGGATAGCGGGGTTGACGAAGACGATGTACATTCACCTTTTGTTTTGGAACGCTATAAACCACTGACAACAAAGGAGGGCCACTGAGGCAACTGGCAACCGTGGCTCTTTCCTTAGAGCTACCAGAGCCTCCCAATCGCTCACAGAAGCCCCACAGCGCAACGCACAGCGCCTCTCCATTCGTTCGCCACCACTCGGGTGGACCCACAGCACCCCGGCGACGGGCAGCGTCCACAGCGCCCCTCTTCGCCTGTTCCGCCCTCTCTGAATTTCGCCGCCGCCTTCATCGCCGCCACGTCTTTTGGGAGGGTTCCTTCACGATCCAAAACCGATGGCGAATAACAAGCGAATATGCTAAAATCCTGTAGGATGGCACGCCGCCCCGAATCAGAGCCGATCTTGAGCCGGGATGAACAGGCAGAGTTCACACGCCATCTCGCCCTGCTCAGTGTTCCCGGCGTCGAAGGCGTCTACAACACCGCCCACAACGATTGCCGTTTTGATGGAAAGCGGCTCCCACCAGCATCAGCAGTTCAACAAATGGTTGCGGCTTGGAAGCTGTTGCGAAAGTGCAGCCGATAGCTCTGCACTCTGCGTTTCGCTTTTCGTCGCCCAAAACTAAATCTGCCACTAGGTGCAACTCGCCTCCGAAATCTTTCGTCTTAATGTATGGATCTGCAAGACCGAATTCAACAGCCGGCAAAGAGGAGCCCCTGAACGCAAAAAGAGTGCGAATGACTAGAGGATACAAAAACATCATGGAACACGAAGAATACCAAGAAGAGACAGTACCTTATGATGCGGAGGAAGAGGAAAACAGAATTAAGGCCAAATATGAGGCTAATGGGTATGAGTACATAACCAAGGTGCATGACAGAGCTAATCCCGGCTGCTGGCGTCTGCAATTTGGTAAGCCCGAGCGGAAAGAGCAAAACAAAGAGGCCGTCTGAGACCGAAGCCCCAAAACCTTCATCCGGCCCCTCCCAAGACACACCACGGTCGGTTGTTTCGCAAGGTTGCCGGGAGAAGGTTCATTTCACGATTACTGTTCCCAGACACGAAGGAGGCCGCTTCGGAGATAATCAGGAGTGAGGCTGATATGAACATCATCGACAGGTTCAAATCGACTCCGAACGTCCCAAGGGGCCACGCCGAAGTGAAGGTCGAGTTCACCGAGGAAGAAAGCTCCGCCATTACCGCCAGCATGGATGAGTACGCTTCCATTTGGGCAGCGCAACATGGCGGTGAGGGATTCGTCACGCCTGTGAAGATGGAGAACGGAATGATGGCGAAGGCTCTCACTGGATACGCCGCAGACCTGTTGGCTCAGTGTGATGATTGCAATTCCGAAGAATGGTTGAGAAAAGCGACCCAAGCACAGGCAAAGGCTTACGCCCTTCACAACCTGCCAGCGTACATTTTTCAGCTTGCCGGGATATACGAGGCCGCTGGCGATACTACCAAGGCAAGGGATTTCCTCCAACACTTCCTTCGGGCGCAATACGAGTTCATACCAGACGGGATTGATGATTCTCTTCTCGATCAGAGCGGGTTCGATATGGCGAGAGTAATGTCACTTGCCCAAAAGAAGTTAGACGGGTTCTTGGGTGATTCGATTGGTGCTCGTTTCGTCGTTGTTCCAATAACGAAATGCAAATGTGACGCCATCGCCACCAATCTGGTTTCTGTCTCAAATGACGCCGTACCGAGTTTTTGTGCTGAGAACATGAAGGCCCTGGAAGTGGACCCGGCGCACAGACCCGTCTTCGAGTGCTTGTGCTACGCTCTATTCCTTTCGGTGGCGGAAGTAGTTCTTCACGACAAGTACACTGAAGAAGACGCTCAAGCGATCATGATGCGGGCGTTCGAGTGCTTTTTCGCTGAGCCTTCAGAAGAGCGATTGGCGACCTCTTTTCAGGAAGCATTCAACCACGCCCATGAACGATACGTGAACATCTGGCGACTGTCCGTGCCGATGCTGAACCTCACTGAAGGCCAGATGTATGAAGAGTGGGCCAGGACGTTCACTTCCGAGTTAGCCACAGTTCACAGAATATCGTGCTCACAACGGAAGGTCGAAGGGTGGGCACTTGCAGCAATCGGTACATTCCGAGACGGATGCTGCTCGCTGTAACCGTTAGGTTCCCGACGAGTGTGCGTATCGTTTCCGCTTCCTATGGTCATCGGTACGAGCCAGCCGCTCACTGTAAGTGTTTCGTTAATGGCCCCATCAGCCGTGGAATCGCCTTCACGTACTCCAGTCGCTCTGGAATAGTATGCCGAGTTCCGGCGATCCAACTCAAGGCTTGGCTGACGTGGAAAAGATTGCTGACGGGCGCACAGGCTCCGGGAACATCGACCTCCGTGAGCGCCGGGATTTCAAGTTCGTGCGGTTTCCGGTCGCTTGCTTGTTCTACTTCACCGTCAACCCCGAGCGTGACGATGTGCCACACCCTTGCCGCTGCGTGCGGCCCCCATTCCCTTGCGACCTCCTGATCGACCCACGGAATGAGTTCGGGGATGTCAACTGAGGCGTTGAACCACTTCTGATACTGGCTCTTCTCCTGCGGCAGATTAACAAGTTCGCCTTCCAGGTATGCAGCTATGTCTGCAGGGTCGAGAGACTGTATATGACGGCGACGTAGGCGGGAGTCTTTTAACCCGAACATATTTCCGTTGCTGCACACTAGCCGGAACCAACTGAAGTTGATCTCAAGTACCGTTGTGGTATCGACGGAATTCAGGCAGTTGATCCGTAGCACAAGGGGCTTGCCGTCACCGGGGTCGAAGTCCACGTTAGGGATATCGCAACTCCACTGCATCCGTTCCCCATATTCGGTGAGCAAGAGCGTGGAGTCGAGGGCAGAAATATCGATGTGAAGGATCTTGAGCGCCCGGAAAACCGATGCCAGTACTTCCCGATGTTGAATCAGCGAATAGGTCTTCGAGACTGTCGCAATAGGCATCGGTTCATCGGTGAGCTTCAGCGGTTCCCGGCGAATCTCGTCCTTAAATCGGTTCTCTTCGCTCCCCACCCGATATGCGTGGCGGCTAAAAACCGGAATTTGAGAGAACAGTTCACCGACTGTCCCGGTCAGTTCAACGACTGCAGCTCCTTCCCACGTGCAATCCGTGAGCCGTACCTGCTGGCCCAACCTGTCTGCGCCCGCCCTGTAGTAGTTCGCCGTGCTCATACCGTGCGCCGCCCTTCCCGGCAGAGCATCATAACAGATTGCACAACGGCGTGGTGACTAAGGACCCGGCAGTGCTATCCGTAGCCGCCAAAGCCAGTCTATGCTTGCGGCATCGACGTATTCGGCCCGCAGTTCTCGTTGCCCCTTCAGACGTGTTTGGCGATTCGAGATGCGGAGGCGTTAAAGGCGACAATCGACGTTAGGCAAGATGCAACCGCCGACACGACAAGGTAAAATGCCCACCACTGGACCGCCAGCAAGAGGTAATCCAGCGGCCCATCGCCCGGAAGGCGAATAGAAGTTCCTAGTTGACTGCTCTCACATCCGCAGTCTGGACACGGCGGTAGGGAAATCTGCATTCCACATTCCGAGCACATGAACTTGGCGTTGACCTGCGTGAAGCCCCTATTGATTGGGTGCCAGTAGCCTGTCTCAGCGGGTACAGTTCGCCATTATGCCGTGTGAGTATCCGATATCGGTGGGAACGTTCTGACGCTCCTCGAAGTCTGGAATAGGCTTATCTGGTATGTGCTCCCGCCCTTTCCGAATTGCAGGACCACATTTCCATCGGTAGTGTCCCATATGTAGACTGTCTCTTGTTGTTCGGACGGCGTACCGAGTCGCTGTTGGCAGTAGTGCATGACATCAGTTGAGACCTCGATTACTGTATTCTTGCTGTCCGACTCGAAGGAAAAGGCAATCTTGTACACCTTTCCTGCGACCGTACCGAGTGCAACGTTCCATCGGCGCTCAAGAAAGTCTAGGGACGGGGCGTTGTAGTTCTTCTCGCCCGCAAAACGGCGTCCGTAGATTGCGTATTCGGCCTGAGAGAATTCCCTCAAACCTGTCACGCCTTCGACGGGCATGGCCAATCGGTAACCGCCAATCGGAAGGGACGCCGACCGTGTCATGTTTGTGCTCCTACGCAGTTTGTGTTCCAGCCTGTGCAGCAACCGGGGCCGTCTTCTTCGATACCGCCGCCTTCTTGACCGGCGTGCTCTTCTTCGCCGCCTTCGCTCGTGGTGCCTTCACCGCCGCCTTTTTGACAGCGACCTTCTGACGGGCGACTTTCCTGGCAGCTTTCTCCTGTTGCGCCTTGGCCGCTCTGACCCTTGCCCACCGCTCCTTTGTGGCGGCGATGATCCGGGCCATGCCCGCTTTGCTGATTTTGCGTTTCGCCTTGGGTGCTTTCGCTGGCGCTGGCTCCGACACGCCTTTGATCTTGGCCCAACGTGCCTTTTGTGCCAGGGCCATCTTCCGGCGTGCAGCAACGGAAACCTTGCGCTTCCTGGTGGGTGGTTCCGGCGTGGCGGCGGTCTCAGCGGAGCCACCGGACAGCATGGCACGGAGTTCGGCAATCTTGGCGTCGATGCGGGTCTTTTGGAATTCGTAGCCGTCGATGGCGGCGGCGATGATTTCGTTCGTGAGTTTGGGTGTGGGCATTGTCAGCCTTTCGCAGTATCTACGGTAACGCATTCCATGATGTTGCCGTGGGTGGCGGCACGGGCTGATTTTAGCACCGGACGCTGGAACTGGCGGCGGTTTCATGGCAGAACAAGCACGATCACAAAATTTCTGAAAGTTGGGCGGGAAATCTATACTCAGGATTCCTGGGTGCCGGGTACCCTTTGGCGATGGTACCTAGGCCAAAAAATGATTCCGGAAAAATTTGGGAAATTTAGGGATGGGAGTCTCACGGAAAGTTTCATCCCAATCCTCCCGAAGCCGGGTCGGGTTAGTATAACCCTTGCCGATGGGAACCCATTACCGGTTTTCACTGTGGTTAAGCATGGCCGTCCACGCTTTTGGTGGCGGGTGGCAGACGTTGACAATTGTACGAAAACAGTGTACGATAATAATATGCGTTGCGCCTTTTACGCCCGTGTCAGCACCACCGATCAGAATTGCGAAATGCAACTGCGGGAACTCCGGGAATACATCTCCCGCCGTGATTGGAAGAGCGGCGGCGAGTACGTTGACACCGGCTTTTCAGGTGCCAAGGCAAGCCGCCCCGCTCTGGACCGGCTGATGGCCGATGCCGCCCGCCGCAAGTTCGATTGCATCGTCGTTTACAAGATTGATCGGTTTGGACGCTCCGTGCTCAATCTGAATCAGCAGTTGGCGGCGCTCACCAGCTACGGTGTCCGGTTCATCGCTACCAGCCAGTCTCTCGACACGGACGAAAAGAATCCCACCAGCCGCCTACTTCTCCAGATTCTCGCCAGCGTAGCGGAGTTCGAGAGGGAGATGATCCGGGAGCGCACGCTTTCCGGCATCCGGGCCGCTCAAGCTGCCGGGAAGGTAGTGGGAAGACCCAAGCGTGTCTTCAGGCGTGATGAGGTTGTGCGGCTCCGGGATCAGGAAGGCTTGTCCTGGCGGGCCATCGGAAGGAAACTTGGCCTCCCGGCTATGACAGCGGTGGATAGTTACCGCCACGGCTGTACGGAAACTGTTTCCGCTGGCACGGCGGAATCGAGCGGCAAACGCAATCGCAAAACGGTGGCCGCATAGGTGTACGGAGACCAAGGTTTTTCGGACAGGAGAGCAACCTCAGACCACCGAGAGCCGTCCAACAAATCAAGCATCACGAATGTCCTTCGGGACTGCCAACCGGGTTCGAGAAACCACGGTGGATGCCCGGACAACGGGCGATGTGGGCGGCGGTGGCCGTCAACCAATTCTCGACGTAGATGCGCCAAGGGAGTACATCATGTCTCAAGGCGCTTCACACTACCCAATCGTTCAGTTCATTTCCCGGCTCATGCAGGAGTACGGGTTTTCTCGTGTCGAGCTTGTCCGTGCGCTTGGCTACAGACACAACGCTGAAAAAGGACTACGCCGCCTGAACCTTTGGCTGGAGAATGGCGAGGGCTATGGACGCATTCTTGAAGAAATCTCCACCGTCTTTCCGGCCCACGCTGACGGCTTGGAAAAAGCGGTTGCGGCGACCAGGGCGATCAAGGAGGCGGAATCTGAAGCCACATGGTTCGAGCGCTGCAAAGCTGAACAGGAGAGCTTCACGCCCTACATCCACGCAGATGGCGAAACCACGGTTCCGAATGGCATCTGCATTTTTGGGATCACTGGTGGGAAATGGAATCTCATCGAACTTCCGAAGACCATTTTGGACTTGCCTCTCGAAGAGCAGTTGGCGAAGTTGCCGGAACTGATGATGGCTTACAGACGCCGGTATAACGGAGCGTGTCCGTTCTTCGGCAAGTTGACGGGCTTCAAGTTCGTGCGCTGTTTGGACTATTTTCAGTTTGACGAACAGGGCCGTCTTGTCGAGCATGTTGAAAAGCCCTTTCGACGTGGGCAGTGCTCAATTCAGTTTTTGTAGAGCAATACGTTCCGCTTTTCCCGGTGGGATAGCGGTTTCGGAACCGATTGCGGCGAAGCTGAAGGTCAGCCACACCAGCATCCACAGGATCGTGCAGGGAAAGGCGTAGGCGGCGGTGTTCGGTGTCGGGTGTCCCAAGGTATCCGGCTGGCTTGCCATTCGCTCCACGGGGCGGCAAACGGCGGGAATGGCCGTTCTCATAGGACAGAGCATGAATATCGACGCTTGCCACATTCTCATCGCCATCGGGCCGGTGTTCCACCTGGACGTGGACCGGCTGAAGGAACAGCCGGGACTCGCACTCTACCGTGTTGACGGAGCCGATCTGCCACTCGAAATTGACATGGCGCTGCTCGACCACATGCATTGCCCATGCACCATCGTTTTTGTTGGAGGCAATGAAGCGAAACACGAAGCGGCGGATTACCACGTCACGTGGATCGAAGACACGCCTTCCGTGAACGATGCCCTTACAAATTTTTGGCGGAACACGGCTCCAGAGGCGGGTTCACCGTGATTGGTCCCGAAGTTCTCATGCATTTATCAGGTTGCCTTTCCAGCGAACCCTAACCATCGCAGCCTTTACGCCGCTGCTGACCGGCGTTAAGCTCTGTGTATTATGCTCAAGCGCAAGCCCGTCCTCAAGCTGGTGCCACGGGTGGACCAAGAGTTCGCCGCTTTGATTGCTCCCTTGGCGGCGGAAGAGCGCCAGCAACTCGAAGCCAATCTGATTGCAGAGGGTTGTCGAGATGCGCTCGTTGTATGGCGTGGCTTGCTGTTGGACGGCCACAACCGCTTGGCGATCTGCAACCGGCACGGGATTCCCTACGACACGGCGGAAATAGAGTTGCCGGATCGGGAATCCGCAAAGCTCTGGATTGAGGAAAACCAGATCGGACGCCGGAACCTCACCACCGATCAACGAGCCGCAGTTGCCTACCGGATCATGCAGCGCCGGGTGTTCCTCTCGAAAAAGCGGCGTGCCGCCAAAGCCGGGGCATCTCATGGTTCGGATCGGATCTTGGTGG
This sequence comes from Bryobacterales bacterium, assembly GCA_003170915.1. Lineage (GTDB taxonomy): Bacteria > Acidobacteriota > Terriglobia > Bryobacterales > Bryobacteraceae > Fen-178. The sequence continues at coordinate 2,997 of PMYB01000140.1, read as the reverse complement.
TACATGCGGGCCTCCAAGTTGAAAGCGCACCACGCCAGCGGGAACGCACATCGAAAGAGCAACACATCTCCACTCGAAAAATCCGTGAGATTGCGGCGCTTGCCAAGACAGACCCCGACATCGTTACTCGCATTGTCAACGGCGAAGTCTCGCTCCGGGATGCGAAGGAATTTTCTCTTGACCGTGTACGCCAACGAAACATCACGGCAGCGCTGAAGACGCACGTTCGTGGTGAAGGCATTCACACCGGACACATGAATCGGTTGTTCCGCATCCTGGATGACAACAGTGTTGACCTCTTCATCACAGATCCGCCGTGGGAAAAGAAGGCGTTGCCGGTCTATTCCGAACTTGCAAAACTGACACAACAAAAGCTGAAACCGGGCGGGTTCTGCTTGGTGCTCTGTGGTCAACTCTATTTGAACGAGATCATCGCACGCCTCTCCGAATCCCTCGACTGGTATTGGCTATGCGGCGTCAAGTTCTCCGGTTCCCACGCCCGAATTTGGCCCCGCAAAATTAGCAATGGTTTCAAGCCGATCTTGTTCTTCACGAAGCGCCCTGCGCCGAAGCAAGCGGACCACCAATGGGTTGCTGATTTTGTCCACCGCACCCACGCCGATAAATCCCACCACAAGCACGGGCAAGGCGTTGGCGATACTGAGTACTACCTAAACTATGCACCAAACGCTGTTCCGCCAGCGGTGCGGGCCGACCCTTGTAGCTTGATCCTCGCCTGACGTTGCCAAACCCCTTCGCGAAGTGCCCTATTTGCAGGCTTTCCACGCTTGTGCATGGAATTCTATGCACGGCCGCGCAAGAATCCGACGACGACCCGGCGCGGGATCCTGAACCACGGCCGCGCGCGGCACGCCGACACTTGTAGGGCGGGTTTCAGACGCACTTCTCCCTTACTTCTGCGGGGGCAGATTCGGGAGCACCGGATTGTGCGAGGGATGCAGGTAGGTTGATCTGGTTCGTCGGCGTCGTGAGCGGAGCTTACGTCAGTACCCCCACCAGCACGGGCGCGAAGCTGAGACCCCGCGGCGTGATGCCGCGCAACCGATCCATCAGCCTTCCGAACAGCCCTTTTTCGGCGTACTGATCGCTGTAACTCACACCGGTTCGCCCGGCATGACTCCAGATCTTCGCAGCCACGAACAAGAACCGCAACCGCGCCGTGGCCAGTGTGGTGTGCCGTAAGGTGGCGACCTCGTCCTGCTCTTCGCGGTTGAACAGCATCAGCCAGCAGTTCAGGTTATAGGCCAGCATCACCATCTGAAAGAAATTGCGGTTCATATCCCATCGGCCTGAGGGATGGGCGGCCAGCCCAGCATCATTGTTCGCCTCTTTGATCAGGTTCTCCGCCCCGGCGCGTCCATTGTAGAACGCCACCACCAGGTGGATCGGCTCTGGCATGTCCGTCACGAACACGCGGTAAGTGTACTGGCCGGTGGCGAACAACTGGTATTGCTCTACTTCGTCGGCGGGCTTCGGCGGTTGCTCATAGCGCAAGGCCACAAAGCGGAAAGCCTTCTCCCATCCGTCGGGCTGGTAGGTGAATTCGCATTGTGCGTCGGCGTCGCCGCCCATGACGCACGCCTCCCAAAATCCGGCTGGATTCGGTGGGCCATCGCACGCTGTTTGCAACAGAAGCGGCAACGGCACGAAGCCGTGCTTCGGTAGCAGGAGACCCCATGAACGTAGATTTGAAGAACCTGAGGATGACCGACGAAGAGGAACGCTTGTTCGACTGGTGCCACGCCAGCCTGGAAGAAGAGCAGATTGTCGAAGTCGAACAAGAAGCGCTCGAATATGCGGTGCGTGAAATCAATGCGCCGGAAGCCGCCGAAAAGCTGCGGGATCTGTTGGTAAGCGTGATAGTCCGCAATGCCGAAGCGAGACGCCGGGGCAATGAGGCAGCACAATGAACCTAAACTTTCTCGAATTCCTTTGTAACGAACTTCTCCAGTCGGATAACGAGAGAAGTGCGACACTATCGGCAATGTCCGACGCCGAACTTCAGACGGTTTACGCCGATGTCTCACGACAATTCGGCCTGGAGCTGGTTTGCGGCGTTTACGAGCATTCACACTGGTTGTCGGACTTGCTGGTGATCGGTAGCAATCTAGGCCCGATTCATGCGTCTCAGACTGCTCTTTACGCCATCTTGGTCGAACTGGAAAGGCGTGGCCTTGATTGGCCGGATGTTTAAGAAGAGCGCCTGGGTGGTAAGGAATGAAGAAGCATCCCACAGCGGCCCCGGCGCTGCCCACGGCAAAACCGAACATTCCGTGCTGGACCGCAAAACCGAAACGCAACACAAAGAAGATCCGGCGAAACCGAAAAAGATAATTGATGAGCTTACGCTGCTGAAGCGGATCATCGCAGAGGCCAAAGCATTTTCCAGACCGGACATTCGAGAACGCCAAGACGATGAGTCTCAATCAATCTGGCATTGATTCTGGCAACGAGTTAGCGTATTTCAGGTACGGGTGTGCGGGGCACACGGTCTTTGTGGAAATCTCGGTCAGGAACCAGTTGGGCTTGCACAAAAACATTATTGCTCAATTTTGTAGTATTGCAAAGTGCGGTAGCCAGTTCCAATGCACGCTTGACATCACCCTCCAAGTGTGGAACACTTTGTGCAATGGCAGAACAAGCACGAAAGCGTGTGGTGGCTATGCTCCGGGTCAGCACATTGAAGCAAGTAAAAACCAGGGAAGCGGACTACCAGCGCAATCAAATCCGTCTCACGTGTTCCCTCCAAAATCTTGAACTGGTCAAAGAGTTTCCGCTAGAGAACATCAGCGGTCTTCACGTCAGGCACACCGACCAATTCAAGGCGCTGAAAAAAGGGGAATTCAGGGTTTATAGTGGATCGGCAGCCGTCTTCGAGGGCGGCGTGCGACAATTTCGGGGATGCAAGACCATGAACTGTATCGGCGCATTCTCGGAATCCAGGCTCCCTGGTACGTGGACTCGGTGGAACTGAAG
>PMYB01000105.1 GCA_003170915.1 Bryobacterales bacterium | reverse complement strand
TTTTCCTTTGAAGTAAGCATTGTTCTCCGCAGGGAGCGATGACCCTGCCCCTGGTTCCCAGAAGAGCGGTCCCGGGTAGCCGCCGGGCATGCCCGGCCCGAGGCGCCGGGCGTGCCCGGCCCCTACCCGGCCTTTTCTAATAGTGTAAGACTGATTTTCTGCGCCAGCACCATCTCTTTGGTGACGTTGAACTCGCGGACCTTCTTGTAAGAAGGCAGGTAGTACATCAGATCGAGCATCAAGTCTTCGAGAATCATGCGCAACCCGCGCGCCCCCACCTTGCGCTCCATGGCCAGGTCGGCAATCGACTCCAGCGCGTCGTCGCTGAACCGCAGCCGCACGTTCTCAAATTCAAAGAGCTTCTGATACTGCTTCACAATGGCGTTCTTGGGCCTGGTCAGAATCTGGATCAGGGCCCAGCGGTCCAGATCCTGAAGCACCGCCGTTACCGGAAGACGTCCGATGAACTCGGGAATAAAGCCGAACTTGATCAGATCGACGGGCTGGACCTGCGCCAGTAGATCGATGTCCCGCCGCGATCCGGAGCCGGAAAGCCTCGCGGCGCCCTTCTCCTCTTCCTGAAGGAAGCCGATGGACTTCTTGCCCGTGCGTCGCCCGATCACCTTCTCCAGCCCCACAAACGCGCCGCCACAGATAAACAGGATGTTGGTGGTGTCCACCGGGGTGAATTCCTGATGCGGGTGCTTGCGTCCGCCTTGCGGCGGAACGTTGGCAACCGTGCCCTCGAGGATCTTCAGGAGGGCCTGTTGGACACCTTCCCCAGAAACATCGCGGGTAATCGACGGGTTTTCGTCCTTGCGGCAGATCTTGTCGATTTCATCGATGTAAATGATTCCCTGCTGGCACTTCTGCACGTCCCCATCAGCCGCCTGGAGCAGCTTGAGGATGATGTTTTCGACATCCTCGCCGACGTAACCGGCTTCCGTCAGGGTGGTGGCGTCCACGATGGCGAAGGGCACGTCGAGGATTTTGGCTAAGGTCTGCGCCATCAATGTTTTGCCGGTCCCGGTCGGGCCGATCAGCAGGATATTGGACTTTTGCAGCTCGACCTCGGTGTTGCGCACGCGGTTCATGTGGACCCGCTTGCAGTGGTTGTACACCGCCACCGCCAGTTTCTTCTTGGTGGGCTCCTGCCCAATCACGTACTGATCCAAAAACTCCTTCACTTCCAATGGCTTGGGTATCTTATTTGCAATCCCGGAGGGAGCCTCGACCTTGTCGTCTTCCAAAATCGAGTTGCAGACCGCTATGCACTCGTCGCAGATATAAGCGCGAGGATAATCGCTCGGGGAAGAGATGAGTTTCCCGACTACGTCCTGGCTCTTATGGCAAAAAGAACACCGTAAAGCATCATCGGACCCGGCACGCTTCACGCAGATTTCTCCTCTTCCGCCGTCGGCAGGCGGTAGGGAACCTCAATAGCTTTCATCTCCATTATCACCTGAACAGCGCCCGTAAGCAACGTACCCGGAGGGTTAATAGGGTACTGTAAGGTCCGACAGGCCCAGTGCTACGCGGTCTTCCGGGCATGTTCGAACAAGAAACTGAGTGTTTTCTCGGTTTGAATGTGGGATGCGATCCGCCCCATCGTGCCGTCTTTTTCGAACTTCATCTGCAGGGCTGCCACCGGCTCGCGCTGCTGCCGGGCCAGCCGCTCGACTTCCTTATCGACTTCGTCGCGCGTGGCGCCAATGGCTTCCCGCTCCGCAATCCTCGTGAGCAGCAGCGAAGCCTTCACTTCGCGCACCGCCTTGTCGCGCTGCGTCGCCTTTACTTTCTCCCAATCCAGCTTGATGGAGTTCGGGTCCACCCCCTCCGCCGCCATGGCGCGGAGGCTCTGCTCGACATGGTTGCGGATCTGACGCTCGACGAAGACTTCGGGAACCGGAAAATCGTGCGCATCCACGAGTTTATCCACGATCTGGTTCTTGGCCTCCTGCTGGGCCTCGTACTGGCGCTGCGCGAAGGTGGACTTGCGGACGGCTTCCCGCAGTTCGTCCACATTGCGGTAGTCGCCCAGGTCCTGCGCGAATTCGTCGTTCAACTCCGGCAGTTCCTTCCTGCGCAGGCCCTTCAACGTGGCGTGGAATCGCACCGTCCGGCCCGCCAGCCGCTTGGCGGCGAACTCCGCGGGATAGGCGACCTCGAATTCCTTCTCTTCGCCGGGAGTGACGCCGCGCAGGTTTTCCGTGAAGGCCTCGAATGTGTCCGCGCCGCCGATCTCCAGCACCATCTCTTCCTGCTTCACCGGCTCGCCTTCCACGCCGCCCAGGCTTTCCAGCGCCACCACCGCGTGATCCCCGTTTTCCAGGGGCCGCGGGTCGATGTTCACATACTGGGCTTTCTGCTCGCGGATCTCATCCAGCCGCTTGGCTACGTCTTCCTCGGTGACTTCGGGATCGTGGTAGGGAACTTCGACCTCTTTGTACTCCTGCAACTCGATTGGCGAAACCACCTCGAACTCGGCCTTAAACGTCAGCGGCTCGCCGGCGTGATAGTGGACATCTTTGATGTCGGGCGTGCCCACCACGTTCAGGTTTTCCGCCTCGAACTGTTTCTGCAGGAACTTGGGGATCAGGGCTTCCAATACCCGCTTCCGGATATCGGAGGCGAACTGCTTTCGAACCAGGGAGACAGGCACCTTGCCGGGCCGGAAACCGGGGAGCTTGGCGCGCTTCAGGACGTCGGCGACGACGCGCTCGGTCTCGCTCTCAACCTCGTGGACAGGGATGGAAATCTCCAGCGAGTGCCTGCAACCTTCAATTAAAGCCAAGTGGATTTGACCTCGGGAAAGAAGTGATGGCCGAAACTCTATGATACCACGTACAATAGACCATATCAGGTGGATGCTCGCAGTTTCGGTGCTGGCGGTGGTGGCGCTGCTCGGCCTTTGGGCGGCCATCACGCGGCGGACCTGACCATGCATTTCCAGCTTCAGGCGGCGATTACCAACGTGCTGTTGTTGTGGATTCTCACGGCGCCGCACGAATTCGCCCACGCCTGGGTGGCCACCCTGCTGGGCGACGATACCCCGCGGCGCGACGGCCGCGTCACCCTTTACCCTCTGGCGCACGTGGACTGGCTGGGAACCGCCATCCTGCCGTTCGCGACTTCGCTATTTGGAGGCGGGTTCCTCGGATGGGGAAAGCCGGTGCGCACGGACCCCTCCAAGCTCAAAGGCGGGTTGAACGGCCTGGCTCTGGTGGCGCTGGCCGGACCGTTCAGCAACGTGGTGTTCGCGGTGGTGTTGGGGGTGGTGGCCGTGGCCACCGCTCAGGCCCTACCGGCGTTGGCGCAATTCGCCGCGCGCGGCGTGTGGCTGAGCCTGTACCTGGCGATCTTCAACCTGCTGCCGGTGCCGCCGCTGGATGGCTCGAAGCTCCTGCTGGCGGCGCGCATTCCCATGGCGGTCTACATGGAGATCTCGCGATTCGGCTTCATGCTGCTGATCGTGGCCGTTTCGGTCTCCGACTTCGGCCGGTGGATGAGCGAGTGGAGCTATTGGGGCGCGCGGACGATTCTGGGCGTGCTGCAGTAACGCCGGCGGCAAGACGCGCATCGGGCGTTCCGCCGCCAGCGCTACCGGCCCTCTCCCCCGGCTGTGCTAGATTTCTTTTAAGGGGGTTCCATGCGTCGCGCGCTGTTTACACTTGCTTTCCTGTCTTTGGCGGCTTACGCCCAGGACGTCGATATTCCGTTCCAGAAATTCGTTCTGGGAAATGGCCTCACCTTGATCGTCCATGAGGATCACAAGGCGCCCATCGTGGCCGTGAACGTCTGGTACCACGTCGGGTCGAAGAACGAACATCCCGGCAAGACCGGGTTCGCCCACCTGTTCGAACACCTCATGTTCGGCGGCAGCGAGCATTTCCATGGGCGCTACATCGAGGCCATGGAGCGTATCGGCGCCACCGACCTCAACGGCACCACCAACGAAGACCGCACCAACTACTTCGAGACGGTGCCGGTCTCCGCTTTGGATTACACGCTATGGATGGAATCGGACCGTATGGGGTACATGGTGAACGCCATCGACCAGAAGACGCTCGATCTGCAGCGCGGGGTGGTCCAGAACGAAAAGCGTCAGGACGAAAACGAGCCCTATGCCCTGGCCGAGGAACTGATGCAACAGGACACCTACCCCAGCGGCCATCCGTATTCCTGGAACACGCTGGGGTCCATGGAAGACCTGACCGCGGCGTCCTTGAATGACGTGAAGGAGTGGTTCAAGACGTTCTACGGCCCTTCCAATGCCGTGCTGGTGGTGGCCGGCGACGTGGATCCGCAGACCGTCCGCAAGAAGGTGGAAACCTATTTCGGGGAGATTCCGCCCGGCCCGCCGGTTTCCCGGCAGCGTGTCTGGATCGCCAAAATGACGGGGGCGCACCGGGCCGTCTACCAGGACCGGGTGGCCGAACCGCGCGTTTACAAGGTATGGAACATTCCCGAGTTCGGGAGCGAGGACAGCGACTATCTCGATATGGTGAGCGACTCGCTCGCCAACGGGAGGACCTCGCGCCTCTACAAGCGCCTGGTTTACGACGACCAGATTGCCACGGATGTGTCGGCCTATCTCAACCCGCGCGAAATCGGTGGCCAGTTCGTCATTCAGGCCACGGCGCGTCCGGGCATCGAGTTGGCGCGGGTGGAGAAGGCCATCGATGAGGAGCTGGCGCGCTTCCTCGCCGAGGGGCCCACCGGGCAGGAAGTGCAGCGCGTCCGCACCCAATACCTCGCCAACTTTGTTCGGGGAGTGGACCGCGTCGGCGGGTTCGGCGGAAAGTCCGACGTGCTGGCCATGAGCCAGGCCTATCTGGGCGACCCAGCCGCTTACCAGGTCAAACTGCGGCGCGAGCGCGAAGCCACGCCCGCCAAAGTTCAGGCCGCCGCCAAACGCTGGTTGTCCGGCGGCGAATATGTTTCAGAGGTCTTTCCGTTCGGCGACCCCCAGGCTTCCACCACCAGCGCGGACCGCAACCAGCCGCCCACCACCGGCCGGCCTCCCGAGTTGCGCCTGCCCAAGCTGGAGCGGACCACGCTCTCCAACGGGCTCAAACTGGTGCTGGCGGAGCGGCACGAGATTCCCTTGGTCAGTCTCAGCCTGCTGGTGGATTCCGGTTATGCCGCCGATCAGTTCGCGGGGCCCACGGGGCGCCCCGGCGCCGCCGCGCTGGTTGCGAAACTGCTCGATCAGGGCACCAAGGCCCGCACCTCGCTCGAGATCGGCGAGCAACTGGCGCAGCTCGGCGCCAGCTTGAACGTGGGCGCAAACATGGACGGCATCGACGCGCGCCTCTCGGCTCTCAAGACCAACCTGGATGCGTCGCTCGACATCTTCGCCGACGTGGCCCTGAACCCATCCTTCCCGCAGGCCGATTTTCTTCGCGAGCAGAAGCAGCAACTGGCCGCCATCGAGCGCGAAAAGACCGAACCGGTGCCCATGGCCCTGCGCATTCTCCCCGGCCTGATCTACGGCAAGGGCCACGCCTATTCGGAACCCTGGACCGGCTCAGGCACCGCCGCCAGCGTCTCCAAGCTCACGCGCGAAGATATGGCCCGCTTTCATGCCGCCTGGTTCAAGCCCAATCACGCCACGCTCATCGTGGTCGGAGACACGACTCTTGCGGAGATGCGGCCGAAACTGGAAAAGCTGTTCTCCGCCTGGACGCCCGGCGAGACGCCCAAAAAGAATGTCGCCACCGTGCCTCTGCCGGAGCGCTCCGTGGTCTACCTGATGGATCGTCCCGGCGCTCAACAGTCGCTGATTCTGGCGGGCAACGTGGCGCCCCCCAAGAACAATCCCGCCGAGGTGTCCATCGAGAGCATGAACAACATTCTGGGAGGCGATTTCGGCGCCCGGCTGAACATGAACCTGCGCGAGGACAAGCACTGGGCTTACGGGGCGTTGACCCTGCTGATGAGCGCTCGCGGCCAGCGGCCATTCCTGGCCTATGCTCCCGTCCAGACCGATAAGACCAAGGAGTCGTTGACCGAGATCGACAAAGAGCTGCGCGGCATCCTGGCGGACCATCCGGCCACGGACGCGGAGCTGGCGCGAGTGAAGGCCAGCGAGACCCTGCGCCTGCCCGGCTCCCGCGAAACCATGGACCGCGTCATGAGCTCGGTCGAAGATCTGGTCCAGTACGATCTGCCGGAAGACTACTACCAGACCTACGCCGGGAAAGTGCGCGCGCTGACGCTGGCCGACATCGCAAAGTCCGCCCGCGAAGTGGTTCAACCCAACCATCTGATCTGGGTGGTGGTGGGAGACCGCACCAAGATCGAGGCCGGCATTCGCGAGCTGGGCCTGGGCGAAGTCCGGCTGCTGAATCCGGAGTAACGCCGCGGACCATGGTATTGGACTATGGTACGAATTGAATATGCGAGAGATCGCGATTTCCAAGTTCAAGGCGACGTGTCTGGCCGTCCTGGAGGACGTGCGACGGACCGGCGCGCCCATTCGGGTCACAAGATTCGGGCGTCCGGTCGCCGAGGTGGTTCCGACCATTCCGGAAACGGTGTCCTCCTGGCTAGGGTGTGCGAAACACTCCGTCGAGATCTCCGGTGACATCACCGAACCTGTTGGAGCATTTAGCCGCTGGACGGTTCGGAAATGAGATTACTCCTCGACACGCACATCTGGATTTGGGCCCTTCATTGTCCCGAGAAGCTGGGTCGAAGAGTTCGGCGCGAACTCCAACGGGCCGGCAACGAACTGTATCTATCGCCAGTGTCGATTTGGGAAGCGCACCACTTGGTGCGGCGGAAACGCCTTCGCGTACGGCAAGGCTTTGCGCAATGGCTCGATGACGTGATGGCCCAGGTTCCACTCCGGGAGGCGCCATTCACTTTTGCCGTTGCCGCGGACGCTTCGAGAATCGAGCTTCCCCAATCCGATCTTGGGGATATCTTTCTGGCCGCCACCGCCTTGGTCTTCGACCTCACACTGGTGACCACCGACTCCCAACTGCTGGCCTGCTCATGGCTGAAGACCCTTCCCAACGACTGAGATCTCAGCCGTTCAGCATTTGTCCCAGACTCGGCGTCGGCGACGGTGTGGGTCGCGTCATGCCTGGCCGCTCGGGCAACCTCCTCACGAGCTCTCCTGTGGGATTCAGCCCCGTGCCATTGGGCACCCGAAGCGCGAGGGACCTTACCGAACCGCTGGGGCGGTTCACCCCTTGCGCTTGGCTTTGGTGTGACGCACCGCCTTGGCCTTCTTGGGCGGCGGCGGGGCAGCCGGCTTTTCCGCGGCGCTGGCCGCCTTCACGTAATCCTTCAGCTCGGCTTCGGTAAAGTGGATGGACTCCACGGTCAGACTGGCGTCGCTGAGCACCTTCATGATCTGCTGGCGCACGTTTTCGGCATCGGCGCCGGACTTGGCCTGGGCCAATTGCTGGCGCAGTTTCAACGCGTCGTCCTTGGCCTGGGCCACCTGCTGGGCACGCTTCTCTACGTCGCTGGGGCCGCAACCCGTGGACAGGAACACGACCAACAGGCTGACGAGCATCAAGACGATTCGCTTCATAAATGTCCTCCTTAATCGCACCTTTCTGCGACTTCCCACAATAGCAATAATCGGAACCCCAGCCCAGCCCCTGGCCTGCCCCACTGCGGCGTTAGTTGCGTTACGATGGCTTACGGTCGCCGCGACCGGAAGAGGTTACCTCATGGCCCAAACGGATAAACCCCCAGAGGATGGGTCTGCCCCGAGCGGCGCCGGCCAGGAGGCCACCGGCGCGCCGTACGCCGGCGACCCCGATTCGTCGCACGCCGCGGCATCCACCGTAGTCGGGATAGGAGCTTCGGCGGGAGGCTTCGAGGCGTTTGGCGAATTGCTGAATGCCCTCCCAAGCGACACCGGGATGGCGTTCGTGCTCATCCAGCATCTCGACCCGCACCACACCAGCGCGCTGGTCGAGCTGCTCGGCCACCGGACGAAACTGCCGGTGGTCGAAGTATCGCAGGGGACCGTGGTGCTTCCGAATCGGATCTACGTGATTCCTCCCAACGCGAACATGACTATCGCGCGAGGCGCTCTCAGCCTGACGCCGCGTCCCGAAGCCGGCGAACGATACATGCCGATCGACTCCTTTTTGTGCTCTCTGGCGGCGGATCAGAAGGGCAAGGCTATTGGAGTCATCCTGTCCGGAGCGGCCACCGACGGCACTCTCGGCCTGAAGGCCATCAAATCGGAGGGAGGGATTACGTTCGCCCAGGATGAATCCGCCAAGTTCGACGGGATGCCGCGAAACGCCGTCGTCGCGGGGGTGGTGGATTTCGTTTTGCCCCCGGACGGAATTGCCAAGGAACTGGCCGCTATTGCAGGTCATCCATACCGCAGGGATGGCGCGGCGCCCGACTTCCAGGAGACGCGCGCATTTCAGAAGATCTTAGGGCTGCTCAAGACCACGGTCGGAGTAGACTTTTCACAATACAAGCCGAACACGCTTTTGCGCCGGATGGAGCGGCGGATCGTCTTGCAGAAGGCCGGCGATCCCGATCACTACTTTCGGATACTCCAACAAAACCCCGCCGAAGTCCGGGCACTCTCCGAGGACCTGCTCATCAGTGTCACCGAGTTCTTTCGCGACCCGTCTGTCTTCGAGGCGCTGAAAGAGAGCGTCTTTCCCGCGATTGTCCGGGAACGGCAACCGGGCCAGCCAATCCGGATCTGGGTTCCGGGATGCTCGACGGGCGACGAGGTTTATTCCATCGCCATCTGCCTCATCGAATACATGCAAGACGCCGGACTGGACTTTCCGATGCACATCTTCGGCACCGATGCCAGCGAGAGGAGCATCCAGAAGGCCCGGGCCGGCATCGTCAGTCCCAGCAGTTCGGCCGCGATATCCGCCGAGCGGTTGAAGCGCTTTTTCGTGGCAGTGGACGCGGGATACCAGATCGTCCGCCCGATTCGGGACCGGTGTGTTTTTGCCGTTCATAACCTGGCCGCCGACCCTCCGTTTTCCCGCATGGATCTGATCAGTTGCCGGAATCTGTTGATCTATCTGGGACCGGCTTTGCAGCAACGCGTCATCGGTACGCTGTTCTACGCATTGCAGCCCGAAGGCTGTCTGGTGCTCGGCAGCACGGAGACTCCCGGGAGCCTGGCGGAGTACTTTACTCCGCTCGATAGCCAGCACAAGATTTACGCCCGGAAACCGTCGTCGGACCGGCATGGATTCGAACTGCCCGCCCGTGTAGCCATGTTCCCGGTCTTCAGGCAGGACGAAAATCCGCCCACTGACGCATCCAAGGTGCGAGAGGGCGCTCCGCTCAGCCCTTTGCAAAAGCAGGTGGATCGCTTGCTGCTGGCCGAATACGCGCCGCCTTCAGTGGTGATCGACGACAATTTTTCCATTGTCGAGTTCCGCGGACACGTGGGGCCGTACCTTGCCCCGCACGCGGGCGAAGCCGATCTGGGTCTGTTCCGCATGTTGCGCGAGGATGTGGTGTTGCATGTGGGCGCGGCCCTCGAAGAGGCGCGCCAAAAGAACATGGGCGTCCGGGTGGAAGGCATCCCGGTCTCCCTCGGGGTGCCGCGGACCATCGCCCTGGCCGTTACACCGCTCTCAACCTCCGAGATAGGGCGACACTTCCTGATCTCCTTCGAGGACGATCCGCGAGCCGGGGCGGCCTCTACGGATGGGACGGCGAATCCGGAGGAGACGCCCGATTCCCTGGGGCGCATTTCCCAGTTGGAAACGGAACTGACCTCCACGCGCCGGTATCTGCAATCCATCATCGAGGAACTCCGGTCGGCCAACGAGGAAGCGCAATCTACCAATGAAGAGCTGCTGAGTTCCAACGAGGAGTTGCAGACCGCCAAGGAGGAGCTGCAAGCCTCCAACGAGGAACTGCATACTCTCAATGCGGAAATGGAGGGCCGCAACGCGGAACTCAAGATCCTGACCGACGACCTGCTCAACCTGCTGGCCAGCCTGCAAACTCCCATTCTGATGCTGGACGCATCCCTGCGCATCCGGCGCTTTACGCAAGTGTCGGAAAAGCTGCTCAACTTGATCTCGACCGATATCGGGAGACCGGTTTCCGACCTGCAGCCCAGGATTAACTTACCCCAGTTGGAAGAGATTATCTCGGAAGTCGTCGCCACACTCGCTCCCGACGAGCGGGAGGTGCAAGATCGCGAGGGACGGTGGTACTCCCTTCGAGTGCGGCCCTACCGCACCAGCGAGAATCGGATCGAAGGCGCCGTCCTCCAGTTGATCGACATCGATCAGTCGAAGAAGACTCTGGAGCAGGTAAGGCACGCGCGGGATTACGCGTCGGCCATCGTCGAGACGATCCGCGAACCTTTGATCGTGCTCGATTCGGAGTTGAGAATCGAGACGGCCAACAAGGCCTTCTTTCAAACCTTCCGCACGTCGCCGGAAGAAAACCTGAAGAAACCGATTTACGAGGTGGGCGGAGGCCAGTTCGACTTCCCCAAGCTCCGCGACTTACTCGGTCGCGTGGCTCAAACGGATTCCAGCATCGAGGACGTGGAGATCGAGCGCGATTTCGAACGGATCGGCCGCAAGACGCTATTGTTGAACGCGCGCCGCATCGAGCGGGAAGAGGCCGGACTGATCCTGCTCGCGTTCGAGGACATCACCGAGCGCAAGCTCGCCGCAGAGGCCCGATACCGCCGGTTGTTCGAGGCCGCCAAAGACGGCATCTTAATAGCGGATCGAGACACCGGCGAAGTCACCGATGCAAACCCGCACCTCGAAGCTCTGTTCGGCTACCGGCGCGAGGAACTGGTGGGCGGGAGATGGTGGGAAACGGAACCTCTCCGCGACCTTCCCGATGTGAAATCCACGCTGGAGCGGATGCGTGTGCACGACGTGGCGCGCTTCCCCGACCTGCTGCTGAAATCCAAGAGCCAACGCGCGGTGCATGTGGAGCTGGTGGCGAACGAGTACGCGGAAGGAGAACGCAACGTAATTCAACTCAACATTCGCGACATTACCGACCGCAAAAGGTTCGAACGCCACCTCCAGCACACTCAAAAGTTGGAGAGCCTGGGCTTACTCGCCGGGGGCATCGCGCACGACTTCAATAACCTGCTTACCGGGATCCTGGGCAACGCCAGTCTGGGACTGGCGGAACTCCCCGACTCCGCTCCCATCCGCAGATACTTCCGCGAAATTGTGAGCGCCAGCGAACGCGCGGCGGATCTGACGCGCCAGTTGCTGGCCTACGCGGGCAAGGGCCGGTTTGTGTTGGAGCGAATCGACCTGTCGCAACTGGTCCGGGAAATCGAGCCGCTGATACACACTTCCATCCCCAAGATGGTGGACATCCAACTGGAACTCGGAGCGGGCCTCCCCGCCGTCGAGGCCGATCCGGGGCAGATTCAGCAACTCGTTATGAATCTGATCGTCAATGGCGCGGAGGCCATTGGAGAGGGTAACCCGGGCGCGGTGGTGATCCGGACGGAAACTCGCAATCTGGATGCGGAGGAGATCCGAAGAGAGTTTCCCAACGATCAACTGAGCCCAGGCTCTTATGCCGGCATCGAGGTTCGCGATACCGGCTCGGGTATGGATGAGGCCACCAGGAACAAGATCTTCGATCCCTTCTTCACCACTAAGTTCCAGGGCAGGGGTTTGGGCCTGGCGGCGGTGTCCGGCATCGTGAGGACCCAAAAGGGCGCCATACGCGTATACTCAAGCCCCGGCCGTGGGAGTTCGTTTCAGGTCCTGTTCCCGGCAGTTGCGGCCCAGGCGGCGGACCGCGGCCCTCGGATGCAGCCCACCGAAACCCCCGCCGGCGGCACGATTCTTTTCATAGACGATGAGGAAGCGCTGCGGCGCCTGGCCCAATCGGCGCTCGAGCGCAACGGCTGGCGTGTGCTCCTGGCGGAAAATGGCGCCGAGGGCGTTCGGTTATTTCAGGAACATCGGGACAGCATCACCGCCGTCATTCTGGACATGGCCATGGCCGTCATGGGTGGAGAGGAGGCTCTGGACCGCATGAAAGCCATCCGCCCGGGTGTCCCCGTAATCATATCGACGGGCTACGGCGAACTCGAGGCGGCGCGGCATTTCGCCGGGAAAGATATGGCCGGTCTTCTGGAAAAGCCCTACACGGTGAACCAACTGATGGAAGCCATCGCCGTCGCACTCGGCCGTTTGTAGCTGGACGTGGCCCCTTCATTTTGGGGCTTCCGGGTCCCGCGTCGCCCGCTTGTATTCCCGGATGAATTGGCGAACCCTGTTCTTCGTGAAATCAGACGCGTCGAAACCATCGAGGATCAACCGCAGCATAGCGGCAGGAGCGTTCTGGTGCATCTTGGCACTTCCGCAATCCAGGTACGCTTGTAGCGTTTTGGTGGTAGTGATTTCAGCCAACGAATAGAGGATGCAGGTATCCCACTTTATGAATGGGTGCTCATCCTTCAAAAACGTGCCGGTCTGGTCCTTCGCCCCCTTGAGGCTCGTGAAGCTAGCGGTAGCGAATTGGCCATCGGCGTCAGGTTCGGTGGCAATGATCCAAAGGTGCTCCCTGCGCGTGTCATCGTTAAGGGGAAAGAGATATGTCTGGCCAGCGTGGAAGGGCACGTTCTACGTCGCCAGATCGAAAGCAGCCCGCTGCACCTCGATCAAAGTCGCCACATGAGCGGCTTCCTCTTCCGAAAGGCCAAGCGCGAAGACGATATCGGATATATCGATAGGAGTTGAGGTCTCTCCCGGATCATTCCATTCTGGAAAATCTCGGTGGCATTCGCCGGCCAATTCGAAACGGTCCTTGGCCCCATCTGCCGCAAAAATCTCTGCGATGAGATTCTCTTCGGCCTTGGATAGTTCAGAGTCTCCGGGGTCGCGCTTTAAGATGACCTCGTGGGGATCCTTTGATCGTTGGATGTGGGTAGCCCAGAATGTCGGATGGGCATTCGGCATTGCGCTCATTTTGATGCGGTCGTAGATGCGACTCGTAACGGGGCCGAGCTTCATCGCGGCGTAGTTGTCGGTTGTGATCGGAAGACCAAACCGCCGAATCGCCTCTCTATCAGCCTTGTAGAGAAGTTTGATCAATGCCACGTAGTTCAGCGGACAACCGGCCAACTTCAGAAACAAAGCTGCCGCTTGAGTCGCCTTCACTTCATCAAAGGCCAGCTTCACTGGTTAGATTATGACACAGACCTTCGCCATCTGTTCCCTGAATCTCTTGAGGAAATTGCCTTAGGGCGTACAATCTCGCGGCCGACACCCCCAAAGTTCCGAAAACGCAACAAAACGGGTATCCGCCTTCGGCCTCTACACACGCTCATTTTTCTCTTGACATCCACTTCAATTAGTACTAATTAATTAGTATGAGGCGGCCGAGTTCGACCCTCACCGGGCAGGAACTGGAAATCATGAAGATCGTCTGGGAGCGCGACCGCGCCACCGTCCGCGACGTTTATGAGGCGTTGCTGGAGCGGCGCAAAGTGGCCTACACCACGGTCATGACCATGATGAAGATCCTGGAACAGAAGAA
>PMYB01000148.1 GCA_003170915.1 Bryobacterales bacterium | reverse complement strand
GGCATTGGGCGGTGCCGCCTGCCTTCCCGCACTGGACCAGCACGCCTTCGTCAAGAAGCCCCAGCGGACGCCTCCTCTTGAATTCGTCGGATAGCGATTCGATCAATAGCCCGAGTAGAGGTTCGGATAACACGGAGCTGGCTGCCAATAACCGTATCCGTCATAGTAGCCACACCCCGAACCCGAATAGTGACCCCAGCCGAACGGGATGCCGACCCCGATGCCAAAGTAGGGACGAGCCCAAAAGCGGCCACCGTAGTAATACCCTCGGCCGGCGTAGAACCGGCCAGGGTAGTAACCGCCTCCTCCACCGTAGTATCCGCCGCCGTAGTAGCTGCGCCCGCCGGAATAGCTGCGGCCCGCATAGGGGGCAGCATAGCTGCGCCCACCGCCGGAATAGCTACGGCCCGAGTAGGACGGGGCAGAATAGCGGCGTCCACCCCCTCCTGAGAACGAACGGCCGGAATAACTGCCGCCAGAGTGCCCACCGCGTCCCACGCTGCCGCGCTGGGCCAATGCGGCTGTAGGGCCAAGCAACATCAGGACCGCGCCAAGAGCAAGCGCCGGCATCGCGGATCTGAACGACCTTGTCTGCACTGTCCGATTCATATCAACCTCCAATACTTCCGGCTGTGTAATGTGCAAACCACGTGCCAACCCCTAGTAATAGGAGAATGGATAACTTATGTCATAGCGAGCGTGAAACCCCTGGCTGAAAACCACCGCTTGGGGTGCACCTCGGCCATGCCCGCCAAAGTTGGCGCCGATCGGGGTCCGGCTCTCGACAGGACGCGCTCTGTGCGCGCCACCTTCCGAGTGGCTGGCCACTGCCGAACTTAGGACGATACACCAGCTTGTACAGCCTGTCTTTTCGATGGTACGGATCCCATCACCGCCGAGATAGCTCGCGGGTCAGCCAGGCTCTAGCCAGCTTCCAGTCCCGCTTCACGCTCGGAGCGGAAATCTTCAGTGCCTCGGCGGTCTGCTCCACGCTCAAGCCGGCGAAAAAGCGCAGTTCGACCACGCGGGCCTTGCGCGGGTCCATTTCTTCCAGGGCATTGAGGGCATCATCCAGGGCGATCAGGTCCTCGCTACTTTGCGGAGAGGCATCCATGGACTCATCCAGNNGCGTGCGATCCTGCCAGCGCACATCCTCGACATCCACCAAACGAAGATAGGCCTCGTTGACCAGCGCCGTGGTCTGGAGGGTTTGCCCGGGAAGCTGCTGGCGCATGTGCTGGTGGGCGATCTGGTGCAGTTCGGCGTAGACCAATGGCGTCAGTTGGTTGAGGGCCGCCTGGTCGCCATCACCCCAAGCGCGCAGCAGCCGGGATATTTCCACCGAAGAGGACGGCACAGTATTTCAAGCCAATTATACTTCCGGGCCTGATCCAAATTGCCGCGCGGTATAATTGCGTGCGGAGTACGCCATGCGCCCGGATCGTTGGCGGCAGGTCGAGCTGCTCTACAACTCCGCTCTGGAGCGGGAGGAGCCGGCGCGGGATGCGTTCCTGCGAGAGGCCTGCCCGGAGGACGAGGAACTGCGGTGCGAGGTCCGCTCTCTCCTCGATCAGA
This sequence comes from Bryobacterales bacterium, assembly GCA_003170915.1. Taxonomy (GTDB): domain Bacteria; phylum Acidobacteriota; class Terriglobia; order Bryobacterales; family Bryobacteraceae; genus Fen-178. The sequence continues at coordinate 15,708 of PMYB01000148.1, read as the reverse complement.
CCGAAAGCGGTGTGCTCAATCGTCCTTTGCAGTTAGGCCCCTATCAGATCGTGGGCGTTATCGGCGCGGGCGGGATGGGCACGGTCTACCAGGCCCTGGACACGCGCCTCAACCGCATGGTCGCCATCAAGGTTTCCGAGGCGCGGTTCAATGCCCGGTTCGAGCGTGAAGCCCGCGCGGTGGCGGCGCTGAACCATCCGCACATTTGCACGCTCTACGACGTAGGGCCGAACTACCTGGTGATGGAGTATGTGGAAGGCCAGCCCTTGCATGGTCCGATGCCGGTGGCGCAGGCGCTTCGGCTGGCCATCCAGGTGGCGGATGCCCTGGAGGCGGCGCACCGCAAGGGGATCGTACACCGGGACCTGAAGCCCGGCAACGTGCTGGTGACCGAATCGGGCGTGAAGGTACTGGATTTCGGCCTGGCCAAGATGGAGGAACCTGCCTCGAGCGAGGAAGAACAGGCCCGCACCGCCAGGCCGCGGACGGAAGAGGGCATGATCGTAGGCACGACCGCCTACATGTCACCCGAGCAGGCAGAGGGCAAGCCGGTGGATGCGCGCAGCGACATTTTTTCGTTCGGCGCCGTGCTCTACGAAATGGTGACCGGGCGGCGTGCGTTTCGCGGTGTCAGCAAGCTCTCGATTCTCTCCGCGATCCTGAAGGACGAGCCGGAGCCGGCAAGTACGCTGCGCAAAGAGATCCCGCAGGAGCTGGAAAGGATCATCACGCGATGCCTGCGCAAGAACCCCGAGCGGCGCTTCCAGCACATGGATGACCTTAAGGTCGCGCTGGAAGAAGTGAAGGAGGAGTCGGATTCGGGCGCGGCGGCCATGAAAACGGCGCCGCCGCGCCGGCGCTGGGTTTGGGCGGCCCTGCTGCCAGTGCTGCTGGTTGCGGGTTTTTTCGCGTGGCGGATGTGGTGGCCCCGGCAGCCGGAGGAGCCGCCTCGGGCGGTCGAGCTCGTCACCGTACCCGGTGTTAAAAGTTATCCTTCGTTTTCTCCCGACGGCGACCACGTAGCATTCGCGTGGAATGGCCTCAGGCAGGATAACTTCGACATCTACGTGCAACAGATCGGCGCCGGCCCGCCCTTGCGGCTGACCATCGACTCCAGCATCGATTACGATCCGGTATGGTCGCCCGACGGCCGCTGGATTGCCTTCCTCCGCAGCGAACCGTCGTCGCTGGTATCGCTTCGCGGAGCACCCGTGCTGCAAACCGGCAGAAGCGAATTGCGGTTGATCCCTCCTCTGGGCGGGCCGGAACGCAGACTGGCCGAGATCCGGCTGGGTGAGAGCTACTGGAATCAGACGTTCCTTGCCTGGTGTCCCGACAGCGACTGTGTGGTGGTGACGGATTCCCTGGGCGAGGAGAAGCCCGAGGCTTTGTTCGTGGTTTCACTCGCGACCGGAGAGAAGAGGCAGCTAACCAACCCCCCGCCCCATGTGTCCGGCGATGTCAACCCGGAGGTCTCGCCCGACGGCCGTTGGTTGGTTTTTAAGCGCGTCATTTCGTTCCCCGGTCATGAGCTTTACCTGCTGCCCTTGGGGAAAGGTCTGACGCCCAGCGGCGAACCCAGGCGCCTCACGCTGAAGGTCGGTTACCTGATGTGGTACGCCGGTTCCCTGGCGTGGATGCCCGACGGCAAGGAGATTCTCTATTCAAGCGGGAGAAGCCTATGGAGGGCGGCAATTCCGGGCGGTTCCCCGCCGGCACGCCTCCCCTTCGTGGGCGAGGACGGGATAATGCCCGCGGTATCGCGCCCACAGCCCGGCAGACCGTCCCGGCTGGTCTTTGTTCGCTACATCGAAATCGGGAGTATCTGGCGCATCGAGACCTCCGCCCCGGGCGCTCCGGCGTCTTCCGCGCCCATCCTTGCCATCGGCTCCACGCGGGTGGACGCGAACCCCCAACTCTCCCCCGACGGCCGCCGCGTCGCTTTTGAGTCCGATCGCTCCGGACCAGCCGAGGTCTGGCTCGCCGATCCCGACGGCTCGAACGCCGTCCAACTCACTTCAATGGCCGCCACAGCGGGCAGTCGCAGAACAGGCACCCCCCGCTGGTCGCCCGACGGCCAACTGATTGCGTTCGATGCCAATCTCGAAGGCCACTACCAGATTCATGTGATCCCCGCCGTGGGTGGCAAGCCGCACCGCCTCACCTCCGATCCGGCCGACAACCAAGTCCCCAGCTTCTCGCGCGACGGCAAGTGGATCTACTTCAGCTCCAATCGAACCGGAGAGCATCGGATCTGGAAGGTCTCCGCGGCTGGTGGGGAGCCAGTGCAGGTCACCACCAACACCGGCTTCGTGGCCTTCGACTCGCCAGACGGCGCTTACGTGTATTACACGCAGACGGAGGGCGCGCCGAGTGCCTTGTGGCGCATTCCGGCTTCCGGCGGCCAACCTGTCAAGGTGCTGGACGGGGTCATTCAGCGTGCGTTCACGGTGCTCGAAAAGGGCATTTACTATATCGACCAACCTGCGGGCGATGCACGGCTCCAGTTCTACGACTTCGCCACTGGCAGGTCCACGAGCGTGGCTCGAAATCTCGGCGACGTCCGGCTCGGCCTCACAGCCTCTCGCGACGGCCGTACGATCCTCTATTTCAGGGCGGAACCCTCCGTCAACGACCTGATGCTGGTGGAGAACTTCCGCTGAGGCTTACTTCCGCACGAAGCCGTGCCATACGTTGTTGCCGTCCACGTAATATCCGACGACCGCGTCCCCTGGGTTGTTGGTCATGGGGAAGGTGCCCTGACCGGGTCCCGTGCCCGCGGCCGGAACGTCGAAGAAAGTGAACGTGCCGTCAACCGCGCGCACGTAACCATGAGACACATTGTTCGCGTCCGTGTAATATCCCGTGACTACGCCTGCTGGGTCGATGCCCTCGGCCTGGGTACCTTGGCCGGCGCCAGTGCCCGCGCCCTTAATGTCAAATAGAGTGATCTTGCCGTCGGCCGTGCGCAGCAAGCCGTGATAGACGCCGTTGTTATCCTGGGAGACCCCCACGGTTGTCCCCGCCGGGTTGATGGCCCAGGTGTAAGTCCCCAGGCCGGAGCCCGTGCCCGCACCCGGAGCGTCGAACGTTGTGATCGTACCGTCGGGTGCGCGCACGTAGCCGTGAACCGCACCGTTCTCGTCCATGTAATATCCCGTGATCGCGCCAGCCGGGTTGATGCACTGGGCCCAGGCAGTCGTCGTGCCCAGACCAGGGCCTTTGGCAGCGGCTGGGACATCGAACTCGGTGATGGCGCCGTTGCCAGCGCGCAGGAAGCCGTGATACATACCGGTCGCGTCGACGTAGTCACCCGCAATCGCTCCCCCCGACAGGCTCAGGTTCCCGGCATAGGTGCCCTGGAGGTAGCCAGCGCCCGCGTGCGGAGCGTCGAACACGGTGAGTGTGCCGTCGGCAGCGCGCAAGTAGCCATGGGCCACATTGCGCGTGTCAGTGTAATATCCCGTGATCGCTCCGCACGCGTCGGCGGCAACGGCGTAGGTGCCCGGAGTGGTCCCAACGGCGGGGAAGGGGATTGCCCCGCCTTGACCTTGCGCGCCCGGGACGTCGAACGTAGTGATCTTGCCGTCGGTAGTGCGCACGTAGGCGTGCATCGCATTGCCATAGTCTGCGTAGAACCCCACGATTTGCCCCGCCGGGCAGATGGCGATGGCCTCCGTGCCGTAGCCGCTGATAGCGCCTGCGTGCGGAGCGTCGATTGTGGTGATGGTGGGTTGTTGAGCAATGGCAGAGACGCCCAACGTCAGCATGCACAGGGCCAGGGAAATCATCCCCCATGCCATGCAGTGTCTCAGGTCTTTGAGACCCGAAGTGAATCGCATAAAGATTTTCCGCGTTTTCATCGTTTTCTCCTTTGGGGAGGCAGACAGCCGATACGGGAAGCACGAACCGGTGTGCCGACGGTTTATTTCTCTGCTGTCTCCGGCCTGGAGAATGGTGCTCGGCGCCGCCGTTCCTACCTAGCCTGCGATGCTCATCGTCTCCTCCCTCACAGGGCTAACCGGAAAATCGAGGCAGAAAGGATAATCGATTTGAATTTTTTTTGGCGTGTAAGGAGCGCGCAATGTCCACTTGCCTTACTCGGTGATATACTTTGGCCGCGGGGCACGCGCCATGGGCCCGGAACGTTGGCGGCAAGTCGACGAGCTCTACCATTCCGCGCCCACCCCGCGCCTATTGCGCCCGCCAAACCTTTTTCATTCACCACCCCTTCCCCGAATAGGATCAACCACTTAACTGAAATCCCCTCCCGCCTCGCGCTACACTGGAGACGGTGATAGATACCCGCTGGCACACCATTCGAGAACTCCGATTGGCTTCGTTCCGCCATTCTCTCCCGATTGGCTTTGTTCCTCCATCCTCGATCCCCGCCGCCTCCGCAGCCCTTGATTTACCAGAAGTTACCCCCAAATTGGGTCCGTTTCGTCATTTCCGGAACCCGCTGCCTTCCGGCCCCCGGCCCCCGGCCAGTAAAGGACGCCATCCATGACCCTAGAACACCCCACCGAGTACCTGCGCGCCCTGCCGGGCGATGACGTCCGGCAGATTTTGTGGCGCTTCTCCGACCGCTATGACTTGCAGATGCTGGTGCAGTCCGTGCGCGCCGTCGCGCGCGGCCCGGTCGCCCGCCTGGTAGCCCAAGGCGCCCGCAACACCCACGAATGGACCCCCGACAAGAACGCCCTCCTTCAGGCCTTCGACGAATCCGGCATCACCGGCGTTTTCATGGACCCTGGCCAGGGCGGTTTCATCGAGGGACCTAAGAACCTCGCGCTGGCGCTGGTGGCCTTCGAGCTGTCCTGGGTCGATGCAGGCTCCGCTACCGGCAGCCTGGCCGGTTGCCTGGCGCTCTCCCCCATCCACGAACGCGGCACCCCCGAGCAGCGCGACTACTATATGTCTCGCTGCGCCCCCGCACAACCCGGCGAGGACCGCCAACCCTGGCGCGGCGCCTTTTGCCTCACCGAGCCAATCCCTTACGTGGGGGTCGAAACCGGCATGCTCGGCGGCAAGGTGAAGGTGGCCGAGTGGAACGAGGGCGAAGAGCCGATCCTGCAGGTCGAAAAGCGCGGCCGCTTCATCACCAACATGGGGTTCGCCAACTTCGTCACCGCCGCCGTGGATTCCGACGACCCGCGCATCAAGGGAACCTGCATGGTGATCCTCGAGGAGACCGACCCCGGCACCTTCGACCGCGGCACGCCCACCCGCAAGCTGGTCCACCAACTCTCCTCCACCCGCGATCCCATCTTCAGCCTGCGCATTCCCGCCAGCCGCATCATCGGCGGCTACAGCCTCAAGGATGGGCAGATCGTCCCGCGCTACAACCATGGCGAGATCATCGAAGCCGTTTTCCGCCGCACCCGCGTCACCGTCGGCATCATGACCTCTGCCAAGCTGCTCTCCGCGGTCGAGCCTGTGATCCGCTATCACCGCAACCGGTTCCGCGGCGGCGGAATCACCCCCGGCTCACCCCGCTACGAGCTCGGCCTCCAGCTCAAGCAGGATGCGGTCCACCGGCTGGTGGATGTATGGGCCACCGGCGAAGCCAGCGCCGCACTGGGATTTGCGGCCGCCCGCACATTCGACCAACTCGATCCGCTCGAAATTCAGCGCAACGAGATCTTCGCGGCGCGCGGTATCACCGGCGGCACGGCTCTATTCAAAGCCATGCGCCCCGTGCAGAAAGAAGCCCTAAACTACCTGCACAGTGGCTCAACTTCCCAACCTGCCCCCCTAGTCCAATTCGCCCTCCTCGATTCCGTGGCCAATGTCCTCTGCCCCGCCACCAAGCTATGGAACACCGGCCACGGCGCCAGCATGATGCGCGAAGCCGTCAGCCTGATGGGCGGCTACGGCGTCACCGAAGACTGCCCCGGTTTCCTCGGCCAGAAGTGGATGGATTGCCAGTTGGAGGCCACCTACGAAGGCCCCGAGGTCGTACAGCGCCGCCAGCTTAGCGTCACCATGACCGACGAGCTGTTCCTCGCCCAGTTCCGCGAATGGATCCGCGAAATGCGCCTCATCGCCAATGATCGCCCCGGCACGGGCGCCTGCGCCCTCGCCACCGCCATGCAAATGTGGCTCTGGACCCTCCAGCACCTGCTCAAAGCCACCGATGCCGATGGCGCCAAGCTCTACCAAACCGCCCGCCAGGGCGTCACTTTCCCCTTGGCCGACGCCCTCTGCTGGCTGCTCTCCGCCCGCTGCCAGATTCTCGATCTGCTCGAACTCGAAACCCAAGGCCCCGCCAACCCCACCGTCGCCGAAGGTCTTCCCGGCTTGCTGGCCTTCCTCACCGACCTGTGCCATGTGCAATCGGCGCGCTCGGCCGGTGAAGTGGGCCGCGTCTGTGCCGAGCTGGTGTTCGGCTACAACCGCCATCCCGCATGGGACACCGAGGGCTGCGCCACCTGCTACCAGGCCGGCGACCTCGATGCCATGGAAAGCCTCATCCCCGGCATGGCAAGCCTCGCGCGCGGCTACACCGATGTCATCGAGCAGGATGGCGCGCACGCCCCCAAGGCCGGCCCTTGCGTGCGCTTCGAAGGGCTCGACCAGTTCTCTCGCCTCCGTACTCGCTTGGATGGTTGCCTCACCGGATCGCAACTCGCCAAAGACCGCGCCGCCGAAGCCCTCACCAAAGTCATGATTCCCGAAGCGCTGGATTACCCCGCATGACCCAGCCGGCCATAGACCGCCAGACCCTGGACGTCGATATCGTCTGCGTGGGCTTCGGCCCCGCGACGGCCGGCTTCCTGACCACGCTTTCCGGGCGGCTCATGAATCCCGACGGCACGCCCGCCCTGGAAAGTCTTGCCTGCCCCGGCCTGCCGCTCCAGGTAGTGTGCTACGAGCGCGCCGACGATATCGCCTTCGGTGTTTCCGGCGTAGTCACTCGCGCACGCGGCATACGCGCTTCGCTGCCGCACCTCGACGCCGCCAGCATTCCCATGGCCGCGCCCGTCACTCTGGAAAAGGTTGTCTATCTTCTCGATCCCGCCGGCGCCAGCCGCCGTTCGCCCATGCTGCGGCTCGCGGACCGGCTCGTCCGCGCGCTCGGCCTCCACCGCAACCACGGCGTCGAGCTGCCTTATACTCCGGCTTTTCTGCATAAGCACGGCGGGCTGGTGATGTCCCTGGGCCAGTTCATGCAGTTCGTCGGCTCGGAATTGATGGCCTCCGGCACCGTGCAGATCTGGCCGGGGATGCCCGTCGAGCGCGCGATCGTCGAAGATGAGTGTGTCCGCGGCGTGCGTTTGAGCGATCAGGGCGTCGATCGGGATGGCATTCCGGAAGCCGGTTTCATGCCCGGTATGGATGTTCGCGCGGCCCTTACCGTGGTAGCCGACGGGCCGGTGGGAGCCGTCGGCCGCCAGCTCGACGATCAATTCGGGCTGCCGCCGGGCCATCACCAGCGCGAGTGGGCCGTGGGCATGAAGATGGTGGTCGATCTGCCGTCCGATACCCCACTCGAGCCCGGCACGGTCTTCCACACCTTCGGCTATCCCGAGCCGGAGATCTTCGGATTTCTATATGTCCATCCGGACCGCGTGGCCACCGTCGGCATCTTCGTGCCCTCGTGGTTCCGCAGTCCCATGCGCACCTCCTACCGCTACTTGCAGCACTTCATGCTGCACCCCTACCTATGGCGCTACCTCCAAAGCGCGAAGCTGCGGTCCTGGGGCGCCAAGTCGCTTCAGGAATCCGGCCGGCGCGGCGAGCCGATCCTGGCCGGCGAGGGCTATGCGCGCATCGGCGAAGGCTCGGGAAGCACCAACGTGCTCACCGGCTCCGGCGTGGACGAAGCCTGGACCACCGGATCGCAGCTCGCCGAGGCCGTCCTCGAGTTGCTCCACGAAGGCCGCCCGCTCACCAAAGAAAACCTCGAGCAGACCTACGTGGCGCGCCGCCGCGCGAGCTGGGTCGAGCAGGAAGGGCGAATAGCCGAGAAAGCTCGCGATGGCTTCCACCGCGGCCTCATTCCCGGCCTCATCGGCATGGCCCTGGCGGGCTTCACCGGCGGTAAGCGCTCCATCGCAGGCGAGCCGCGGCTTCTGCCCGATCTGAAAGAGTACTACCGCCGCAAGATCCCCGCCGCCGAGCTCGACCGCATCATCGAGCAATGCCGCGCCAAAGGCGTCAGTTGCCACAATGCCCTGATGGAGCGCTGCGGCTGGCCCGCCATTCCCTACGACGGCCAACTGCTGGTCTCGCACCAGGACGCGCTCTTAATCGGCGGCAAGGTGCAGGCGCCGCCCGGCTTCGCCGATCATGTGCGCTTCATCTATCCCGATTTCTGCGAGCGCTGCACCGCCAAGATGTGTATCGAGATGTGCTCCGGCCAAGCCATCGCGCCCGGTCCCGGCGGCGTCCCCGTCTTCGATCGCGAAAAGTGCGTGCACTGCGGCGCCTGCCTTTGGAACTGCGGCACGCCGCTCGACGACGACCCTCAGCACGGCAACATCTCCTTCGGCCCCGGCGCCGGCGGACTGCACTCCACCGAAAACTGAGGCGTCAGCCGATGTGGCGCAGGCACTCGTGCCTGCCGTGTCGAGACTCGTCTCGACACTCGTGCGCGGCTGTGACACAGTGTCGAAGGCAGCGTCGGCATGAGTGCCGACGCGGCAGGCACGAGTGCCCGCGCCACGTCATCCGTACGCCGCCGCCACCTGCTTGCGCACAAACTCCAAATCGCGCCCGATGGCATCCAGCTCCTTCGCCGGCCGGTACGCCATCTCGAGCGAAAGCGGCCCCGTGAACTTCACGCGCGCCAGCGTGGCGAAGAACCTGGACCAATCCACCATCCCCTCGCCCAGCGGGCAGGGGGTCGCTTTCCACGCCCCGCTCACGTCTTTGGTCCAGTTGAAATCGTTGAGCGTCGCCATCTTCAACCGCGGCAGCGCCAGGCGCAGCGCCAGCCACCAGCCGTCCACGCCGCCCGCGGCGGTGGCCGAGCCGGGGTCGAAATCGTAGCCCACCCACTGCGGGTCCAGACCGCGAATGATCAGGTTGGTGTCCCATACGGCGCTGCCCACGTTGTCGCCGGCGACGTTGCGGAGGCCCATCGCCATCGCCGAGGCCCGGCCTACCGACGCCAGTCCCGCGATTTCGCCCTGCACTTGCGCGAGCCGCGCTTCGATCTCGGAAGCGCCGTTGTATTTCCAGACGCCCGGCCGGAAGAGCGGCACTCCCATGAAGTTCCCGATGCTAACCATGAGTCGGATGTTGGGGTCGGCCGGAGAGGTAATCGAGGTCGTGAACATGGGAACGTCGAGCCCCACGTCGGTGACAGCCAACACCGCGCGCACCAAGTCGGCCTGCGCGTGTTCCGGAAGCACGTGTCCTCCCGGTTCCACCGAGAGATCGCAGCCATCGAAACCCAGGTCGCGAAGCACCTTGCCCAGATCGTCGTACTCCACCTTCGCCAACTGCTTGGAGTACAGGCAGACCGGCGGCTTGGTCCGCGGTTTCGCGCCACCGGCCTTGAACTGCGCCGCCGCGCGCCCTGCGCCACCCGCCGCGGCGGCCAGAAGTTGCCGTCTGGTGAGTCCCACCCTATGCGGCCCGCCGCAGTTCCGGCTTCAGGCCTGCCCTTGCGCGATCGGCCCGATCACCGGCAGAACCACCGTCTTCCCCTGGTAGGCCGAGATGATCATGTAGATCCACAGGATGAAGAATACCAGCCCGATCAGCGGAGACAGAAACAACAGGCTGAACAGATGCAATGCGGCAAAAACGATGTTGAACACCATCCAGAACAGGATCCACGCGACATTCAGAAAGATCGATTGAAATGCGTGAAACCGTATGGTCTTGTTCTGGTTGTAAGGAGCCAGCACCAGGAACAGAATACCCGTGATCAGGCCCAGCACGTAGCACAGCGCTGAAGCCGCGTTATCCGTCATCCCCGTGGCAGCCGCGCCGGGCGCGGCGCCGGGCGTGGCGCCCGGCGGCGGAACGGCCGCATCCATGGGCGTACCACATTTCGCACAAAACTTTCCTTCAACCGGAGCACCACAACTTCCGCAAAACGCCATAATTGACCTCCTTCTCGACTCTGCTTGTGTGAATTCAACCGCAGCAAGCATTATACCTGTTCTTTGCTTGCAAGAGACCCGAATCGGCGGCAGCCCAGCAGTTTCGGAAGGTTGATTGACCGATAGCGCGCCAGGCAGGCGACCCGCTGGCGTCAGCGCAAATTCGATCTCCTTGACCGTTTCCCCGTCCCCGGCGACCTCCTCCCCGGCTCGCCGACCCTCAGCCGTACCCGTTGCGGCAAACCTTCCCGCCACTGCGCCGAAGGCCAAGGCCACGAGGCTTGGACCTTCACCTTTATGTCTCACGGCAAACGCCGCGTCGAACGCTTCCCTAAGAATGGATCGACGACGTGCAGCCCCAACCGCATTCTGGCCGGTTGGCTGCTTCTTCCAATGGCCCTCGTCATCGAACGGCTCTACCGAATCCGCTATCTGCACCGTGGTACCTACCGGGCCATGTCAGCCGGCCAGTTGTGCCGGACGCTCTGGCTCAGCCTCTCCCATCCGGGTCTCAACACCGGTTGATCGCCCCGCGGATCGCCGCCTGGGACACATTCAGGAACTGGAAGATGCGACACCGCTGACTCGCCGCGGCGTTTCCTGGGAGCGGAGCAACACAGATGGTGACCTTCTGGAGGGGTACAATGGGGGCCATCAGCTATGCAACGTCACGAAGTGTTCTCGCGCTTTCGGCAGTATAGCGGCGAGATTCCACGGGGCTATCACGTGGACTTCCTCGGTACCCAGATCAGCCACGAATTCATCTCGGGGCGGGCTTCGGACGGTGGGCGGTGCGGGCGGTGTTCGCGGCGCGGCAGTGCAACCCCAAGTTGCGCTGTCGCGTGATCGCCGTCGAGGCGGAATCGACCGTCTATGGTTGGATGAAGAAGCATTTCTGGCACACCCTGTTGAATGCCGCGGTGACCGACGAGCCGGGGGAGGTCGAGTTCAGTATTGGCGGGCCTCGCGGCGGCCAGTATGACCGCCCGCCAAATGCCTGGTACGGCCAATTCCTGACCAAGGGCAACGAAGCATTCGGCGAATCCCGGCCGGATGGCCGGTACTGCGGATTCAAAGCGCTGCTTCACAAGAGCGGATGGCGATCGATTCGCATACCGGGCGTCGGCATAGGAGATCTTCTCAAGAAACTCGGCCGCGTCGATCTGATCGATTTGGACATCGAGGGGCAAGAACTCGCCTCGCTGACCTCTGTTGCCGCCGAGGTCGATGCCAAGGTGAAGCGCTTGCACATCGGAACCCACGGCAAGGAAATCGAAGCCGGGCTGCGGCAGTTGCTGTCGGCGCACGGGTGGCAATGCCACGCCGACTATTCCCTGTTCTCGACATAGGAGATGCCCTGGGGACCGGTCAGTTTTGAGAACGGTGTGCAAAGTTGGGTAAACCCGAGATTGTGAGTGCGAAACTCGAAGACGCGAGCTTTCTGGTACACCCGCTCACCCAGTTAGCGATGGTGACGCTGACGTGTCGTTTGCGGCATTTGCCCGGCGCAAACAGATATAATTGTAAACTCGGCGTCCAACCCCGAAGCTGAACCATGACTATGCCCGCGTCTTTTGAAGACACGCCCATCGCCGCAGTCCGCGCATACTGGAATTCGCGCCCGTGCAATATCCGCCATTCCACCAAGCCGGTCGGAACTCGCGAATACTACGACGAGGTGGAGGCGCGCAAATACTTCGTCGAGCCGCATATCCCGCGATTTGCCGAATTCGATCGCTGGAACGGAAAGAAGGTGCTGGAAATCGGGTGCGGGATCGGCACCGACACCATCACTTTCGCGCGGGCCGGAGCGCAGGTCACGGCCGTCGATCTGACGGAACAATCGCTCGAAGTCGCCCGCCAGCGCGCCAAAGTCTTCGGGTTGGAAGACCGCATACGGTTCATCCAGGCGGACGCCGAAAGGCTCAGCGAAGCCGTCCCCGTGGAGCCTTACGACCTGGTCTACTCATTCGGCGTGATTCACCATACGCCCGATCCCAACCGCGTGCTCGATGAGATCCGCAAGTATGTGACGCCTCAGAGCACCGTCAAGATCATGGTCTATAACCGGTGGTCCTGGAAGGTTTTTTGGATTCTGCTGGTTTACGGCAAGGGGCAGTTCTGGAAGCTGGACCGGCTGGTGGCGGATTACTCGGAAGCGCAGACCGGGTGTCCGGTGACCTATAGTTGTTCGCGCACCGAAGGCCGCCGGTGGTTTGAGAACCATGGCTTCCGCGTCACCGATGTCATGGTGGATCACATTTTTCCTTACGTCATCGCGGAATACGTGCAGTACCGCTACAAGGTGGTCTGGTATTTCCGCTGGATGCCCAAGACTCTTTTCCGCGCTCTCGAACGCGCCTTTGGCTGGCACCTTTGCCTGACAGCCAAACTGAGATGATGTCCAGCACCGGTGAACCGTACCTTTCGGTAGTCGTCACGGCCCGCAATGACGACCATGGCGGCAACCTGCTTGGCCGCATGCAGGTTTTCGTGAATGGCTGGATTGCCCAGGCCCGGCGCTACCAGGTTCCCTCCGAGCTGATCGTGGTGGAGTGGAATCCACCGCCCGACCGCCCGCGTCTTCGCGAGGCATTGCATTGGCCGGAGGATCTGGGCCCGTGCGAGATCCGATTCATCGAAGTTCCGCCGGAAGTGCACCGCCGCTACGCGCACGCGGAAGCGCTGGCGCTGTACCAGATGATCGCCAAGAACGCCGGCATTCGCAGGGCCCGCGGCCGCTTCGTGCTGGCCACCAACATCGATATTCTGTTCTCCAGCGAGTTGGCGGCTTTCTTCGCGGAACAGCGCCTGCAACCGGGACGCATGTACCGCATGGACCGTCACGACGCCATGAGCGGCGTCCCGGTGGACGCTCCCGTGGAAGAGCAGTTGGCCTACTGCCGCACCCACCTGATCCGCCTCAACACCCGCGAGGGCACGTTCAGCGTCTCGCCCGATGGCCGCCCCTTGCCGGGCCCCGGCGATATCGCCTCCATCGATTCCGGAATTCTATTCGGCAAGGGCTGGCTTCCCGTGGAACGCTACACCAAGCAGGAGCCTTTTCGTTGGGCCGGCCAGCGCGCCGAACTCCTGCTCGAAGGCGTGCCGGAACCGGTATCCGCCCTGTTGGTCGATCTCGAAGCCGGGCCGGGGACCGGCGGCGAGCCGCTGGATCTCGAAGTGGTTGGCGACGGGCACCAGGTTTTGACGCGCGTTACGGTGGCTCGCCGCAGCCGTCTCCGCTTGCCGCTTGCCGCGCCGCTGCCCGCGCGCCTGTTGTTCCGCGTGCACGGCGGCGGCCTGCCCACCAGCCGGGACCCGCGCGTGCTGGATTTTCGGGTCTTTCGATTGGAATGGGAGCGGCTTCGCAAAGGTCGCGGCGCCAACCGGGCCAGCCTGCGGCCCATACGCCGGACGAATCGGGTCATGGGGGCCTGGCTCGCGCTGCAACATGTCGTCGACCGGTTGGCCAAGGGCGGGCGCCTGGTGACTTTCACCGTCCCGGTGGCGCCGCGCGTGCGGCGCATTCTGAAGCAGTACATCGAATTCGACGGCGTGGTCGGGTGGGTCCGCCACGCGCTGCCCTACCTCGCGCGGCGGCGGTCCTTTCAAGCTGTTACGCCCCCCGGCGCCGATATTTTCCCCAAGGATTCCGGCCTGCTCCCGGGGGCCGGTTGGCGGCCTCCGGACGATTACCGAGGGGAAACGTTCCGCCTTGCCCGCAGCGGCGCTGAAGTGATTGTGTCGCCATCGGCGCCCGACTCGAGCGAGCTGGGGCTGCAGGTGGAGCCGTGCGGTGAAACGGCGCTCCCGCTCGATCTGCTGCTGGTCGATTCCACCGGGCAAACCGTGGCGCAACAGACTCTGGCGTCGCTCAAGTTCGTTCGCTTTTCCGTGCCGCGCGCCCCAGGCCACACCCAGGTCTTCCGTCTGGAACTGCGCTCTGCCGGGCCGGCGGAAATCAAGGTGTTTTGGTGCGGCTGGCTTGACGCCGGCCGCGCCTCCGGCCCTCCGCTCTCGCAACCGTGGGGCGCCGGGTGGCGTTGGGATACGGCCGCCAGCGCCATGACCGCCAATGGTCCCGCCGAACTGGTTGTGACGGCCTCCGAGCAAGGGGCTGGACCCCTGTTCATGGACTTGGAAACCGCCGCCCCCGCGCAATTCGAGGTGCGCGACATCCACGGCCGGGTGCTGGCCGCCTTCACCGCCACTGGCCGCGCCGTGCATCGGCTGGATCTGCCGCTGGCCGCGGGGCGCACGCACGTTCTGGAACTTATTGCGTCTGTCTCCTTTTGCGCGCACCGCTGCGATTGGACGGAAGCCCCGCGGCCCAACGCCGTCCGTCCCGGCTCCGCGACTGGCGATTTCAATGTCCCGGTTTTCCTGCACACCAATGCCTGCGGCGATTTCACCCTCATAGCCCGCCAGCATTGGTTCGATCTGCGCGGCTATCCGGAGTTCGACCTGTTCTCGATGAACCTGGATTCGGTCCTCTGCGCCACCGCGCATCACGGTGGGGCGCCCGAGGAGATGCTCGAAGATCCCATGCGCATTTACCACATCGAGCACGGCACTGGATCCGGCTGGACACCCGAGGGACAAGCCAAGCTGTTCGAGCGAATCGCCGCCAAGGGACTCTCCTTCGTGGACAACGAGGAAGTTTTGATGTGGACCGCGCAAATGTACCGGCTGAACGCTCCCATGATCTTCAACCACCAAGACTGGGGGCTGGAGGGATTCGATCTGAAAGAAACTGTGCTGCGATGATTTCTGTAATTCTGTACGGACGCAACGACTCGCACGGCTACAATCTCCCTAAACGCGCCGCCATCAGCCTGAACTGCATCGCCGAAGTGCTTTCCGACGCCGATGACGAGATTCTGTTCGTCGATTACAACACGCCCGACGACCTCCCCACCTATATAGAGGCGGTCTACGATACTCTTACTCCGGCGGCGAAATCGCGGCTGCGCGTGTTTCGCGCCCGGCCGCGTCAGATCCCCATCGTCCAGCAGAGCCACCTCTCCGCCCTCGATCCGCAATCCCGGAACATCGCCATCCGGCGGTCGAATCCCAAAAACCGCTGGCTGCTCTTCACCAACTCGGACATGATTTTTCTTCCGCGCGAGGGGGTTGCCGACCTCACCGCCGCCGTTCGCGACCTCCCCGACGGGCTGTATATTCTGCCCCGATTCGAACTGCCCGAGCCGTTGTGGGAGACTTTTCCCCGCAGCGATCCGGCCGCCATCCTGGAAACCTGCCGGCACCTTGGGCCCGCGCTGCACGTGGATGAGATCACCCTGGCGCTCCCCGCCAACCGGTTCGATCAGCCCGGCGATTTTCAGCTCGCGCCGCGGCAGGCCATGTGGGCGATCCACGGCTTCGAGGAACGCATGATCCACGGCTGGCACCACGACTCCAACGTGTGCAAGCGCCTGTACTTGTATTACGGCAACCGCACCGAAAGTCTGGCTCACCGCCTCAAGGGTTATCACTGCGATCACGTTCGAGTCGCATCGCCCATCCATTGGGTCGGCAGGAAGATGGAGAACGACCTTCAGCAATACGTCTTCGGCATCACCGACCCGGTAGCCCATCATCAGGCCGATACCTGGGGTGCGCCGGATGAACTCTTCGAAGAAGT
>PMYB01000083.1 GCA_003170915.1 Bryobacterales bacterium | reverse complement strand
GAGGCGAGCTGGAGCGTGGTCGAACCGATTCAAAACTTGTGGCGCGAAACCAAATTCGATTTCCCGAATTACGCGGCGGGAACGTGGGGACCGGCGGCCGCCGACGAGATGCTGGCGCGGCGCGGGCACGCGTGGAGGAAACCGTAATGGTGGCTCCCGAACACATTCTGCGCGAACTGGCTGACCTGTGGATCACGCTGGGTAAGCAAGGGCAGGCCGAAGCCGGCGCGGGCGTGTTGCGAGCCTGCACTTTGACCCTGGTGGTGCTGGCGGAAGCGAGCGACGACGCCGCGGCGCTGGGGGAGACGATTGCGGCGCTGATGCCCGAGCATCCGGCCCGCACGATTGTGGTGCGGCTGAGCGGCGCCGGTGAGCGCGCGCTGGCCGAAAGGGTGTACGCCCAGTGCTGGATGCCGTTCGGCCAGCGGCGGCAGATCTGCTGCGAACAAATCGAGATCACGGCTTCGGATGCGGCGCTGGCCGATTTGCCATCGGTGGTGCTGCCGCTGGCGGCGCCGGACCTCCCCGTGATTGTGTGGTCGAGAAGCGCGCGCCTGTTCGAGATGCCGCCGTTTGGGGCGATCGCGCGGATGGCCGCCAAGGTGGTGGTGGACAGCGCGGGGTTCGCGGACCCGAAGCGGGCGCTGCGGCTGCTCGCGGAGATGGCCCGGAGCGGAATTCTGCTGGGCGATCTGGCATGGACCCGGCTGACACGCTGGCGGGAGATGCTGGCGCGGCTGTTTGAGAATCGCGACTATCTGGCGAAGCTGGCGCGGATCTCGAGCGTGCGAGTCGTTTATGACGGGGCGTTCGCGACTGCGGCGTGGTATATGGGCGCTTGGATTGGGGACGCGTTGCGGGATGCGGGAGTCAGCGCGAAGGTTGTGGTGGAGGCAGGTCCGGGACCTGCCTCACTCAGCGTGGAACTGGCGGGCGACGGGTTTCGCGTGGCGTTGGCGCGGCAGGAAGACAGGCTCGTCATCGCGGTCGATGACGCGAAGAGTTGCACCAACCTGCCGCAGCCGAGCGACTATCTGCTGATGCGCGAGGAACTGGGGATCGTGCGGCGGGACTCGGTGTTCGAGCGGACGCTGGCATCCGCGGCCCGTCTCGCGTATGCTACGGACTAATGAGTGTCCGCTGGCATGCTCTGCCCGATGCGACCACGGCCGCCGAAGCCTGCGCGCATCACGTGACCAATCTCTTGGAGGAAGTGCTTTCCGGCCAGGCGTTCGTCACCTTTGCGGTATCGGGCGGGTCGACGCCCAAGGTGCTTTTCCAGAAGTTGGCAGCGGCGAAGCTCCGCTGGGACCACGTTCACCTGTTTTGGGTGGATGAGCGCATGGTGCCGCCCACCGATCCGGCCAGCAACTACAAGCTGGCCGACGATTACCTGATCAAGCCGGCGCGCATACCGCAGCGGCACGTCCACCGCATCTGCGGAGAAATGGCGCCCAAAACGGCGGCCGCGCGATACGTCGAGGAGATCCGGGATTTCTTCGGCCTGGAAGAGGGCGAGATGCCCCGTTTCGACGTGGTGCATCGCGGCATGGGCCCGGACGCGCACACCGCCAGCCTGTTTCCGGGCGAGCCCTTGATCGACGACCGCGAGGGGATTGCGGCGGCGGTATTCGTGCCGAAGTTCAACCAATGGCGCGTGACGCTGCTGCCGGGCGCGTTGCTGGCGGCCAAACACAACGTGTTCCTGGTGACGGGTCCGGACAAGGCGGAAGCCGTGCGGGCGGTATTCAAGGAAGAATACGATCCGAAGCAGTATCCGGCGCAGATCGCATCGCACCACGGGCGCGGGGTGACATGGTTTTTGGATGAGAAGGCGGCGGAGCTGATGGACTGAGGACTGAGCGGAGCTGCGCGCGTCCCGACGTCGTCATCAAGAACCAGCCCGTCGCGGTGCGGAAGGCCCTGACAGCGGTGTACCACTACTGTGTGTCAAAGCAGGTGTGGGGCAGGATGCCATCCTGCGCGGCGGTTGCCAAACGCCGCGCGGGCCGAGTGCCACTCGGCCCGCAGATTGACAATCTGCCCCACAACCCGAAAATGTAGAAACTCCAAACACCGGTGGCAGGACCACCGGCGCTACCTTATTTCGCGTGGGCGTGGGCGGCGGCGTGGTGGGCTTTCAACGCTTCGGCTTTGTCGGTGAACTCCCACGTGAAGGTGTCTTCCGTGCGGCCGAAATGGCCGAAGGCGGCAGTCTTGCGGTAGATCGGGCGGCGGAGCTTCAGGTGGTCGATGATGGCGCGCGGGGTCAAGTTGAAATTCTCGCGCACCAGATCGGTGAACCTGTCGTCGGGAATCGCGCCGGTGCCGAAGGTGTCCACAGACACGGATACCGGTTCGGCGACGCCGATGGCGTAGGCAAGCTGCACTTCGCAGCGGGTCGCCAGCTTCGAGGCCACAATGTTCTTGGCGATGTAGCGGGCCATGTAGCAGGCCGAGCGGTCCACCTTGGTGGGGTCCTTGCCGGAAAAGGCGCCGCCGCCGTGACGGCCCATGCCGCCATAGGTGTCGACAATGATCTTGCGGCCGGTGAGACCCGTATCGCCGTGCGGCCCGCCCACTACGAAACGGCCCGTCGGGTTGATGTGATACTTGGTCTGGGAATCCACCATGCCGGAAGGAACCACCGCGTCGATGATGTGCTTCTTGACTTCCTGGCGGAGTTCCTCGATGGAAACATCGGGGCTGTGCTGCGTGGAGATGACCACAGCCTCGATACGCTTGGGCTTGTGATCGACGTACTCCACCGAGACCTGGCTCTTGCCATCGGGGCGGAGAAACTCCAGGATGCCCTCGCGGCGCGCTACGGAGAGGCGCTGCACCAATCTGTGGGCCATCATGATGGGGAGCGGCATCAGCTCGGGGGTTTCGTCGCAGGCGAAGCCGAACATCATGCCCTGGTCGCCGGCGCCGCCCGTGTCCACACCCATCGAAATGTCGGGCGATTGCGACTGGATCAGGTTGTGCACGCCGCAGGTGTGGGCATCGAACCCATAAGTGGCGTCGTTGTAGCCGACGTAGTCGATGGTGCTGCGCGCGATGCGCTGAACGTCCACGTAGGTCTTGGTGGTGATTTCACCGGCCACAATGCAAGTGCCGGTGGTGACCAGCACTTCGCACGCCACGCGCCCGGTGGGGTCGTCCGCCAGGACCGCGTCCAAAACGGCGTCTGAAATCTGGTCGGCAATTTTATCCGGATGACCTTCGGTGACGGATTCCGACGTAAAAAGATACTTTTGAGTTTCTGCCAAGCTGGCCTCCTGCGGTATAGTTTTTCAATTTAACATGCGTACTAATAGCGATAATGGTCCGGCTTATACGGGCCTTCGACGGGCACGCCCAGATACTCGGCCTGCTCGGGCCTGAGCGTGGTGAGCTTCACGCCGATCTTTTCCAGGTGCAGGCGCGCCACCTCTTCATCCAGCTTCTTGGGCAGGGTGTAGACGCCGGGCTGGTACGCTTCTCGATTCTTCCAGAGATCGATCTGCGCCAGCGTCTGGTTGGAGAAGCTGTTGCTCATGACGAAGCTGGGGTGGCCGGTGGCGCAGCCCAGGTTGACCAGACGGCCTTCGGCCAGAATGAAAATGCCGTGGCCATCGGGGAAAGTATACAGATCCACCTGCGGCTTGATGTTGGTCTTCTTTGCGGCGGAGGCGTTCAGGCGGTCCATCTGAATTTCGTTATCGAAGTGGCCGATGTTGCAGACAATCGCCTGGTCCTTCATCCGGGCCATGTGCTCCAGCGTGATGATTTCGCGGTTGCCGGTGCAGGTGACGTAGATGTCGCCGCGGCCGAGCGTGTCTTCGACGGTGGTGACTTCGAAGCCCTGCATGGCGGCCTGGAGCGCGTTGATGGGGTCGATTTCGGTGACGACAACGCGCGCGCCCAAGCCGCGGAGCGACTGCGCGGAGCCTTTGCCCACGTCGCCATAGCCGCAGATCACCGCGACTTTGCCGGCCACCATGACGTCGGTGGCGCGCTTGATGCCGTCGGCGAGAGACTCGCGGCAGCCGTACAGGTTATCGAATTTCGACTTGGTGACGGAGTCGTTCACGTTGATGGCCGGGACCAGCAGTTGGCCGGCTTCGTGCATCTTGTACAGGCGATGTACGCCGGTGGTGGTCTCTTCAGACACGCCGCGCCATTCCCGGGCGATCGCGTGCCAGCGATTGGGGTCCTCGGCGTGGATCTGCTTCAGCAGGTCCTTGATCACTTTCTCTTCGTGGCTGGCGGAGGGCGTCTGGGTCCAGTCGCTGCCTTCTTCCAGTTCGTAGCCTTTGTGGATGAGGAGCGTGGCGTCGCCGCCATCGTCGACGATCAATTGAGGGCCCTGGCCGCCGGGATGGCTGAGGGCCTGGTAGGTCGACCACCAGTAGTCTTCCAGCGACTCGCCCTTCCACGCGAAGACCGGCACGCCGGTGACGGCAATGGCCGCCGCCGCGTGGTCCTGCGTGGAGAAGATGTTGCAGCTCGCCCAGCGCACGGAAGCGCCCAACTCGGCCAGCGTCTCGATGAGCACCGCAGTCTGGATGGTCATGTGCAGCGAGCCGGTGATGCGCACGCCTGCGAGCGGGCGCTCGCTCGCGTACTTGCGGCGGATGGCCATCAGGCCGGGCATTTCCCGCTCGGCGATGGAGATCTCCTTGCGGCCCCAATCGGCCAGGGAAAGATCGGCCACTTTGAATCCGGCGGCGGACTGATTTAGCGTTGCAACGTTCATGGTTTACTCCCTTACATCTATAAATCTTGATACATTGATATT
>PMYB01000165.1 GCA_003170915.1 Bryobacterales bacterium | reverse complement strand
AGATCCAGTTTCCGGATCATACGGGATTTCCACGCATCTGCCATACCTGCGGATGTATCTTCCAAGATTTCCGCTCTGACCGGCTTCCGCGGCGGCGCTAGGGGCGGACCCCTCGCGCATCCGGGTCCGGTGCGCTGGCACATAAAACGCCGCGCGGTACAATACGGATTTCCAGGTCTCGTCGGATTTCGCACTGCGGTCATGATAATCAGGCCGGGAAGAACGCCCTGTGTGGAATGGCGACTACGGTTTTCTGTTGAGCAACCTGATTCAGAAGGATTTCAAGGTCCGGTCCGCAACATGTCCCTTGGAGTTCTGTGGTCGTTGCTGAATCCTTTGGTGACAATGGCTGCGCTGACCTTCGTTTTCACCAAGATCTTTCCGAGCCACAGGCCGCAGTTCCCCGTCTTTGTATTGTGTGGACTGGTCCCCTTCAATTTTTTCACTCTAGCCTGGAGCACGGGAACCAGTTCGCTCATCGACAATGCGGCGCTCATGAAGCGTGTCCCCATTCCAAGAGAGACGGGGCCAAACTTCTGCGGAGCCACCTGCTGGATCGATTCAAGCAGCGGAAAAGAGATGTTTTCTATGCTTTGAAGGACGTCTCCTTCCGCTTGAATCAGGGCGAAAGCATGGCCGTGATCGGACGAAACGGAGCCGGCAAGAGTACGCTGCTCGGCATGGCAGCGGGCCTGTGCAAGCCTTCGGAAGGCTTGGTTGCGGTACGAGGACGCGTCGCGGCGCTGTTGGAACTCGGCTCGGGATTCCACACCGACCTCACGGGGCTGGAGAACGTCCGGCTAAATACATCGTTGCTGGGGCTGAGCCGAAGCAGGACAGGCCAGGTGTTGGAGAGCATCGTCGATTTCTCCGAAATCCGCGACTTCATCGACGATCCGGTTCGAACCTACTCCAGTGGAATGATCATGCGCCTGGCATTTTCGGTGGCGGTTCACGTGGACCCGGACATACTGATCATCGATGAAGTCCTGGGGGTGGGCGATCAGCGCTTTCAAGTGAAGTGCTTCGACAGAATCCGGCAGTTCAAACAGGCAGGCAAGACTCTGCTGTTTGTATCCCATGGTGGAGACACAGTCCGGCAACTCTGCGACCGCGCCATTTGGCTGGACCATGGCAAGATGCCGCTGCAAGGGCCTCCGGCCGAGGTCCTTGAGGCTTATGCCGGGCCGGTAGGTTAAGCGCCGGTCGTCGCCAGATACCAATCGACCGTGGCTCTTAATCCGGCGTCCAGGTTGGTGTGCGCCCGGAATCCAAATTCACGCTCCGCGCGGGTTACATCCAGGCACCGGCGCGGTTGCCCGTTGGGCTTGGTTATGTCCCACGCAATCCGGCCCGTAAATGCGGTCAGCAGCGCAATCCTGTCCGCCAAATCGCGGATCGATATTTCTTCGCCACTCCCGATATTGACCGGATCGGCGCCATCGTAGGACTCCGCGGCAGCCACTATGGCCTCAGCGGCGTCGGCAACGTATAGAAACTCGCGTGTCGGCGAGCCATCGCCCCACAAGGTGATTTCGCCGGCTCCGCGCCGGCGGGCCTCCACACATTTGCGGATCAATGCGGGGATCACGTGAGACGAATCCGGATCGAAATTATCGCGCGGCCCGTACAGGTTTACGGGCAACAGGTAAACTGCATTCATTCCGTATTGCCGCCGGTATGCTTGACACTGTACCAAGAGCGCCTTCTTGGCGATGCCGTAGGGAGCGTTGGTTTCTTCGGGGTAGCCGTCCCAGAGGGCTTCCTCGCGGAATGGCACGGGCGTGAACTTGGGATAAGCACAGATGGTGCCCAGCACAACCGCCTTTTCTACTCCATGACGGCGGCAGCCCTCAATCAACTGAATTCCCATCAGGGCGTTCTCGTAAAAGAATCGTCCGGGGTTGTCCCGATTCGCGCCGATGCCGCCAACCAAGGCGGCGGCGTGAACCACCAGTTCGGGATGAAACTCGCGAAACAGCTTTTCGATATCATCCTCACGCGTGAGATCGCAATCTTTATGGCGGGGCGCAGCCATCCGGCTGCATCCGATTTGCCGCAGCCGTTCCACAATGTGAGAGCCAAGGAAGCCGGCGCCCCCGGTGACCAGGATGCGCTTGGATTTCAGATCCTGTTTCATGTCCTCGACCGGTTATGCCGCTTCATGGATTCAACTTGGCGCCAACTCGGAGAGCCGCGGCGCCGCCCTTGAGCTGGCGCTGCAGCTCGGCGAGATCCGCATCGACCGTCATCCGGACGAGTTCCGCGAAACCGACGGTGGGCTCCCAACCAAGTGCGCGGCGGGCTTTAAGAGAGTCGGCTTGCAGGTCAAACACCTCGGTGGGACGAAAATACTGAGGGTCGATCAGGACGTAATCTTGCCAGTCCAACCCGGCATGCGCGAACGCAGCTTCGGCGAATTCCCGCACGGAATGGGCTTCCCCGGTGCCAATGACGTAATCATCGGGAGTGTCCTGCTGCAGCATGGCCCACATCGCCCTCACGTAATCGCCCGCAAACCCCCAATCTCTCCGAGCATCGAGATTTCCGAGATAGAGCTTATCATGCAGCCCCAACTTGATGCGCGCCACGGCCCTCGTGATCTTTCGCGTGACGAACGTTTCCCCCCGCCGCGGGGACTCATGGTTGAAGAGAATGCCGCAAGAGGCGTGAAGCCCATAGCTCTCGCGGTAGTTTACCGTGATCTGATGGGCAAAGACCTTGGCGCACGCATACGGACTGCGAGGATGAAAAGGAGAAGCTTCACTCTGGGGCGCGGGCGTGTTGCCGAACATCTCACTGGAGGAGGCCTGGTAAAACCGGCAGCGCATGCCCGTGCGCCGGACAGCCTCCAGCACGCGCAAGGTCCCCAGGGCTACCACGTCGGAAGTATATTCGGGGACCTCGAAGCTGACCTTCACATGGCTCTGTGCGCCGAGATTATAGATTTCGTCGGGACGAATCTCTCCCAGAAGGAAGGCCAGCGAACTGGCGTCGTGCAGATCCGCGTAGTGCAGGATGAATCTGGCGCCGGAGGTGTGCAGATCGACGTAGAGATGGTCCACCCGGCCGGTATTGAAAGAAGAAGATCGCCTTTTGAGGCCATGCACTTCGTAGCCGAGTGAGAGCAGGTACTCGGCCAGATACGATCCATCTTGTCCCGTGATGCCGCTGATGAGCGCCTTCTTCATGTTTGCGCCACCGCTTTGAAGTACGTTCTGGGGAGCACGGCGGAACACCAGGACTGAGCCTGGGCGAAGATCGCGTAGTCCCTGAAGAACACGTCATTGCCCCAGGATTTCGGCATCGACTTGTCGTGATTGCAATAGAATCCGGATTGGTTCTGTCCCCAGATACGATACAGGACGATGTGCCAAAAACAGTCGCGGCGCCGCATTTCGTCAACCAAGCTGTTCAAGGTATACAACTGCTCCGATCCTCCAAACGGGATTTCGGAGTCCCAGAACTCGGCTGCGACCACCGGATACCGGCGCTCGCCCATGCCACGAACGACTTCCAAATCGTAGC
The DNA here is from genome assembly GCA_003170915.1 of Bryobacterales bacterium. GTDB lineage: Bacteria > Acidobacteriota > Terriglobia > Bryobacterales > Bryobacteraceae > Fen-178. The sequence continues at coordinate 43,629 of PMYB01000165.1, read as the reverse complement.
CTTCGGTATCGATCTTGACCAGTCCGATGTCTTGAGGAAGGGTTCCCGCGCCGTGCAGCCCCGCCAAGGTTCTTACCATGACTGGCCTGGCGGAGGCAAAAGGCAGGTCCGCCGGCATCGAGTGTCGCGTCAGGCTGCTATAGACGCTGGCATCCTCGTACGTCTTGTCCGCGGAAAGATCGGTTGCCAGGTGCAGCGGCATCTCAGCTTCCTGGCTTCCCAGCGCGAGCGGGAAAGCGTGGAATCCCTTGCGGTTTCCCAGCCGGCCCACCAGCTTATCGTAGACCTCCGGCAGCGGCTCGAAGGCGTACACCTCATAGCCGGCCTTGAGCAATGGCTCCGACATACTTCCGAGGTTCGCGCCGATGTCGAGGGCCCCGCGGTCAGGCAGGTAGGAATACAGAAAGGAGAAGAGCCCGATTTCCGGGTTTGTGAGCCCGTACTCACCGGTTTCCACGCAGACCTGACGAGGCACCTCGTTATCCAACACCCATCTGAGATTGTCCTGAAGCTGCGCCATGGCGTCGAACAGGGTTTGATGGGAGCGTGCGAGACGATCTCCAACCGTTTCGATCAGATGGCCGTTTTGCTCGCGAATGGACTGCTGCAAGGCACCGAGCAGTTTGCGCCACCGCGCCTCCACTTCATCGAGCCGCTGCTTCGCTTCCGCATCCTGACGCTGGAACTCGGTCTGGACGTCCTTCAGCTCTTCTATAGTGCGAATGCCGCCTTGAAGCAATGCCCCGTCGGCTTCGGCCAGGTTGTCGGCCGCCGCCTTCAAGTCGCCTAGTTGCGAGGCGATCTGGCTTAACTGCCGGTCCGCCTCGTTCAGGCGATCATGCACCGTGCTGACGAACGCATGGCCGCACATCCTCAGGAGTTGCTTGACCCCGCTTCGCAAATTCATCACAGTTCTCTATTGTAAACGGCGCATTGCGTCATTGCCTACCGGGCGTCGCAGCGCACGCCGCATCGTCTCGAGAGGGTTCCCGCGCCGGGCATCCTCCGGCAAACAGGTTCTCGAACCTCGAATCGGCCGGCTCACCCCGCTCGATGGATTCCGCCAGCCAGTCTACCACGCCCCGATCCGAGACAGCTCCGGCGATCGCAGCGGCCTTCCGCCGCATCTCGGACTGCAATTGCGGTTCGCACAAGCGCTGCATAGCCTCGGCGAGCCTGGCCGCATCGTAAGGGACCGTCACTCCGATTCCGAAGCGCTCAACAAAACGGGCCCCACACGAGCGGTCGCTTCCGACCAAGAGAATGGGGGTGTGCGCGGTCGCCGCCGCGAATAGAATCCGGCCGGGCAGGCTTAAGGAAGCCACCCCTACGTTGGTCTCTTTCCCGCCGAGCGCCCCGCAGGGGACGATCACAAAGGGATACTTGCGAAGCTCCACCGCAAGGCGGTCCTCCGGAAGGATCCCGAATGGTGTAATACCGGCGCGCGTCAGGTCTTCCGGAGGGAATTTAAGCCAGGGAGACCGATTCTGGCCGTACCAGTCGATCCGATAATGGCATGGCTCCAGCGCGGCGCAGAGCTGGTCGAACCACGACTGGTCCCAGAAGCTGCCCAGCAGCGCCCCCCTTTTCGCCTCGGGATCGTACGCCGGCGGCAGCGGCTCCACTGCAACAAGCGCGGCGGGCACGACCGCCGGCAGAATATAGAACGGCAATCCGTACTTCCGCGCGTAGGCGTCGCGGAGCTCGGGGTGCGTAGCCAGGCGGAGCGAGCATTTTTCGAGAAACTCGCGCATCAAGTCGTCGGGGGTGACGTTCACCGCCGCGTTCTGATCGTCCATGATATAAGCGCACATCTTGACGCCAAAACTCTCCTTTATGGCGATGGATGTCAGAAGCTCCTCGGCAAGAAAGGGCACGCAGGTCACGCTTTTTACATTCCTGCCGGACAGAAACCGCAGGACTCCCCGGAAGCATTCGGGACGGGTGCGGCCCTCCTGCGAGATCTTCACGTGCCAGTCGCCAAAATCTTGCGTACCCCAATGATCCCTGGACCGGATTGAGAAAATACCGCACCGGCCCTCGAAGATGCGCTTCACCAGGGGGCCGGTTCCATGCATGTCGTTGATCTCGTTTATCGTCACTACGGCGTGAATGGGCGCCCGGGGATCTTGCGAAGCGTCGGGGGAAGTAACCAGACCAATGTCTGGGTCACATGGATGAACTTCGCGCGGGCCGAGGGCGCCAATCCGCTCGATCAGCCGTTCGCGCACAAGCGCATTCCGCTGATACACAGGAGCCGGCATAACGTTAAGAACCCGGAACGCGACGGACGGAGAGCAGGCTCGAGAGGTCCGGCCTCTCCCGCGACATCAGGTCTTCGTATCTGCCGTCGATAGGTTCGCCGCGAGCCAGCGATTGCCAGATCCATTCCGCTGCGCCGACATCCGTAAACCGGCCAGCCATGGTCAGCGCCTTCCGGCGCATTTCCAGGTTCACTTCGGGGCGGGTAATGTAGTCCACTGCCTCGACGAACGCTTTCTTTTCGTGACCGGCGACCGCGCCGATACCGAAGTGTTCCACAAAGCGCGCGGCCCCCGTGTCGCGGCTCCCCAGAACCAGGATGGGGATGTGGGAGACGGCCATCATGTACGGAATCCGGCTGGGGAGGCTCAACTGAGCGATAAACCGGCGGTCGTCCGACTCGTCCGCCCGCCCGCTGTGAACCCTTTAATGTTGCGCCGCATGACGCAACCACGGTCAGGCATATCGCCGAGACATTGCTGGCCCGTCTCGGCCTCTCGGGGAAAACCGGGATTTGTTACGGCGATACCCCGCATGGCTGGCCAGGCGACGTCGCACAGTCCCGTATGGATGCGACCCGCGTTGAGAACGCCGGTTTCCGCCTTCCTCGGACATCCGACGAAGCTGTGGACACGGCTATTGCGGCCATTCTCGACTGGCTTCGCACCCGCCCAACCGCGGAGGACGGACTTACACTGCCGCCTTCGGTGAGGTCTTATGATGCTGCTTCCTAGTCTAAGTATCCTATGCCTGGCCTATAACGAAGAGGAAAATGTACGTTGGTTCGTTCCGCAACTGGTCAATATCGCCGAGAGGATCGCAAACGACTACGAATTGGTCGTTGTGACCCATCCCCACCCGAGCGACAGGACCAACGAGTTGTTAGCGGAGTTTAGCAGTGCGAACCCGCGCATTCGACCAGTCAATCAGCCTCCCGGGACCAGAGGGTACGGCCCGGCATTCGCTCTTGGCCTCACGCAAGCGCAAAAGGAGTTTGCGTTTCACACGGACATCGATGGCCAGTTCTTATACGAAGACCTGTTTCGCGCCGTCGAGATCCAACGGAAGACCGATGCAGACCTTGTCCATTTCAACCGCCGCCGGAGGAAAGATCCCTGGGAGCGGAAGATTATCGGACTCACCCATCGAGTATTGGTTCATCTCGTCTACAGGTGCCCGGTCTGGGATTTCGATTCGGCTTTCAACCTGTTTCGTACCAGTTTTCTCAAGAATATGGCCATAAGCTCAACTAGTGGGTTTACCGTTCCGGAATTCATGATTCGAATGGCCCAAATGGGAGCGAAAATCGTCACCGATGAGACCGAACATCAACCCCGCCGGGCTGGCAAGCCGTTATGGGAAGTGAAGCCCGCGGGCCTGGGGATCATTCTGCCCGATTCTGGGATTGTCCGAGCAAACCTCAAGGACATCTGGCTTCAGCGAAAAGCGCTCAAGGCGCGGTTTTGATTTCCAGAATCCGATTCTCGATTCAACATCCCCTTCCCCGTTTTCCCACCTCGCCCGCGCCAGAATCCGCTCTGGAAGAGTCTCGCCGCTAACCCCAGCCCGACCCATTCTGCCGCACAATACTGGCATATGGAAAAGTGGTAACGTTACTCTGTAGTTTATGTGTTCTCCACACGAGAGTTTGGGCGCTGGCGGGTCATCAATGGCGCGGGAAGCGCCTTATTTGTCGGTCGTTGTGACGGCTCGGAACGACGACCATGGCGGCAATCTGTTAGGGCGAATGCAGGTTTTCGTGGATGCCTGGATCAACCAGGCGAAGCGCCACAACCTCTCCTCGGAACTGATCATCGTCGAATGGAATCCTCCGGCCGGGCGCGACCGGCTGGCGAAGGCGCTTCGCTGGCCAGGCGACACGGGCCCCTGCGAGGTGCGCATCATCGAAGTGCCACCCGAAGTACATGCTCGCTACCGGCAGGCGGCGGCTCTGCCGTTGTACCAAATGATTGCCAAGAATGTCGGAATCCGCCGGGCGCGGGGCGAGTTCATCCTGGCAACCAACATCGACATCGTGTTTTCCGACGAGCTGGTCCGGTTTCTGGCGTCGCGGCGGCTGGAAAGAGGCCGCATGTACAGGATCGATCGGCACGATGTCATGAGCGACGTTCCGGTGGATGGTACGCTCGACGAACAACTCGCGTACTGCGGCAGCCACTTGATCCGGGTGTCGGCGCGTGAGGGCATTTGCCGCTTGACTCAGGACGGCCTCCGGCGGAATGAGGAACAGGACATCACCCGGGCGGAATCGGGTATCCATTTCGGCAGGGGTTGGTTTGTGGTGGAGCGGTATGATTCGCCAGAGCCATTTCGCTGGATAGAGAACGACGCCGAGGTCTGGCTCCGCGTCCCGGCAGCGGGTCCCGCGATCTTGCTGGACGTCGAACCCGGACCGGGTGTGGGTCCGCCCCCGCAGACCTTGCAGGTGTTCGACGCGAACGGTTCGATGGTGGCGGACTGGAGTGTTTCGGGGCGAACCAAGCTGCAACTTTGGCTGCCGCCGGCTGCCGACGACAGCGTTCAATCATTTCGCCTGCGCGTGCCGGACGGCGGCCGGCCCGTGGTCCACGATCCGCGCATTCTCAATTTCCGAGTCTTCCGCTGCGACTGGGCCGAGCAGATGCCAAGGGTTGCACCCGCGCCGTTCGCCTCGGTGGTCCGGGAGGCTCGCCCGACGCTGGCGCGTCTGGTCGCGAGCCTGGGAGTTCCGTCAATGCTCTTCAAAGGGCCCGCCGTTTTGCGGGCGGCGGTGCGCCTGCTGAGCGAGCGGGGGGACGATATCTTCGGACCAGGCGTTGAATTCTGGGGCAAAGGATGGCAACGCCTGGAGCATGCGAGCACCGAAAGATTTCGTTGGGTATCCCAGGATGCGGAACTTGTCGTGCGGACTACCGGCAGGAGGCGCAACCTGGCCTTGCTGGTGGAGCCGGGACCCGGCGTAGGCTACCGGTCCTTCAACCTTGTGATCGCGCTTTCCAACGGCGAGGTGGTGGCGCGGGCGGTTGTGAATGGACTGACCTACGTGAAAGTCCCCGTTCCAGCGTGGCGCGGAAGAGTCACCGCTCTCTTCCTGACCACGAAGGAAGGGGGACTGCCTGTGGCGGGAGAGCCGCGCATCCTCAACTTTAGAGTTTTCGGATGCGGATGCGCCGGTGGAAACGCTCCGGGTAGGTCCGCAGAGCCGGAGCACGTCATACCGTGGACCGCGGTAACCGTGGAATCACGACCGACGGAGATCGATTGGGCGGCCGATCTGAAGGAATACCGGCGGGTGATTGCCGAAATGGGCAAGCCCGTATGTCTGCACATATACGCTTGCGGCGACTTCACCATGATGGCTCGCGAACACTGGTGCGACGTTCGAGGCTACGCGGAGCTGAACCAGTTTTACTCGATGCATCTCGATTCCATCTTGTGTTACGCCGCGCACCACGCTGGAGCGCGGGAGCAACTCCTGCCGGAACCGATGCGCATCTATCACATCGAGCATGGCGCCGGGTCTGGGTGGACCCCTGAAGGAGAAGGTAAGCTCTATGCCCGCATCTCGCAACAAGGCATTCAGTCCGTGTCTTATCAAGACCTGGTGGCGTTGATTACGCAGATGCGTAGCCTGCATGCTCCGATGATTTTCAATATGGATGACTGGGGTCTGGCCACGCTTACTTTTCCGGAAACCGCGCTGGCGAGAACCGCATGCGGCTCGGAGACTGGCCGTTGAAGGAATCCGAATCATGTCAACATACCCGGAAAGCTCCGCGCCTTACATCTCGGTAGTGATTGCCGCCAGGAATGATAATCATGGCGGGAATATGGTCGGGCGGATGCAGGCCTTTATCGATTCCTGGATCGGCCAGGCGAAACAATACAATCTTTCATCCGAAATCATCGTCGTGGAGTGGAACCCGCCGGCGGATCGCGCCAGGCTGATGGACGAACTCCGGTGGCCGCCCGACATGGGCCCGTGCGAAGTTCGCTTTATCGAGGTAACCCATGAAGTTCACGATCGCCTGCCGAATTCAGCTACCATACCGTTGCATCAGATGATCGCCAAAAACGTGGGCATTCGCCGCGCGCGAGGCCGATTTGTGCTCGCCACAAATCTCGACATCATATTCTCGGCCGAACTGATGCAGTTCCTGGGAGCGCGCTGTCTGGAGCGCCGGAAGATGTACCGGATGGATCGGACCGACGTCGCCAGTCATATTCCCGCCGGCGCGACAGTGAATGAACTGCTCGCTTTCTGCGAAAATCACATGCTTCGAATTTTTGCCCGCGAGGGAGCAATGAAGTTATCGAGCAACGGCCGGCGTGTTCTCGAGGACGAAGATATAGTCGAGCCGGGGGAGGGTGTGTGGCTCGGAACTGGCTGGCACGGAATCGAGAAATCGGACCGGCGGCCGCACCGCTGGGTGGAGCCCGAGGCGGAGATTGTTTTTCAGCGGCCACCGGAAGCCGCACCCCGACTGCTGATTGACGCGGAGGTAGGCCCCAGTGCCGGGGGGTGGCCGCTTGTGGTTGAGGTGGCTTCCACGACTGGGCATGTACTGGCGTCCGCGAAAGTGGACGGAGCGTGCAAATTGCGGCTGCATATTCCGGATCACTTGTCTTCCGGCACACTTCGGCTCCGGCTTCAGGGCCGCAAACTTCCGCTCGCTCGAACTCCACGTTTTCTGATGCTCCGTGTATTCGGACTGAAATGGGAAGTCTTGCCAAAGTGGCTGGCGGGAGTTTCTCTTGTACGGGGCACTCAGTCCGTGCGGGAATCCACTGTCCTTGTGCGTTCCGCCGAGCCGCGCACGGTTCAACTCGCGATCCGGCCGGGACCGGACTCAAGTCTGGAAACTCTCGAAATCAACCTGACCGATCCGGCCGGGAATGTTGTGTTCCAGGCAGGGGACCGCCTCCCCGCGGTGTCCGGGAATCGGGACCAGGCTGAATACCATCTTTCGCTCGACCTGGGTTTCAAACTGTCAAACAGCTCTGCAGACGGAAGCAAGCCTGAGTCATCCGATATCAACTGGCTATTGGAAGTATTGGACACCGAAGCGCCTGTCGACTGGACTACTTATCCGCAAGCGCCCACCTCGGGAGCCGATCGCATTCCTAACGCCGCATACCTGAATACGAGCGCCTGCGGCGACTTCACGCTGCTTTCGCGTGAGGATTGGTTTGCCCTTCGTGCGTACCCCGAATTTCCGATCTGGCCCATGCACATCGACGCGCTGTTCTGCTACGCAGCCCACCATGCTGGAATCGGCGAAGCGGTTTTGCCCGAACCGATGCGCATCTACCACACGGAACACCTCTCGGCTGCCGGCTGGACTCCGGAAGGCGAGGCAGAGCGCGCCGCCCGCATCGAAGCCAAGGGCGTGACGGAAATCCCATGGGCCACCTGGATGGAGTGGATCGATCGGATGCGCCGGTTCAATGCGCCGATGATCTTCACTCTGAGAAACTGGGGCCTCGCCGACATGACGCTTCCGGAAACGACGGTTCAGGCGGAGGCTTACCCCTGACACACTGTACTGAGCCGCTTATAATGAATACATGCTTGGAGTGACCGTTGAATACAATGTTTTGAAGAAGGAAGGACTGGAAGCGCTCAGGTCGGACGATCCCGAACGCTTTCAATATCGGGCCGAGGGAGGAGCATACCTTAACCTCAGGGGCCTGCCGCTGGAATCACTGCGGGAAATCGACGAGGACGCCATCGCCAAACTATGCCGCATCGTGCGCGGGTTTCAGTTTGCGATGGCGGATGGAGCCGACTCGGGCCATGTGGGCGGCTCATCCTCAAAGACCGAGCAGATTTTGGCGCTGCTGACGAGCGGCGTTTTGGGGTTCGACCCACGGAATCCGAAGCACCCGGGCAGAGACCGGCTGGCTTGGTCGGCGGGTCACACTACGCCCTTGTTCCACGGGATCGTGTCGCTGATCTATGAATGTCTGCGCAGAAAGGGCGTGGCGCTCTCGCCGGCGGCGCGGAGCTACACGGTTTACCCCGAGCAACTGGCCCGCTTCCGGCGTTGGGGAGGGCCGAGCGGTCACGTGGAATCGGAGTATGCGCTGGCCGACACCTCGACCGGTTCGTCCGGTCATGGGTTCTCGGCGGGGCTGGGGTTCGCCGTCCTGCACCGCTCCTGCGGTCTGGCCACCAAGGCGTTCGTCATCGCCGGCGATGCCGAGAGCGAAGAAGGGATGAGTTATGAGTTTCGCAACTTGGCCTCGACTCTGGGGGTGCGGAACCTGATCGTCACCCTGGACTACAACAACTTCGGCATCGACGGACCGATTACCGATGTCCTGCCCTCCGCCTACCTGAACCATTGGTTTTCGCAGGGCTGGAACATTATCGAGGTGGATGGCCAAAACGTCCGCGAGCTGGCGTACGCTTATCGCCTGGCGGCCGGTGGCTTCGGAGGCGAGAAACCGACGGTCGTGATCTGTCATACCACGAAAGGCCTCGCGTACGGCAAGCTCGAGAACTCGCCCGACTCCCATGGCGCGATACTTCCGCACCCGGAATACATCGAGGCGATGCACAAGCTCGGCTTCCCGATCCCGGGCGTCAAGGGCGACGTGGGAGCCGATATCCGAGTGGTAGTGGACGCCTTAGGTGAGGCCGAAAGCGCCTATCTGCTGGAGCGCCTCGAGGCGGACGCGCGGCTTATCCGGCCGGAGGAAGAGCTGGTGGAGCGCATGAAGACGGCGCTCGCGGGCCGTCCCTTGCTGGATTACCGGAAGATCGAGCGCCCGGCCGAGTTGCCGCCGGAGTTGGTGTTCAAGGGTGGCGACTCGGTCGCGATCCGCAAGGCTACGGAAGCGTGGTTTGGCTGGGCCATGAAACAGACGGCGTTCTTCTATATCGGCGCCGGCGATCTGATGAAGTCCGTCCTCACCGGCAAGGCGGAGAACGTCTATGGAGTGATCAAACCGGACAACGTGCTGGGGCGCGGCCTTCGTTTCGGAATCGCGGAACAGAACATGGCGATGATGTCTTGCGCCATGTCGCAGGATACGCTCCCGGGAGGGTTCCGGCCCATGACGGTCTTCGCCACCTACGGCGTATTCACCTGCATGATGTCGAATCCGGTGCGCATGACCCTCATCAACAACGAGGTCAATCCCAGCGCCTCGGCATTCTTCATTATGCTGGCGGCGCACGACGGTCTGGAGACCGGCGAGGATGGGCCTACGCACCACGGCCTGTTCTGGATGTCGCTGTACACGGCGTATCCGGGGATCAAGGTCTATAAGCCGCTGGACGCCAACGAAGCGGTGGAAATGCTGTTTCACGCGGCGCAGCGCGGCGAACCCGTAGCGTTCTCGTGCACGCGGCCCGGCACCCCGGTCTTGAAGCGGGGCGACGGCGTGCCCCCGGCGCGAGAAGCCATCAACGGCGCTTACGTTTTCAAGCCGTTCCGCCAAAACGGAAAGCCCAAAAAGGTGCTGGCGATCTGCGGCGGGCAGGTGATGCACAACGCGCTAGCGATCCTGCCGGAGATTGAGGAGCGATTCGACGTCAAGATCCTGGCGGTCACGTCGCCGCAGCTCTACGAGGAATTGAGACGAACCGACCCGTCCAAGGCCGCTGCGATTTTGTCCGACGAGGAACGGCAGTACGTAGTTGCCTTGCACAACGGATGGCCGGGATTCCTGTACCCCTTCATTGTGCCGGGCGACTACCAGAGCCGGATCTTCGGTGTGGACCGCTTCTCCAGGTCCGGAAAGCCGGACGAAATCTACCGGAATGCGGGCTTCGACTCCGAGGGGCTTCGGAAGAAGATCCTCGACGGTTCGAAATAGCCGGCAGGTTGGGGGCAGGCGGCACCGCCTGCCCCACTTTTTCACTTCTGGCGCAAGTACGAATCGTCGCCTTTAATCCAGTCTTCCCGAATCGGCGAGAAAAGCTCCATGATGACGGTGTCTTCCAGAGCTTCGTTGCCGTGCGGGATATCCGGCGCCACGTGGACCATCTGGCCCGCTTTGAGCACAAATTCTTCGTCGCCTACGACCATGCGCACCGCGCCTTTTTCGACAATGGTGACCTGATCGTTGATATGGTGGTGCGACGCCACCTTGTTGCCTTTGTCAAAACGGAAATGCGCCACGGTGATGGCTGTGCCGTGAAGGGCTTTGCGCCCGGCAAGTGGATTCAACTGCTCTTCGGCAATATCGTTCCACGTTTGGATTTTCATGGCCCTATTTTAACATGCCGGGTAGCATGATCCGCTCGGGGATAGAATAAGGTGGAGATCTCCCATATGCGAAGACGAACGTTTTTTGGGACTGCATTTGCCGGCATCGGCAGCGCAGCCGTCGCCAGGCCCGCAAAGCCCAAGGTTGGCGACATCCCCATGCGTACCCTGGGCAGAACCGGGGTCAAGCTCACCTGCATCGGTATGGGAGGCGCCCGCTTCCATTTAATCTCGATGGAGGAGGGTGTTGCGGTGGTTCGCCGCGCGTATGATCTGGGGATCAATTACTTCGATATGGCTCACAGCTATGCGGATGGCCACGCCGAAGAGGTTTACGGCAATGCCATCCCTCCGTTCCGAAAAGACATTTTCCTCACCACGAAAAGTGGGAAACGGACAAAGGGGGAAGCCGAAGAGGAATTAAACCTCTCGCTCAAAGCGATGAGGACGGATCACGTGGACCTCTGGCAGATGCACGGCGTGAACCATATGCAGGAAGTGGAGCAGATTTTCGCGCCCGGCGGCGCGATCGAGGCGTTCGAGGCGGCCAAGAAGGCCGGCAAGTGCCGCTTCATCGGCTACTCGAACTGCCGCGATCCTCAGGTCCATGTCGCCATGCTCAAGCACGCGGAAAGGTTTGACACGGCGCTGATGCCGCTGCACGTCGCCGATACGTCCTATTCGGACTCGCCCGCTATGAGCTTCATCCAGACGGCGCTCCCGGCGGCGATCGAGCGCGGGGTCGGAATCTTCGGCATCAAGGTCTTCGGCAACGCCTTCCTGTTGCGGACGTTCAGCGCGCCCGACTGCCTGAGGTATTCCCTGAGCCTGCCGGTGACGGCGTGCCCGCTCGGCTTCAACACCATCGGCCAACTGGAGGATGATGTACGGGTGGCCCAGAACTTCAAGCCGCTCACGGCTGAGGAGAAGAAGGCCCTCGAAACTCGTGCCGGCGCCGATACGTTCGATGTCATCAAGGGCCCGGCGCTCGAGTACTGGAAGACCCGCTAAAACCGCAGCCCCCACTCGGGGAGCCAAAATGATGTAGGTCAATCTTTTCAGTAATTCGCAGGCATCTCCGAAGCTGCGTGAATCTCCGCTGTCGGTTGACTCATCCAAATACACGAAGGCCCAAGGAGGGAAAACCCACAATGTCCAGCAAAATAGGATTCATCGGTCTCGGCGTAATGGGCAGGCCCATGGCGCGAAACCTCTTGAAGGCGGGGAACAAGGTAGTGGTTTACGATATTTTTCCCGCCGGCATCAAGGAGTTGGTCGCCGACGGCGCCACATCGTGCTCTTCGGCCAAAGGCGTCGCGGAACGGTCCGATATCATCATCACCATGCTGCCCGACGGGCCGGACGTGGAGAAGGCCGTCCTTGGCCCGAATGGCGTGCTCGAAGGCGCACGGCCCGGTTCCACCCTAATGGACATGAGTTCCATCAACCCGATCGTGGCGCAGAAGGTCGGCAAGGCTTGCGCGGAGAAGGGCGTGGAATTCCTGGATGCGCCCGTGAGCGGCGGCGAGCCCAAAGCCATCGACGCCACCCTGGCGATCATGGTGGGTGGGGACCAGGCGGTTTTCGACAAGCTGTCGCCCATCCTTCACTTGATGGGTTCTTCGGTGACCCTTACCGGTCCGGTGGGCGCCGGCAACATGACCAAGCTCGCCAACCAGATTATCGTGGCCTGCAACATTGCCGCGATGGGCGAAGCCCTGGTGCTGGCCACCCGAGCCGGCCTCGACCCGGAAGTGGTTGTCAACGCCATCAAAGGCGGTCTGGCCGGCAGCGCGGTCCTGAACGCCAAAGCGCCCATGGCGATCGCGCGCAATTTCAAACCGGGTTTCCGGATTCGCCTCCACCAAAAAGATTTGCGGAATGCCCTGCAGGCCGCCGAAGAATATAAGGTGCCGCTGCCTCTCACCAGCATCGTTCAGGGGCTGATCATGTCGCTGATGAACGAGGGCAAAGGCGACTACGACCACGCCGGCATCGTCACCGCGATTGAAAAGATGGCCGGCATTGAGATCGCCAGGCCGGCTGAATCCACCGAGCATCTTCGCATCGCCGCCGACTGACGGCTTCGGTCGACGGTGGGCGCCATGGCCACGCACGCGCTCACGGTCTTCTACTGCCAGCCGCCGCCCAGCGCCCGGTACAACTGCACGAACGACTGCATCTCCGCCAGCCGGAGTTGCGCGAGAACGAGCTGTCCCTGGAACAGATTGCGCTCAGAATCGAGCACTTGCAGATAGCTATCGAGTCCGCCCTTGTAACGCAGGTTCGACAGGCGCGTGGTCTCCTGGAGCGCACCCACCAGCAGCTCCTGCTGGGTGCGCTGCTCGCGCGTTCCCGTGTAACCCACCAGCGCGTCGGAGACTTCGCGCAGACCGGTGTAGATAGTCTTCCGATACGCCATCGCCATCTCGCGCTTCTGCGCTTCCGAAAAACGCACGCCGGCGCGAATCTTGCCCGCGTTGAAGAGCGGTAAGAGGGCCGCGGGCGCAATCTCCTGCTGCCGCTCCGGCCCGTCGAACAAACTCGCCAGCGCCTTGCTCTGGCCGCCGAGAAAGCCGGTCAGCGTAATCTGCGGGAAGTAGAGTGCCTTGGCCGCTCCGATGCGCGCGTTGGCGGCAATCAGAGCCTGCTCGGCCTGGCGAATGTCCGGCCTCCGTTCCAACAGCGACGACGGCAGCCCTGGCGGAACCCGATCCGCCGGTTCCAGCTCGGCCAGAGCTTTCCCGCGCGCGATGTCACCGGGAGCCTTGCCCGCGAGCAGGCTCAGCGCGTTCTCGGTCTGCGCGATGTCGCGCCGCGCGCTGGCCATCTGCGCGGTCGCCGTATAGAGGAATTGCTCCGCCTGGTGCACGTCGAGGCCGGTGACCGCGCCGCGGGTATGGCGCAACCCGACCAGCCGGAGGTTGTCCTGCGCAATGTCGCGTGTATGGCTTGCGATCTCCAGTTCCAGATCGCGCTCGCGCAGCAGGAAGTAGTCGTTCACGACGTCGCCGATGAGCGACACCACCACGCCCCGCCGGCCTTCTTCGGTTGCCAGGTACTGCGCCCGCGCCGATTCGGAAAGGCGTCGCAGGCGGCCCCACAGGTCCAGCTCCCAGGAGAGCGCCAGGCCCGCCTGCCAGTAGCTTCCCTGCAGCCTGGTGCCCGGCGGCAAGGGGAAGAATGAGCTGGCTCCCGACTCGCGCGCCGCGGTGAAGCCGGCCTGCGCGCTCAGGTCGGGAAACTGGTCCGCGCGCTGAATGCGATACTGGGCGCGGGCCTCCAGAACGCGCTCCGAGGCGATCCCCAGATCGAAGTTATGCTCGAGTGCCGCCGCCACGAGTTGCCGGAGCGCGTCGTCCTGGAACAAATCGGACCATTTCTTATCGGCGAGCGAGGCAGCATCCGCGGCGGCGCCCCGGTATTGGTCCGGCAGGGTCACAGCCGGCCGCTTGTAGTTGGGCCCGACGGCACAACCGGCCAGCAGCAAGGCAAACAGCACAGCCAGTAAGGCTCTGGTCATGACTTTTTCCGTTCCCCGGCCCGCTGGATCACCACGTAGAGCACGGGCACGATGAACACCGCCAGCAACGTGGCCGCGTTCATCCCGCCGAAAACCGCCGTCCCCAGCGAGCGCCGCGAAGCCGCTCCAGCGCCAATGGCCAGCGCCAGCGGCACCACGCCCAGGATGAACGCGAAGGAGGTCATCAGAATGGGCCGCAACCGCAGCCGCGCCGCTTCCATGGCGGCGTCGACGATGGACTTGCCTTCCTCGTGACTCATGCGCGCATACTCCACGATCAGAATGGCGTTCTTGGCGGCCAGTCCGATCAGCGTCACGATTCCGATCTGGGTGTACATGTCGTAGGGATAGTCGCGCATCCAGACGGCCAGCAGCGCCCCGAAAAGGCCCAGCGGAAGAGCCAGCAACACAGCCAGCGGAATGGACCAGCTCTCGTACAGGGCCGCGAGACAGAGAAACACCAGCACCGCCGCGAAGCCGAAGATCACGCCTTCGTGGCCCTGCGCCTCCTTTTCCTGGTAGGTGGTGCCGGTCCACTCATAGCCGTATCCAACGGGGAGCGTGGTGGCGGACAATTGCTCCATGGCGGCCGAGGCTTGGCCGCTGCTGTATCCGGGAGCCGGCGATCCAAGCAACTGGACGCTGCGAAACCGGTTGTAACGGTAGATCACATCCGGTCCGGTAGTGGGCCGCACCGTGGCCAGGGTGCCCAGCGGCACCATATCGCCGGCGCGGCTGCGCACATAGAAGCGGTTGACGTCGGAGGGTCCGGTGCGGAACTCGGGCTGGGCCTCGACCAGCACCTGCCAGGTGTGCCCGAACGCATTGAAGTCGTTGGCGTAAAGGCCGCCGAGAAATGTCTGCAGCGCGTTATAGGCATCGGCGACGGGAACGCCGAGCGTCTGCACCTTAGCCAGATCCACGTCCACCTTGTATTGCGGAACGTCGGGCCGAAACGTGCTCAGGATGGTTCCCAGCTCCGGGCGCCGCCGGCCCGCCTCCACCACAAGATCGGCGGTCTGGGCGAGCGCGTGCACATCGTCGCCCAGGCGGTCCTCCAGCATGTACTGGAAACCGCCGGTGGCGCTGAGGCCCAGGATGGGCGGCAGACCGAAGGCATAGGCGAAGGCCTCCGGCACCTTGCCGAACTCTTTCTGCATGGCCGCGAGAATCGACGCCAGTTGCGTGTTCTTGGCACGGCGCTCGTCCCAGGGCGTCAGCCGCGCAATGATGGTGGCGACATTGGAATTGTTGGTGCGCGTCGTGATGTCCAGTCCGCCGAGCGTCAGCGTGCCGGCGACGCCGGGAATCCTGCCGACAATGCTCTCGATCCTGCGCGTGGCCGCATTGGCACGCGGCACCGACGAGCCGTCCGGAAGGCGGACGGAAATAAAGACGGCGCCCTGGTCCTCATCCGGGAGGAAGCCGTTGGGCAGCCGGTGGAATATGGCGGCTGCCGCCAACCAGAAACAAAACAGACCAACCAATGCCAGCACCGGCTTCCGGATCAGCGTGCCGACACCGGCCAGGTAACGGCCCTTAACCCAGCCGAAGCCGCGGTTGAACATGCCGAAGGGGGCGGCCAGCGGACCGCGCGCCTGCCGCTTCGGCCGCAGGATCATGGCGCTCAGCGCGGGGCTCAGCGAGAGCGCGTTGAAGGCCGAGAGCAGCACCGAAGCCGCGATGGTGAGCGCGAACTGGCGGTAGATCTGCCCGCTGATGCCGCCCAGAAACGCCACCGGAATGAATACGGCGGCGAGGATGAAGGCGATGGCTGTCACCGGCGCCTGCACTTCTTTCATGGCTTGGATGGTGGCCTCGTGCGGCGGCATGCCTTCGTCAATGTGGCGCTGCACGGCTTCCACCACCACAATGGCATCGTCCACCACGATGCCGATGGAGAGGACCAGGCCGAACATGCTGGTGATGTTGATGGAGAAGCCCAGCAGCGGGAACAGCGCCAGGGTGCCCACCACGGCCACCGGAACCGTGAGCAGCGGAATCAAAGTGGCGCGCCAGCTCTGCAGGAAGATGAACACCACCAGAATCACCAGCCCAATGGCTTCGAAGAGCGTGGTCATCACGTCCTTGATGGCCGCGTTCACGAACATGGTGGAGTCGTAGGAGACGAGGTAATCCATGCCGGCGGGGAAGCCGGCCTTGATCTGGTTCAGGTATTGGCGCACGCGGGCCGCTGTCTGGACGGCGTTGGCTCCCGGCGACAGGTACACGGTGACGTTGCCCGAGTCGCGGCCGTCCACGCGATTAAAGCCGTTGTAGGTCTGAGCGCCCAGTTGCACGTGCCCGATGTCGCCCAGGCGCAGCAGGGCGGCGTCGGGCTGGGCCCGCAGCACGATGTCCTCGAACTGCCGCGGGTCCACCAGGCGGCCGGGCGCGTTCACCGAATACTGGAAGTCGGTCCCTGCCGCGGCCGGCGGTTGTCCGAAGGCGCCAGCCGGATTCTGCCGGTTCTGCGCCTGGATGGCCGCGCTGACGTCGCTCGCGGTGATGCCGAGCATGGCCATCTTATCCGGATTCACCCAGACACGCATGGAGTAGACCTGGTTCGAGCTGAGGCGCGATTCGCCCACGCCTTCGATATTGCCGAGCTGGTTCACCAGGTTGATCTGCGCATAGTTGGTAAGGAACAGCGAATCGTAGCTTTTGTCCGTGGAGACGAGGCTGATGGCCATCAGGAAAGCGCTCGATACCTTCTTCACGGT
This sequence comes from Bryobacterales bacterium, assembly GCA_003170915.1. Taxonomy (GTDB): domain Bacteria; phylum Acidobacteriota; class Terriglobia; order Bryobacterales; family Bryobacteraceae; genus Fen-178. The sequence goes on along the minus strand of PMYB01000165.1, from coordinate 26,902 downwards.
GACGCCCTGCTGCTGCACTTCCGGAGGCAGTCGCGGCATGGCGATGCTGACGCGGTTCTGCGTCTGCACGGTGGCGATGTCCGGGTTGGTGCCCAGCTTGAACGTCACCTGAATGGTGAGCGAACCGTCGTTGGCGCTGCTGGAAAGATAGTAGAGTATGCCGTCGAGTCCCACAAGCTGCTCTTCGATGGGCTGCGCCACGGTTTTCTCGAGGTCCTGCGCGTTGCCGCCCAGAAAGTTCGTGGTGATTTGGACCACGGGCGGCACCACTTCCGGATACGCCGCCACGGGGAGACTGGGGATGGCGACGGCGCCGAGTATCACCATCATGATGGCAATCACCATCGCGAAGATGGGGTGAACGATAAAGAATCGCGCCATGCGTCAGTTCCCCGGCCGCGGCTCGCGATACGGCTGCGGCTGGACAGTGGCGCCGGGCCGCACCTTCAACTGTCCTTCCACGATGATGCGTTCGCCGGTTTTGAGGCCCTGCTCGACGATCCACATCTCGCCGCTGCGATTGCCGGTGACGATGGCGCGCAGGAGCGCCTTATTGTCCGGGCCCACCGTGTATACGGCCTGCATACTCTGGACCTGCTGGACCGCTTTCTGCGGGATCTCGATGGCGTCTTTGCGTTCGTCCACCTGCACGCGAATGCGGCCGAACTGTCCGGGCAGCAGGGTGTGCCGGGCGTTGGGGAAGCTGGCCTGGAGTTCCAGCGTACCGGTCTTCGGGTCCACCTGGTTGAGCATGTCGGTGACCCGCCCCTTGGCAGGGAACTCGGAGCCGTCGGCGAGGATCAGCGTCAGTTGCCCGGCCGGCAGTTGTTGCCCGCGTTTGGTCCAGGCGATGTATTCCGATTCGGTCACCTGGAAGCGGACCCACATGGGATCGAGCGGAACGATGGTGGTGAGCGGTTGCGCCGCCGTGGGCGTCACCAGCCCGCCCACCGGCACCAGCGAATCGCCGATGCGGCCGCCGATGGGCGCGCGAATGGTGCCGTACTCGAGATTCAGCTCGGCGGTGTGCAGCGCGCCCTGGTTCGATCCGACCCGGCCCTCGGTGGAAGCGATCTGGGTTTTGGTGGAGAGCGCGGTTTGTTCGACGGTGGCCTTGTTGGCCTTCACGGTCTCTTCGGCGGCGCGCAACGCGGCGACGGCGGCGTCGAGATCCTGCTGCGAAGCGGCGTCGGCGGCGACCAGCGGCTTGAGACGTTCGTCGTCCTGCTGCGCCTTCACCAGGTTGGCCTCCGCGGAGGCCAAGCTCGCCTGCGCCTGCAACAGCGAAACCTGCTTGCGCGCGAAATCGAGGTCGGCCTCGCTCTGCCGCAGGTTGCCGCGCGCCTGCTCCACGCTGGCCTGAAACGGCCGCAGATCGAGCACGTACAGCACCTGGCCGGCCGCCACCTCCGCGCCCGGCTGGAAGAGCCAGCGGTCGACATAGCCCGTCACGCGACTGCGTACGTCCACCATGTTGCGTGCGTAAGTTTGCGCGGCGAAATCGGAAAAGATGGCAACGTCGCGTGCTTGGACTTCCATCACGGTGACCAGCGGCAGCGGCGCGCTGGCCGGCCGCTCGCCGGAGGCGGTGCAGCCTTGGAGGAAAACAGTTACGAGAAGGAGGGCGACTGCAGCGTAGGGCAGACCATCGGCCTGCCGGGTCTGTCCTGGCATACGCTTCTATGTTCTCTTATTTTCTGTTGTGGCGTGCTGCCGGCTCGGCTGAATGTATGCTGAATAGGAGCCATGGAAGACCCGATTCCGCTTGGAAAAACAAATATCCGCATCTCGCCCATCGGTTTGGGGACGTGGCAATGGGGCGACCGCGCGATGTGGAGTTATGGCATCACCCACACCGATCGCGACATTCACGAAGCGTTCCGCAAGAGCATTGAGGGAGGGATCGACTTTTTCGATACAGCCGAGCTCTACGGCAAGGGGCGCTCGGAAGTGCTGCTGGGCGAGTGCTTGAGAGAGATGGCACCGGCCGGGTCCGGCGTGCCGGTGGTGGTGGCAACCAAGTTTGCGCCCTTGCCGTTCCGGCTGCGCAAGGGCGCGCTGGTGCGGGCGTTGCGCTCCAGCCTCGCGCGATTGGGGCTCGCCCGGGTGGATCTTTACCAGATTCATTTTCCGTTCTCATTGGTTCCGGTTCCGGTATGGGCCAATGCGGTGGCGGACGCCGTGGAAGCAGGGCTGACGCGCTCGGTGGGGGTATCGAATTACAGCGCCGCGCAGATGCGGCAGGCCCACGAAGTTCTCTCGCGGCGCGGGATTCCGCTGGCCTCGAACCAGGTGGAATATCATTTGCTGAACCGCAAGGTGGAGCGCAATGGCGTGCTGCAGTCGTGCCGGGAACTGGGGGTCGCGTCGATCGCATACAGCCCTCTTGCCAAAGGTCTGCTTACCGGCAAGTACACGCCGGAGAACCGCCCGCCGGGCTTGCGCAAATACACCGCTCGCAGCGGAAGGCTCAGATCCATCCAGCCGCTTCTCGGCCTGATGCGCGAGGTGGGACAGGCTCACCAAGGCAAGTCTCCCGCCCAGGTGGCGCTGAACTGGATCGTCTGCAAAGGCGCGGTGCCCATACCCGGGGCAAAGAATGCCCATCAGGCGCAGGAAAACGCCGCCGCAACCGGCTGGCGGCTCGACGCGGCTGAAATCGCCGCGCTCGACGAGATGAGCCGCCGTTAGCGCGGCGCGGTCGCGGAGGCGTCAGCCCGTGGCGCCGCACCGGCACTTCGGGTGGCACGCCCGGCAGAACTGCTTGCCGCAGTTCGGACACGCCGTCTGGCAGGATTTGCAGAGGAAGTGGACACGGTCGTCGCACAGGAACAGCGGGTGCGCCCGGCCGAAACAGCTTTCGCACCACGGCGATTCGAGCGCGCCGAGGGCTGGATTCCAATCGAGCTTCGCCACCCGCTCCGCTTTCTTGCGGATGACCCGCGCGGAGATCTCCAGCACCGGAAGCGGCACGACCAGGACGTCGCCCGGCTCGATGCGAATCCGCAGGGAATACTTGCGCTTCAGGTCTTCCAATTTGGCGGCGCGGTCCAGTTGCGTGGCAGCGGCGCGGCTGCGCTCTTTCTCGGCCGCTTGCAGATCGGCGGTGCGGCGTGAAAGCCGCTTTTCAATCTGCCGCAGCAGGTCCCGATAGTAGGCGTCGATGCGCTCGGTATCGCGCGCCAGGCGGCGGTTGGCGCTCTGTTCGATGCCCGCCGCGAGGCGGCGAATTTCCGGCTGCGCCCCGCGCAGCGCCATGGGGAAGAGCCGCGCCAGTTCCTCGCGCGGAATGGCAAACTCGGGATCTTCTTCCAGATTGTCGCGCACCGCGTTCAGCAGCGATTCCGGCTGGTGGACCAGGGAGCGGGCGGATGCGTTCAGGCAGACCGTCCACACGCCCAGACTCGTCTCGTCGGATTCAATGGTGTACTGGAAGTTGAAGAAGTAATAGCGCGCCGTTTCCGGGCGGTCGTCGAGCAAGCGGTAAATGCCGTTTTGAACGGCTAATTCGCGGTCCAGCACAGCGCCGGCATCGACCGCCGGCGCCTGCCTCGGATGGCGCAGCCGGGCGCCGATTACGCGCGCATCCGGCGGCAACAGCCGGCCGAGACGCTCCAGCCATTCGCCGTCGTCGTCCGAGCCCGCGCCGGCGCCGAACCGCAGCGAGAGCCAATCGCTCGAGCCCAGCGCGCGAGCCAGCTCCGGCGAGAGCATGGCGCGCAGCGCCCCGGCTTCTTCCGCCTCGACCAGCGCCCCGCGGCTGACGAGCAGATCTTTGGCCCAATCCAGGATCTCCGCCATCGGTTATACCTCGAAGTCGTGGGCGAAGAGCGAATCGTCCAGCTTCTGAACCTCGACATGCCGCTTCTTGGCATCGAGAAGCCGCTGTGCCAATTCCTCGAACTCCCGCTCCACCTCGCCGGACTGGCGGCCCGACACCCACAGGTCCATCACAATTTCGGCGAAGTCCCGGCCCTCATCGAGCGTCCCGAGGATGGCATCCATCTCGCCCACCACCAATTCGAACATGTTGATCTTATCGTGCAGCACGCGCAGAAGCTGCTCTTCGACGGTGCCTTCCTGGTAGAAATTGAAAACGAAGACATCCCGGCTCTGACCGATGCGGTGCACGCGGCCCACGCGCTGCTCGATGCGCATGGGATTCCACGGCAGGTCGAAGTTCACGATGGTATCGGCGAACTGAAGATTGCGCCCCTCCCCGCCCGCCCCGGTCGAGAGCAGCACACGCGCCTGGTCGCGGAATAGCGCGATGGCGGCATCCTTTTCCGCCCGCGAGAAGTCGCCGCTGAAGAGCGAATACGAGATGCCGTGTTCCTCGCAGACGCGCGCCAGATGATCCAGCGTGGGCACGAATTCAGTGAAGACCACGGCTTTGCCCGGATGGGCGGATAGCATGCGTCCCAACTGCGCTCCCTTGCCGCTCTCCTCGATGCCGGACGCCAGGTCCAGGATGGCCTCCAGTTCCTGGCGGTCTTCCGCCTGCACCCAGCGCCCCTCGCTCAAGGCGCGCGCCACGGAACGGCCGATCGCCTGCGGGCTGCTGCCGGCCTGCCGCTGCATCAAGTCGAGCGCCAGCGGCGGCGCCCGCCGTCCCTCGGCCGGCCGGTATCGCTGGGCGACGAAATGCGACACCATGTCGTAAACTTGCGCCTCTGTTTTCGACGGCGCAACGGGAACGCTGGCGGCGATGCGGCGCGGCAGTTGCACGTCGGCCGCGGCGCGCGTGTTGCGGATCATCACGTCGCCGAGCAGGGTCCGCAACTGTTCGGGCTGCCTGGGCGCCTTCGGCTTGCCCGGAGTCATGTAGGTCTTACGGAATTCGGCTTCAGTGGCCAGCAGACCGGGCTTGAGCAGCGTGATCAAGTTGTACAGCTCCACCAGGTTGTTTTCCACCGGCGTGGCCGTAAGCATCAGGATGAACTTCTTCTGCAGCGAGTCCACCAGGCGCCAGTTCAGGCTGTTGCGGTTCTTGAGGCAATGGGCTTCATCCACGATCACCATGTCCCAGGGCATGGCCGCGACGGCGGCGGCGTGCGGGTCGAGCCGGACCATGGCGATGGAGGCCACCACCAGTGGCGCTTCCTTCCAAAACTGCTGTGGGTTGCGGCGCGACTCCGCACCGTCGGGCGAGGCGGGAAGCAGGCCGAACTTTTCGATCAGCTCGCCCTTCCATTGGGAGACGAGCGACGGCGGCGCGAGCACCAGCGCCTTGCGCACCAGGCCGCGCATCCAGTACTCCTTCAGAACCAGGCAGGCTTCGATGGTCTTGCCCAAGCCGACCTCGTCGGCCAACAGCGCCCGTCCTTTGAGATGCCGCAGCACACGGCGCACGGTCTCCTGCTGGAACACGTAGGAATCCACACCCTGGAGCGAAGGCAGGCAGAGCAGGTCCTCGAAATTCTGCGCCATCCGCAGCTCGATCCATTGCCGGCGCAGAAAATAATCGGCCACCGTTCCCGGATTCGCAAAACCCGGCGCAGCGGCCGGAAGGAACTGCAGGCCGACGCGCGCCGGCTCGGGAGGCTTCTCCTCCGTGCGTGGCGCCGGCGCGGCGGCGCGCGGGTTGGGCGAGGGCGGCGCCGGTTTCTCGGGTAGTGTCCGGAGCCTGACATTCTGGCACAGCGCCTCGGCTGATTCGCGCAGCGTCTGCCACTTCGGCGCGCGCCGCGCCTGGGTCGCGCTCAGAAACTCGCGCATGACATCGACGGCGTTCTCCGGTTGCCCCATCGCGCGATACACTACGCCGATGTTGTAGAGCACGATAGGATCGTCTTTGAGCTTCCGCAGCCGGCGGAGATACGCCAGCGCTTCGGTATAATGGCCGGCGCCGTCGTGGATTTGGGCCAGCAGGGTGAGCGCTTGCACGTGATCCGGATCGAGAAGCAGCGCCTTCTTCAACAAGCGGTCGGCGGCCGGCGCATCGCCCGTGTTATGCGCCTGGAGCGCCGCTCGGACCATGAACTCCAACTCTTGCCGGTCGGCTTCCCGTTGTTCCTCGGCCCGGCGCTGCTTGAGTATCTGCTTGCGGCGCTCCTGGCTTGTCGGTTTCGCCATCGGTCCTCGCATTCACCAGTCTCTACTATAATCGGTGTCTCGCGGATTCCGAACCTCTGGCCGCGGCCTCATCGCTCGGATGCGTAGGGGGTAGTACCATTGCTGTTCGACCGGCTGTGACCGGTCGCCATGCTAAAGCAGGAGCTCGCGTTATCGCTTAATTCCTGGCCGCCTTGAGGGCCGCTTCGACGGTCGTCAGCGGCAGCAGTAGGGAAAGCGGCGCATCCAGCAGCGGCACAGCGCCGTAGCTCGCATACCATGCCGCTACCCTCGCGTTTTTAGCATCGATGAGTATCGCCACGCCACCCACTTCCGCGGGTGCCAGTAGACATCTCTTACCCGCCGACAGCAGAAGCTGCCCGCCAAGCCCTTGCCCTTGTACTTTGAGATCCACCGCCAGACGCGCCAACCGGAATGCGGGCACGTCATAACGCGCCAGGCCGCGCCGGACAAGCTCCGGCGTGCGGGCATAGGCAATCGAGGCGGGACTCAGGCTATAGTAGCCGAGAATCGTTTTGTTATCGGCATCGTCGATCGCAAGGAAGGTCTTAGCACCGCCCATTTCGTGGTTCTGACGGGCGTAGCGCCGCAGAAATTCGTTCAACGCGGTTTCGCCGCAGTCGAAGGCCTCCCGATCGTGCCGTTTGCCGATCGGCTCCTCGTGCCAGGCCGTAATGTTCATTTCCGCTTTGGCAGCGACTTCGCCGCGGCCAGCAGTTTCACGTTCGGCCTGGGCGGGTTCTCCAGCATGGCCAAAACGCGCAGGCTGTCTCGCTCGGAGAGTTCCAGATGTTCTGCTTCCTGGATCACTGCCCTGGCGGCGCTCAAGCTGTGTTGGCGGACGAAATCCGTCAGATCGGTACGCCGCAGCGCCGCCGCCCGTAAAAGGATGGCTTTCTCCCCGGCCGGAATCCGCAGCGACATCCGGCTATTGTCTTCAACCGCGAGTCTGGGCATCGCCCGGCTCCTTTCTGCTGTACATATTCAAATAGTACACGATTTCTTACCCGGATGCGTAGGAGGTAGTATCATCCGGTCGGAGACTTGGTATAATTCCTGGTAGTATATGAAGACCGCCATCTCAATCAATGACGGGCTATTGCGGGAAGCGGACGAGACCGCACGGCTGATGAAGATGAACCGCAGCCGGCTCTTCTCGCTGGCAGTCGGCGAGTTTCTAAAACGGCGGCGGCGGGAAGAGATGTTGCTTCGGCTGAACGAAGTCTACGCAAACGGGGTAGATCCAGCGGAAAAACGCCTGGTGGCTAGAATCAAGCACAAGCTTCGCCCGGCGGTGAAGGAACGCTGGTGAGCGAGATCCGGCAGGGACAGGTGTACTGGCTGGATTTCGGGACGGCGACCGGTTCAGCGCCCGCGGAGCGGCATCCGTGCGTGGTTGTCCAGAACAATATTTTCAACCGGAGTGCGATTGCCACGAGCGTGGTTTGCCTGATTACCTCGAATCTGAGCAGGGCGAAGGCGCCGGGCAACGTGCTTCTGAAAAAGGGCGAGGCCAACCTTCCGAAAGCCAGTGTGGTAAACGTATCGCAGATCCTCACGGTGGACAAGGCCGAACTTACGGAATGTGTCGGCGACCTGAGCGCCACGGCAGCCGCGGCGGTGCGCGACGGATTGTATTTGCTGTTCGACCGGCTGTGACGGGTCGCCGCGACTGACTGAGCCAAGCGCTATCATTGACGTTTGAAGAATATGGAAAAGGCGATCTCACCAGCCGATCGGCTTTCCGTGCCAGTGCACGTCATCGAGCGCCGTATCTACCTCATCCGTGGCCAGCGCGTGATGCTCGACAGCGACCTGGCCGAGCTTTATCAGGTTGAAACCCGCGCCCTCGTTCAATCCGTCAAACGCAACATCGAGCGATTCCCCATGGACTTCGTGTTCCAGCTCACCACAGAGGAGGCCGAAGCCATGCGATCACAAACTGTGATCGCATCCAAGAGGAACATCCGCTATCAGCCCTACGCCTTCACCGAACACGGCGTAGCCATGCTCTCAGCCCTGCTGAAAAGCGACCGAGCCGTGCGGATGAGCATTTTCATCGTCCGTGCCTTCGTTCAACTTCGCGAACTGCTGGCCACCAACAAAGAGCTGGCCCGAAAAGTCGAGCAATTGGAAGCAGGACAAAAGCAACACGCCCGTACCCAGCAGCAACACGCCGCTATCCTGGTTTCCGTCGTTCAAGACATCCAGAAATTGAAGAACCCGCCTGTCACCCGTGCCATAGGTTTCATTGCCCGCAGCCCCAGGAAGAAGTGATTTCCCCCTTGCCGCAAACGGCGCGGACATCCGCGATCCACGCGACCCGTCCCGTTTTGCGGCTAAGAGGAGCGAGTTCCGCGGCGGCAGGCGCGCCGCGGAGTAGGCCTTCCGTGCTCAAGTCTTCATCAATCTCCGGCCAGTGAATCCCATAGCCCGCTCCGCTTACTTTCCAGCGAGATCGCTGTTCCATAGTTGCGCTCAAAAACCGGGGATACCACGTCAGGGGAACGATGATTGTGCGCCCGTCTGCGAGGTCCGCCGCCAGTGTGTCCTCAGTGACGTGTACGTCTCGTACGCGTTCTCCGGAATTAAGATGGGAAGCGTTCATGCATGCCATTTCTCCAACAGAAGATAGCGATTCTCCGCCACTAGCCGGTGGACTCGCCGAAGCTACACCGGACCGAAGCCAAGGTTTCTTGCCAGCGCAAGCGGGTCAAGCCAGAACTTTGCCGACTGATCGTCGCGATCCACATGGACATGGGGAGGCTCGTTCGACTAATGGCTGTGAAAATACACGCGGTACGGCCCCACCATCAGTATGGTTGGCACGCTTTCAGTATCTCACCGTCGTGCGGCGGATTTCCGCTGCACTGTTGTCAATCCGCTGCCGGGCGCGGCAGTGGGTGTCGAAACGAGGCAAGCACCACTTTCCTCTACGCTGGGCGACTTTCGGCGGCTGCTTCACCCGCCAGGCCCTGATCGCAGCCACTTCCACGAGTCGACGTTACGTCCAAGTGAACTGATGATCGGGGCGAGCGCGACGCCGCAATTCGGTGGCTGGCTGCGAAACCCCTGCGGTTTGGGGGTTTCGTTGCCTGTCACCGAATTACCCCAAGCGGAAAGCAGATGGGCAGACCGGAGCGCTCGCTTCGAGCTTCCGCACCGCTCCTGAGGCGACCACCCCAATTCGATAGCCCGAGATAAAGGGCGCTATCATACGGTTAAGGAGACCAGATTGACGTACAAGGCCGCCGCGAAATTTCAGGGTCAAACAATCCGGATCAGATTGCGGACGAAGAACTCTAGTTCAGGCTCTCCAGCCGAAGGAACTTTCACCGTGTTAGAAGTCAGCGATCAAAGTTGGATAAGGGTGCAGCGCGTTAAACTCCAACACGGGGGCATCGGCGGGTCGAGCGCGTATCCCCCAAAGCAGATCGCCCTCCGTGACCTCTTTTCGATTGAACCCGCATGATAACCGAAATAATCCCCCTATCATCCCGCGCGGTCTGGGCCAATCAGCGCGAAAGTGCCGCCGCAACGATGAAACGCCGCTTGACGAGTAGAAAAGGGTGGGGATTTGAATGTCAAATATTTCCAATATGAAAAGACGCAAGTTTGAGCAGCTCCTCGAAATGGGCGGCGGTTATGTTTTAGACTTCTCCAACCGCACCTTTGATGAGTTTTGCATTGACAGCATTGGCCGCGAAATTTCCGGCGCTAATTCTGGGTCGAAGGCGACTCGGCTGCGCGGGTTCTGGGTGAAAGAACGAAACGGCATTGTTGGCAAGCTCATGGGGGCAATGCTCGACTACGGAGTGGACAACAGGCTGTTCACGGGGAAAGATGACATGCTTGCGATCTGTCGTCGAACGGTTGCACGTCTTCAGCAGGACAGCCCAGTTGCGGAGTTGGATGTACTGGCAGCGATTTCAGACGAACGCGATTTTAACTACATCGCCAAGGCAGTGAGGGAAGCGATAGAGAAGAATGAGCCAGAATCTGGCCTGGACCGCCTCCACACCTTCGTCATCAAATACGTGCGGACACTCTGCACGCAACACGGCTTGACCGTCTCGCGCGACAAGCCGTTGCATAGTCTGTTCGGGGAGTATGTGAAACGGCTGCGGGATGGCGGCCATATCGAGTCCGAAATGGCCGTACGCATTCTTAAATCCAGCATTTCCACGCTGGAAGCGTTCAACGATGTGCGCAACAATCGAAGCCTCGCCCATGACAATACCATCCTCCAGTATGACGAAGCCCTGCTTATTTTTAACCATGTGGCAAGCTCTATCCGGTTCCTGCGTAGCGTGGAAAATAGGCTCCAGAAACAACAGCAACAGGCTCCCGTCGCTGACGTTCTGGAGGAGGATGTGCCTTTCTGAGAATTGCCCTCCGCCTGTACGGCATGTAAAGGCTGTTTAGATTTGTATAGCCCCAACGCGGCACTCTTGCTGACATGTGCCGGTTGTGATCACGCGCGGGTAATCGCCCCGCGTTGACCCCTGAAACTCTTAGGCAGCCTTTGCAGGTGAGATCCGCACTTCGGAGCGTAACTTGCGGTTCCGCCCCCCCTACAGCGCCGCCAGCGCTCTCTCCACATCCCGCCCCGGATACTCGTAGTCCTGTAGCTTGCCCGACAGGTAGTTCTCGTAAGCCGCCAGGTCGAAATGGCCGTGGCCGCTGAGATTGAACAGAATCACCCTGGCGCGGCTTTCTTCGCGCGCAGCGAGGGCTTCGTCCATGGCGGCGCGAATGGCGTGCGCCGATTCCGGCGCCGGCAGAATCCCTTCGGTGCGCGTGAACTGGATGGCCGCATCGAACACCGGTATCTGCGAGTAAGCCCTGGCTTCGATGTAGCCGAGTTTCAGCAAGTGGCTGAGCAGCGGCGAGGCGCCGTGATAGCGCAGGCCGCCGGCGTGGATGCCGGGCGGGACGAAATCGTGCCCCAGGGTGTACATCTTGATGAGCGGGGTAAGCTTGCCGGTGTCGCCGTAGTCGTAGGTGAAAGTGCCCTTGGTCAGGCTGGGACAGGCCGAAGGTTCCACCGCCAGGAGGCGCGGGCCTTTGCCGGCAAGGCGATCGAGAACATAGGGAAGCGCCAGGCCGGCGAAGTTGCTGCCGCCGCCAAAGCAGCCGATGACGACATCGGGCTCTTCGCCGGCTTGCTGCATCTGGAGCTTGGCTTCCTGGCCGATGACGGTCTGGTGCAGCATGACGTGGTTCAACACGCTGCCGAGGGAATAGTTGGTGTCGGAATGCGTGGCCGCGTCCTCCACGGCTTCGCTGATGGCGATGCCCAGGCTGCCGGGCGAATCCGGCGACGAGGCCAGCATTGCGCGGCCGGAGTTGGTGTGATCGCTCGGACTGGGGAAGACCTCGGCGCCCCAGGCGTGCATCATCATGCGGCGGTATGGTTTCTGATCGTAGCTGACCCGCACCATGTAGACCGTGCATTCCATCCCGAAGAGGCGGCAGGCGAGAGCCAGGGCGCTACCCCACTGTCCGGCTCCCGTTTCGGTGGCCAGCCGCTTGATGCCGGCGCGCTTGTTGTAGTACGCCTGGGCCACGGCCGTGTTGGGCTTATGGCTGCCCGCCGGGCTGGTGCCTTCGTACTTGTAATAGATGTGCGCCGGGGTGTCGAGCGCCTTTTCGAGACGCCGCGCGCGGTAGAGCGGCGTGGCCCGCCAGAGCCGGTAGATGTCCATCACCTCGCCCGGAATGTCGATCTCCGGTTGGGGCGAGAATTCCTGTTGGATCAGCTCCATCGGAAAGATGGGAGCCAGGTCCTCCGGCGCCAGCGGCGCGCGGGTTTGGGGATTCAGCGGCGGGGCCAGCGGCTCCGGAAGCGACGGCAGCACGTTGACCCAGATCGTCGGGATCTGGCTATCGGCCAGTAAGAATTTGGAATGTTCGTGCATGGGAATGGTCTATCTTACCAAGTGATTCATCCTACCACCACGACCGTAATCTGGCCGGGGCCGTGAACGCCGCGCACCAGGATCTGCTCGATATCGGCGGTGCGGCTGGGACCGGTGATCAGAACCATCGAGCTGGCCACGGCGGCGGGATTCGGGAGGATGGAAAAGAGTTCATCGAGGCCGGTCAGAATGCGATCGCGCGGCACCACCGCGATATGGGCGGGCGGCAACAGCGAAACCAGGCGTGCCTCATGCGGGCTCGAAATTATGACCAGCGAGCCGGTGTCGGCGAGCGCGTAATCCGCGCTGGTGATGCCCACATCCGCGGCGGCGCACAACCCGCGCAGCTCTTCCCGATCGGCGATGCCGGAGCGCACGCCGGGCAGGCTGGCAATTCCGCACTCGGCGAGGAAGGGCGCGTTCGAGGCCACCGCGCTCTTGCCCTCGATGGCGGCGGCCACGAACCCGCCCGCGTCCGCGGGCGTGGCGGCGCGATGGGTCTTCCCGGCCAGCGCCTCGATCGCCGCAAAGATGGTCGAGATGCGCTTTTCCATATCGACATCGGGGATGCGGATGCGCACCGGCGGGGGATCGGCCACCGCTTGCCCGGCGCTGCGGCCGAGGGCGGTGCGGACACGGTGCAGGATGTTGTCGCGCGACATCAGCGGCGCCTCCACATTTCGCGGAAGCTTCTGGCGGGGGCCGGCGGCAAATCGCGCTGGCTCAGCCACGCCCGCAGAGGCCCAATGTTCATGGGAGCGGGAACGCCGCGGATCCAGCCGGAGCCGTCCGGCGGCGCCACGGAAGCCGCCATCCGTCCGGCCATTTCGTACAGCCGCGGATGGGTCATCAACCAGGCGAAGGCGCGGAACGCCAGTCTCTCGAGGCGGTTCCGCTGGTCGCGGGCCTCGGCCTTTGTCACGTCCGAACGCAGCTCCAGCAGCACCTTGGGAATATCGATCTTTACCGGACACACCTCGGAGCACGCTCCACAGAGGCTGGAAGCGAACGGCAGACCGGGCTCGTGCGAGACCCCCATGAACTGCGGCGTGATGATGGCGCCGATGGGCCCCGAATAGACCCACGGAAAACTGTGGCCGCCAATCTTGCGGTACACCGGGCAGGCGTTCAAACAGGCGCCGCACCGAATGCAATAGAGCGACTGGCGCTTACCGCGGTCGGGCAGCAGCCGCGTGCGGCCGTTGTCGAGCAGCACCACGTAGAATTCGTCGGGCCCGTCCGTCTCGCCGCTGCGCCGCGGGCCGCTCAAGAATGACGTGTACACCGTGAGCAACTGGCCGGTGCCGCTGCGGCCCAAAAGTTTCAGGAACACCGCCAGGTCCTGCGCGCGCGGAATCATCTTCTCGATTCCCGCAATCGCAATGTGGATCTTGGGCGCGGAGGTGGTGAGCCGGATGTTGCCTTCGTTCTCCACCAGCACCACCGCGCCCGAGCCGGCGACAAGGAAGTTCGCCCCGCTGATCCCGATATCGGCGGCGAGAAACTTCTGGCGCAGCACCGAGCGGGCGATGGCGGTCTGCTTCTCGATCACCGTCTCGCGGGGAAGGTTGAGCCGCTTCGTGAAAAGATCGGCCACGTCGTAACGGGTCAGGTGCAGCGCCGGCGCGACGATATGGTAGGGCCGCTCGCGCGCCAGTTGCACGATGAACTCGCCGAGATCGGTCTCGACGGCTTCGAGGCCCTGGTCTTCGAGGCGCTCGTTGAGATCCACCTCCTCGGTGGTCATCGACTTGGATTTGACGATCAGCCGCGCGCCGCGGTCTTTGGCGAGCGCCAGCACGAAATCGGCGACTTCCGTGCCGTCCTTGGCGTACACCACCTTGCCGCCATGGGCTTCGAGGCTGCGCTGGAACTCCTCGAGATAGTAATCCAGGTTCTCGATGGTGTGCTTCTTGACGGCGTTGGCCTGGGTGCGCAGCTCCTGGTAATCGGGTAGCGCGTCGGGCGCAACGGTCTCGATGCGCTTGTCCTTCAGCCGCCCGGTGGCCGTGTAGATGGCCAGTTGGAGATTGGCGTCGGCCAACGTGTTGTGGATCTTCCGATCGAATTCGACCGACATAGGACCTCAGCGGCTCGCCAGGACCTCCGCCAGGTGCATGGTGCGCACCTTCGAGCCGGCCCGCGAGAGCGCACCCTGGATCTGCATCAGGCAACTCAGATCGAGCGCCACCACGGTGTTGGCGCCGGTGCCCAGGATGGCGTCGATTTTGGTGCGGGCCATTGCGCCGGAAAGCTCCGCGAACTTCACCGCGAATGTGCCGCCGAACCCGCAACACTCTTCGGCCGGCTGCATTTCCCGCAATTCCAAGCCGCGCACGCGCGCCAGCAAACGGCGCGGCGCGTCCTTGATTCCCAGCTCGCGCAGTCCGTGGCAGCTATCGTGGAACGTGACCACGTCGTCCAGGCGCGCCCCCACGTCGTCCACGCCCGCGACCTCGGTGAGAAACGTCGAGAACTCCCAGATCCGCTTCTCGAGGGAATGGACGCGCGCCAGCGTCTCCGGCTCTTTCTGGAACAGCTCGGCGTAGTGGTGCGCCACCATCGACGTGCAGGAGCCGGAAGGCGCCACGATGCACTCGGAGGATTCGAAGGTGTCGAGGAAGTGGCGCGCCACGGTGCGCGCCTCGGCGCGATAGCCGCTGTTGAAAGCCGGCTGCCCGCAGCAGGTTTGGCTCTCCGGGAAATCCACTTGGTAGCCGAGGCGTTCGAGAACATCGGCCATATCCATGCCGACCTTGGGAAAAAGCTGGTCGACGATGCAGGTGACGAACAACGAGACCCGATTACCCATGCAGAACCAGAATTGTAACAAAGCCGCGACCGTCAGGGAGCGGTTGCTAATCTCCGCCGCCGGCCCTACCGCCCCAGGCTCAACCGGTCCGCCAGAATCGGCGGCAGGCCCGCCTCGCGAATCTTTTCCTGCGCGGCCGCCACGTCATAAGGAGCGCGGCAATAGGCGACCATGCGCGTGCCGGAATCGTAGAGCACGTATGCCGCGCGCGGGTCGCCATCGCGCGGCTGGCCCACCGAACCCGGGTTGACCAGGTAGCCGCATTCGGCGTCGACCTCCATCTCCTGCCGGCGGCTGCGCGCGGATGTTGCCGGGATGGTCTCCACGCGCGAATGGTTCCAGATGAAGCCGCCCTGCACGTGCGTGTGCCCGAAAAAGGCTAGCCGGCTCTCGAGGTAGCCGAAAGCCTGCCCGGCTTCGCCGGCGGCCATCACGTATTCGTCTTCATCGAACGGCGAGCCATGCAACACCTGGAAGCCATCCAGCAGAACCGGCCCTTTGGCAAGGCCGCGGACATACTCGATATTCGCAGGCGTCAGGTTCTGCAGCGTCCAGAGCGCCGCGGCGCGCGCCACGGGGTTGAACCATTCCAGATCCTCCTGGCCGGTGGAGACCTTGTCGTGATTGCCCCGCACCACCACGGCGCAATTGGCGCGCACCCAATCCACCACGGGATTGGGTTCGGCGCCGTAGCCCACCAGGTCGCCGCAGCAGAGCGCCCGGTCATAGCCGCCGGCGGCTTCGTGAACCACGGCCTCCAGCGCCTGCCAGTTGGCATGAAGATCGCTCACGATGAGATAACGCACGGGAAGTTGAACTATGCCTTTCTCAGCCGCAGGACGGAAATTTCCGGCGGCGCTCCGATACGGGCCGGGATGCCGATGGTTCCGATGCCGCGCGTGACGTACGCCGCCGAACGTCCCGCGCGGAAGAGCCCGTAAACATAAGGTGTGAAAAAACGCGCGGGATTGATGGATTGATCCAAAATTTCGACCGTGACCTGTCCGCCATGGGTGTGCCCCGCAAGGAGAAGATTATATCCCTGCCGGGCCGCCACCGGAAACACGTCGGGATTGTGCGAGAGCAGCACGTTGACGGCGCCGGGGACTACCAGGCGCTCCGCTCCGCGTAGATAGTGCCCTCGATCAGTCAGGGATTGATAGTCCACGCCGGCCAGGTTGAGAACCGAGCTTCCGAAGCGAAGCGTTTGCGCTTCGCCGCGCAGGAAACGAATACCGGCGCGCGCGCCCGCTTCCACAACGTGGCGCTCCACGCGGGCGTACCGCTCGTGATTGCCCATGCACCCGAAAGTGCCGGCGTCGCTCTTGACGCGCGCGAGCTGCCGGATGCAGGCATCCAAGGGGTCGGCGCGGAACGAGATGAGGTCTCCGGTGACCACGGCGACGTGCGGCCGCAGCTCGAGGGCCATGTCAATCACCCTCGCCAGCTCGGATTCGTGGAGGAACGCGCTGAGATGGATGTCGCTGAGCTGCAGGATGCGCAGGCCGTCGAGATCCAGCGGCAAGCCGGGCAGCGGCACGTCCAGTTCCCGCACCCGGAAATCCAGGCGCTCGACCATGGCTCCATAACCCATCACCACGAACGGAGCGGCCATCAAGACGTTACCGGCGGCGTTGAGCGCCCGCCGGCGGCCCGGGTTCACGTCGGCATCCAGTTGCTTCCCAAGGGCTCTGAACGCCAGGTACACCGCCAGAACGGCGGTGGCGGTGATGAGATAGGCCAGGATGCCGGCGCCCATAATCAGGGCGATATGCCCAGGGATTCCCAGGCGGGGGACCAGCTCCGAAAAACTGAACGAGTATCCGGCCAGCAACACAGCGTCGAAAAGAAACACCGTGCCGCGCGCGGCGGTGCGCGCCCATCCCGAGAAGAGCCGCCCGGCCCCGCGCAGCAATATGACCGCGATGCGCCACTGAACGGAAACAAAAACGAAGGTTACGGCTAAATTCAGCGCCAGGTTCACTCCCGAGCCCCGATCCCCATCTTTTATTGTAGTGGCTTACGCGATCCAGGCGTTGACGAGCACCGCGATGGCCGCCGCGGCCGCCGTTTCCGCGCGCAGCACCTGCGGACCGAGCGAAACCGGCTGCCAGCCCGCGGCGGCGGCAAGCTGCCGCTCGGCATCGGTCCAGCCGCCCTCGGGGCCGGTGAGCAGGGCGGCGCGGCTGGCGGCGGCCCGGCATGCCGGCAGCGCTCGCAACACTCGCAACAAGGGAGGCGCGGCGGCCTCTTCTAGAAAGTAGCGATAGTCCGCCTCTTCGGCGAGCGATCGCTCGAAGCGGACCGCCGGCGGAATCTCCGGAGCCCGCACGCGGCGCGCTTGCTGGCTGCTTTCGCGCGCGATGCGGGCCCATCGTCCGGCTCGCTTGCGGGAGGCTTCCAGCAGCCCCTTCCCGCTGCGCTCCGCCTCCACCGGCAAGATGCGCTCGACGCCCAGCTCGGTGGCCTTTTCGACGATCCACTCGAAGCGGTCGAACTTGATGAGCGCGGCGCAAAGGGTAATGTGGAGGGGCGTGGCTGGCGTGTCGAGAGGCTCGATGACGCGAAAGACCACGCGCAGACCGCGCGCCTCCGCGATTTCCGCCAGATAGGCCACCTTCCCGTCGGAGATTTCGTAGCGCTGCCCCGCTTCGGCGCGGAGCACACGAGTGAGGTGGCGAGCCTCCTCGCCGCGCAGTTCCGCCATGCCGCCGCGCACGGCATCCACGAAGAATCTTCGCCGGGCCAAGAGATCATTGTACGGCGTGGACAGTCGCGCCGTTACGTCACCGGACCGCGGCTGGGTCCCCACTTTTCGGCAATCGCCTTGCCGCGTTGCTCGAGGGCCGCGAGTTCGGCCGCGCTGAGCGGCTTGTACCCAAGAGCGGCGTCGAGGCCTTCCCGAAGTTCGGCCGGCTTGCGGAAGCCGACAATGGAGACCGCCACGCCGGGGATTCCCCAGGCATACCTCATGCTCGCCACACGGTCTTCCGCGCTGATGCGGCAGCCTCCGGTCTCGCCGGTCGGCCCCCCCAACACCTTCATGGCAACAATGGCCATATTCCGCTTGCGCGCTTCGGGCAGCAACCGTTCCTCCAGGTGGTAGATCTGGTGGTCCACGAAACTCAAGATCGCCTGCATGAGATCGAATTCGCCGGTGTCGAAAGCGCGAATCACGCGGGCGGGGCTGGTGTGGGTGCTGCATCCGATGTGGCGGATCATGCCCTGCTTCCTGGCTTCCACCAGACCCTCGAGCGCGCCGCCCTTGGCCAGCAACTTGTCGAGATCGGGCCACCGGTCGTCGCGGGCAATGTTGTGGAACAGGACACAGTCGAGGTGGTCGGTCTGAAGCCGGCGAAGACTGTTACGAACCTCCGTCAGCGCCCCCTCGCGCGTGGGCTCCTCAATCTTGGTGGCCAGGAACACCTGGTCGCGCTTGCCCCGGAGGGCGTTGCCGAGGAGATCCTCGGAGTTGCCGTAGTTGGGGGCGGTGTCGACGTAGTTCAGGCCCGCGTCGTGACGGAGGTTTCATATAGCGGCTCCTGAATACCTAAGAATATAGCAGCTTTTGCCGCCGAGTTCCGGTTGAAGAGCCATCTGTCCGGATCTATAATGGCTACGGAGGGAACCGAGCACCTCCTCGGGGTGGGGCTATGGTCTGCCGCGGCGACCGGCACGACCTTGGCATCCACGGCGAAATGTGTTCCGATGAAATTCTGGCGCTGATTGAGGCCGTTAGGAGGCAAGTGGCATGGCAACCGACGGAAAGCCCGACCGGGGAATGGTCGAGATGAATGCGGAAGAGTGCAAGGGGTGCGGCCTTTGCATCGAGGCTTGCCCGCCGAAGGTCCTTCGTTTGGCGGACCATTTGAACCACTACGGCTACCATCCGGCCGAATATCTGGGGGCAGGCTGCACGGGGTGCGGCATCTGTTTCTTCGTCTGCCCCGAGCCGGGCGGAATCACTGTCCTGAGGCTGGTCCTCGAACCGGCGGCTGCCTGAAGCCGTAGGGAGAGAAGCGATGCGGAAACAACTGTGCAAGGGAAATGAAGCCATTGTAAAGGCCGCGGTGCTGGCGGGCTGCCGGGCGTATTACGGATACCCCATCACGCCGGCGAGCGAAATCGCCGAGGCTGCGGCGCTCTACCTGCCGCAAGCTGGCGGCATCTTCCTGCAGGCCGAGAGTGAAGTGGCGGCCGTCAACATGCTTTACGGTGCGGCGGCGGCGGGCGTGCGCGCCATGTCCGCGTCCAGCGGGCCGGGCATCAGCCTGATGCAAGAAGGCTTCAGTTACCTCGCCGGGGCGGAGCTGCCCTGCGTGGTGGCGGACATCACGCGCGGCGGCCCGGGCCTGGGAAACATCGCGCCCGAGCAGGGCGACTACAACCAGATCGTCAAAGGCGGCGGCCACGGCAACTACCGCAACCTGGTGCTGGCGCCCGCCTCCGTGCAGGAAATGGCCGACCTGACCACCCTGGCTTTCGATCTTGCCGATGAGTACCGGAACCCCGTGGTGGTGCTGGCCGACGGCAACATCGGGCAGGTGATGGAGCCGGTGGAATTCGCCTCCCGCGCCTTCGTGCCTCCGCCGCCCGAGTGGACCGTGAGGGGCACGGCGGAGACGCGGCACAACCTGATTTGTTCCATCTACCTGGAGCCGGATTTGCTGGAACGGCACGTCCGCAAGCTGGAAGCGAAATACCAGCGGGCCGAGCGCGAAGCGGTCCGCGCCGAATGCTGGCGCACCGAGGACGCTGAGATTGTCCTGGTGGGCTACGGAATCGTGGGCCGCGTTTTGAAAGCCGTGGTGGAGATGGCCCGCGCCCGCGGCCTGGCCGTGGGACTGCTTCGTCCCATTACCTTGTTTCCGTTCCCTGTGGCCCAGATTCGGGAACTCAGCCGCCGGGCCAAGGCGTTTGCGGTGGTGGAACTCAGCACCGGGCAATTGGTGGACGACGTGCGCCTGGCGCTGGAGGGCCGCCGCCCGGTGGAGTTCTACAGCCGCGTGGGCGGCAATGTTCCCTCGGCCGAGGAGGTGCTGGCGTTTGTCGAGCGCAAGTTTCGAGCCTGCGCCCCAATGGAGGAGGTGTTGATCCATGGCTGACTACACCGTCATCCACGAGAAGGCCTCGAGCTTCTACGACGTGTTCGAGCGCAAGGCGGAGTTGCAGCACCAGACGCACTATTGCCCCGGTTGCGGCCACGGCATCACCCATAAGCTGCTGGCGCAGGCCATCGACGCACTGGGCGTGCAGGACCGCACCGTGCTCATCAGCCCGGTGGGCTGCTCCGTTTTCGCCTACTACTATTTGGATGTCGGCAACATCCAGGTGGCGCACGGTCGCGCGCCCGCGGTGGCCACGGCGGTCAAGCGCAGCCGGCCGGAAAGCATCGTAATCGCCTACCAGGGAGACGGCGACCTGGCGGCCATTGGCACCGCCGAGATCATCCACGCCGCCAACCGCGGCGAACCCATCACGGTGGTCTTCGTCAACAACGGCATCTACGGCATGACCGGCGGCCAGATGGCTCCCACCACGCCGCTCGGCGGGAAGACTACCACCTCGCCCTTCGGCCGCAACCAGTGGACCGATGGCTTCCCCATGCACGTTTGCGAGTTGCTGGCGTCGCTGGAAGCGCCGGTCTACATTGAGCGCGTGGCGCTCGGCAACAATAAGCAGATCATGCAAGCGGCCCGCGTGCTGCGCCGGGCTGTGGAGAACCAGGTGAAGGGCTTGGGATTCTCGTTCGTGGAAGTGCTTTCTCCCTGCCCCACCATCTGGAAAATGCAGCCAGTGGAGGCGCAGCGCTTCGTGGAACGGGAAATGACCAAGACGTTCCGCGTGACCAACCTCCGCGACCGCACCAAGGAGGCGCCCGCCCGGCCCGCACCCGCGCCGCCGCCGGCGCTCGTCGACATTCCGCGGATTCTGGGCCTGGTGAATGGCGATGGCGCCGCAACTTCCGAAGGGCGCCCGCCGGCCCGCCCCGCGCGGGCGCTCGATGTGCGTATCAAGGTTGCGGGCTTCGGCGGCCAGGGCGTTCTGATGCTGGGAGAGGTGCTCGCGGAAGCCGCGCTGGATGCGGGCTACGAAGTCTCGTGGCTGCCTTCCTACGGGCCGGAGATGCGCTCGGGCACCTCCAATTGCCACGTACGGCTGTCGAGTGTGGCCATCGATTCGCCGCTGGTCTCGCGGCCCAACGTGCTGCTGGCGCTGAACGAGCCGTCGCTGCGCAAGTTCCTGGCCGCCGTCGAGCCGGACGGCATCATCCTCTACAATTCGGAACACCTGCCCGAGGATTGCGCGCGCCCGGACGTCCGCATGGTGACCATGCCGTTCACCGAACTGGCCGACCAACTTGGAAATTCGAAAGCCGCCAACATCGTGATGCTGGGGGCGCTGCTGGAAACCACGGCCCTGTTGGACCAGGAGCGCGTGACCGGCGCGCTGCGCAGAAAGGTGAAAAGCCAGAAGTGGTTCGAGCTGGACCTGGCCGCGCTGGCGAAGGGCCGCGAAGAGGTCCGCAAGGGAGCCTCTTCATGACCGGTCAATTGAACCCCCAGACCATCGTATTCTTCGAGAACCGCCTGACGGCCCTATCCGAGGCGCGGGTGGGCATCCTGACGCACGCGCTCAATTACGGGACGGGCGTCTTCGAGGGCATCCGCGGGTACTGGAACGAGCCGGAGAATCAACTGTTCCTGTTGCGCCCGCGGGAGCATTTTCTGCGCTGGAAGCAGAACTGCGGCATCCTGCGCATCGAGGTGCCGCCGTCCGCCGTCGAACTCAGCGAGATCACGGCCGGCGTGGTGCGGCGCAACCGCTATCGCTGTGACGTCTATGTTCGGCCGCTGGCCTATAAATCGTCCGAGCGGATCGGCCTCCACATGGACGACCAGAGCGCCTTCGCCATTGTGGCTATGCCCGTGAGCGCCTATCTGGACAGCTCCAAGGGCCTGCACGCGGGCGTAAGTTCGTGGCGGCGCATCGAGGATAACGCCATTCCCGGCCGCGGCAAGATCTGTGGATCGTACGTCAACGGCGCGCTGGCCAGCGACGAGGCGCGGCGCAACGGTTTCGACGAGGCCATCCTCCTCACCGAGGCCGGCCACGTGGCCGAAGGCGCCAGTTGCAACGTTTTCCTGGTGCGCCATGGCAAGCTGATCGCGCCGCCCGCCAGCGAGAACATTCTCGAAGGCATCACGCGCGACTCGGTGATGGAGCTGGCGCGCCAGGAACTGCGCCTCGAGGTGATCGAGCGCCCCGTGGACCGCACCGAGCTTTACATCTGCGACGAAATGTTCTTCACCGGAACCATGGTGGAGGTGGCCCCGGTGATTCGTGTGGATCACCGCCCGGTGGGTACCGGAGAGATTGGCCCGGTGACCGCCGAGTTGCGCCATCTATACAGCCAGGCGGCGCACGGGCGGCTGAATGCCTACCGCGATTGGCTGATGCCGGTGTACGAGTCCGTCCCAGCACAATCACGCGCGTAAACGAGTGGTAAACCTGTCCGCCCGTTGAAATAGTAGTCGAACCTAATCCACCGAGAAGTTCACCGTGTAGGTCTCTTGGACGGGTCGCGCGTCATGCGGTATTCGCCCGAACCGGTGGGGTCCACGAACTCAATAATGATATTGGTGCCCACGCCATCGATGCGATGGTAGCGACATGGCTTCGCTGCCGCGGCATCAGGCGGGCGAAAGTGGAACCGAAGCCCGCCAGCATCACGAGCATCGCCAGGCAGGCCGCGGCGTAACGGGCGCGGGAAGAACGGATCACGCAAAATGCCGCCGCCAGAACCAGCGCCACCAGCGCGCCTTCCCACAGGGAGTGAAACAGCGTCCAGCCGATGGCTTCTGCCGGCGGAGTTTGCACCCACGTTTCGATGAGCGTCACGGCGTCCCCCTTTCGTATTCATCGAGCAGCCTGCGCAGCTCGGCCAATTCTCTTTTTGAGGTCTTGCGGGCGGAAAGCGCGCCCATCATGAGGCGGGAAGCGGAGCCGTTGAACGCGCGCCGCAGAAAATCGCCCGCGAGCTGCTGTTGCGTCCATTCGCGCGGCCGCGCGGCTGCATAGACGTGCGCGCGCTGCTTCTCATCGCGGCTTACCAAGCCTTTCGCGGCCATGATCTGCATCTGCTTGAGCACCGTGGTGTACTGCGTGGGCCTGCGGCGGGCGATGGTTTCGTGGACCTCCCGGACCGTCGACGGCCCGCGGCTCCACAGCACGGTCAGGAGTTCGAGTTCGGCATCGGTGGGTCTGGGCGGGTTATCGGGCATATACGACAAACTTACTACGATGTTCTTCGTATGTCAATACCCCAACTTCTTCTCCACCACGTTCCTGAGCGGTTCACCGTTGCGGAACCGCTCGAATTGCGTCAGAAAGAACCGCATCGCCTGGTCCATCCAGTCGGGCGTGTGGTCCGCGCAGTGCGGGGAGAGCAGCACGTTTTCCAGCTTGTAGAACGGATGGCCCTCGGGCAACGGCTCCGTGTCGAAAACATCCAGCGCCGCCCCCTTGATGCGCTTTTCCGAAAGGGCTTTGACCAGCGCGGCTTCCTGGATTACCGGCCCGCGGCCCACATTGATCAACACCGCATCCGGTTTCATGGCGGCCAACTCCGGCTCGCCGATCATGCCGACCGTTTCCGGAGTCAGCGGCGCCGCCACCACCACGTAATCCGAGCGCGAGATCATTTCGATGAGCCCCTCCGGCCCATAGATCCGCTCGGCCAACGGGTCGGCCTGGTGCGCCGGCGGCCCGTGGCGTTTGACCGCCAACACCCGCATTCCCAGGGCGCGCACGCGGGTGGCCACCGCGCGGCCGATGTCCCCGTATCCCACGATCCCCACCGTCTGGCCGCGGACTTCCACGATGTCGAACGGCTCCCACTTCCCGGCCGCCTGGTTGCGGATCATGCGGCGCAGATCCTTCGCGAAATAGAGGATCGCGCCCACCACGAATTCGCCCAGCGACTCGCTGTAAATGCCGCTCCCGTTGGTCAGCCGCACGGGGCTTTCCACGATCTCCGGAAAGAGCAGGCCGTCCAGCCCGGCCGAGCGCGAGTGCACCCACTCGACGTTCGGGCACATCCGAAACACCTCGCGCTGCAAGTCGCCCATCAGCGACCAGTTGAAGATCACGGTGGCGTCCGGCGCCGCTCTCACGAAGGCTTCCGCCGAATTCCCCACGGCGATGCCGGTTTCCGGCGGCAGTTCCTTCAGCATCGCCAGGCGGGGCTCGGTGGGGTCCGCCAGCACCAGAACTGTGATATTGTCCATGAGGAGAAAGCTACCACATGTTCGACCCCTCGCTGGAAGTGCTTCGCGTATTGTTCCGGTGACGCCGCGGTGATCTCGATATGAGAAGAGTCTCAGTCGTGGTTTTGTTCGCATCCGTTTTCTGCGGCTTGGCGCGGGCTCAAGGCGACAAGCCCGTTGGCCAATGGGAACCGTTCGAAGTTGCCATGACCGCCCAGGCCGATTTCGCCAATCCCTACGCGGAAACACTGCCGGACAATGGCCAACCGATTGTCCGGGTCGCCTTCACCGGCGTTAGTGAAGCAGCCAGGGGCCTGACCTATACCGTGGCCGGGTTCTGGGACGGAGGCAAGACCTGGAAAGCCCGGTTCGCTCCGCCGGCGCCTGGCGGGTGGTCCTACTCCGCTTCCTCCAGCGATCCGGGCTTGGCTGGAGCCAAGGGCCATTTCCAGTGCACGGCCTGGACGGACTCCGAGAAAGCCGCCAACCCGACCCGCCACGGATTCGTCGGGGTCGCGCAACGCGGCCCCCGCGCCGGCAGATACTTCGAATATGCCGATGGGACCCCATTTCTCTGGATCGGCGATACCTGGTGGACTTGGCCCCGGAAAGGCGTCCCCTTCGAGAGGTTCAAGCAGGTGGTGGATGACCGCGCGGCCAAGGGCTTTACCCTCGGCCAAATGCTGTTCGGCGCCAACAACGGCGTCTACATGCTGGGCAAGACCTACGATGCCCCCGATCTGGACAACATCCGTGCCGCCGAACGCGAAATCGCCTATGCCAACAGCCAGGGAGTCACCCTGTGGGTCCACGCCTGGTGGAGCGCCCGGAACCTCGATAAAGATGCCGGCCCCGAGAAGGTGCGCCGATGGTGGCGCTACGTGGTGGCGCGCCTGGCCGCCTACAACGTGATCTGGAATCTCGCCGGGGAGTACAACATGTACGACTACGGCGGAATGGGCTTGCAGTTCTGGAAGGACACTGGCGCGATGATCCGCCGCGAGGATCCCTATCGCCATGCTATGGGAGTGCATAACACTCCCCCAGGCTGGGCAGGCGGAGAAATGGGCCAATCCCAACAGTGGTCCACCGGCCAGGTCATCCACAACGAACCGTGGCTGGATTTCAACGACAGCCAGCCCGGCCACGACAAATGGCGCAACGAGTTGGTTCCCCAGATCGTGGCCGCCGACTACGCTCGCGTGCCGGCCAAGCCCACGGTGATCACCGAGACCTGGTATGAGTTCATTATCGGCAGCGCGCCGGCCGAAGATATCCGCTTCGCCGCCTGGTCTGCGTTTCTGTCGGGCGCGGCCGGCCACACCTACGGGGGCGGGCACCAGTGGTGGGCTTTCATCCCGGATCCGAAACGCCCCGCTGCCCCGCGCCTGGGCAGTTGGCCCATCGATCCGGAGGACGTGGACACGCTCAATTATCCGGGCGCCATCTCGATGGGATACATGGCGAAGTTCCTGAAGAGCATCGACTGGTGGGCCCTGGAACCGCACCCCGAGCTGGTTTCGGAATACCCGGCGAAGTATTGTTCCGCGATTCCGGGGCAGGAGTACCTGCTGTATGTCCGCTGGGGAGGCACACTCAAGCTCGATCTGCGACCCTCTTCCGAGAACGACAAGTTCCGTTACACGTGGATCGATCTGGTGGACCAAGCCGAGCATACCGGCGGTACCGCGGCCGGAGGCCAGATACGCCAATTCCAGGCGCCGGAGGGCTATCCGCAGGTTCGCAGGATCAAGGACTGGGTTTTGTATATCGCCAAAGCCCGCTGAACCGCACACGCGGTAATGCCGCAGTTGCTTCCGCCGCCGCCCCTGCGTCAAACTGGAAGTGCCCTTGGTTGCCGGCTATGCCTGAATTCTGCACCTGCGGCGCGCAGTTGCCGCCCGACGCTCTCTTCTGCCATAAGTGCGGAAAGCCTCAGCGGGAACTCGTCGCGCCCGAGATCCATATTCCCGAGCATGCGGAGTTCGCTCCTCCGCCCGCTCCGCTCCCCCTGGCCCCGGAAGCCCTGCCCATGAATTTCCGTAACCCGGTGGCCATGCGCATCGCCTTCACCGCGGCCATCATGGCGGCCCTGCTGAGTTGGGTGCCCATCCTGAACGTAGTGATGTGGTTGGGGGCCGGCTACTTCGCGGTCTTCTTTTACCGCCGCCGTACCGGACACCTCCTGAACCTCGCTGCCGGGCTCCGCATGGGCTGGATCACCGGCGTCATGATGTTCGCCATCGTCGCCGTCCTCTTCACCGCGTTCGTCGTTGTCTTCAACGCTTCGGGCGGCATTGAGGTGCTTCAGTCCCAGTTCAAGAATGCCTCCGATCCCAAGGTCCAGGAAGCCCTCCAGACGCTCCGCAGCGGTTCGGGCGTCGCCGTATTCCTGATGCAGTTGTTTCTCTTCATCACCTGCCTCAGCATGATCGGCGGCGCGCTCGGCGCCAAGCTGGCTGGCCGGGCTAGCCGGCCGCCGGGTGGCGGGAATATCGTTTGACGATGGCGACCCCCGCGAAGATGATCGCCATCGCCAGGGCCTCGCGCCTTCCAAACGGTTCGCGGTAAAACAGCCACCCCAGCGCCACCGCGACCACCGCGTTCACATACGGGTAGATGGAAACGATGGCCACCGGCAGCCGGTCCATGGCGTAGACATACGCGCTGTACCCCACAATCGACCCGAAAAAGACCAGGTACAGCAGCGCTCCCACGCCGCGCGCGCTCCACTGGACCGGGTGCTCGTGGATGGCCAGCGCGAACGGCGCCAGGATCAGCCCGGCCGCCAGTTGCTGCACTGCGCCCGCGATCACCGGGTGCGC
>PMYB01000220.1 GCA_003170915.1 Bryobacterales bacterium | reverse complement strand
GTCAGCATGTTGGTGAGCAGACCGCCCAGCCAGCGCTGGTTCACGAAGTACATCTGGCAGCGCTTGGCCTCTTCGGCGACGGCCTCCTGCGCCTGGCGCTTGGTGCCCACGAAGAGCACGTTCTTGCCCTGCGCGGCCATCTCGCCCACGAACCGGGCGGCGTCTTTGAACATCTTCAGAGTCTTCTGAAGGTCGATGATGTAGATTCCGTTGCGTTCGCCGAAGATGTACTCTTTCATCTTCGGATTCCAGCGCTTGGTCTGGTGCCCGAAATGAACGCCTGCTTCGAGCAATTCCTTCATCGAGATTGCGGGCAAACTACCTCCTCAGTTTAGTTGAGAGCCATCGGTGTTCCGCCATCCGCCGCACGGCCCAAAGCGAGATTTGCGCCGCGGAAAACGGAACAGAAGGCTGCTTCACGGGGAACTTTACCGTTTGGAGAACTGGAACCGCTTGCGAGCGCCCTTCTGGCCATACTTCTTCCGTTCGTGCGAGCGCGGGTCGCGGGTCAGAAGTCCGAGCTTTTTCAGCCGGGGCCGCAGTTCCGCATTGAACTCCACCAAAGCCCGGGCAATTCCCAGACGGGCCGCGCCCGCCTGGCCGGCGACGCCGCCGCCGTCGGCGGTTATCAAAATGTCGAACTTCTCCATGGTCTCGGTGGCCTGCAAAGGCTGCCGCACCACGGCGCGCGCACTTTCCGTGGGGAAATAATTTTCGAACGCGCGGTGGTTGACCTTGATCTCGCCCGTGCCGGGCCGTAAGAACACGCGAGCCACCGAACGTTTGCGGCGGCCCGTACCTAAATGTTGATCTATCTTCGCTAACACTAAACTAGTACCTTCCGTTTCACAGCCAGCACGACCGGTTTCTGCGCCGCGTGCGGATGACGGTCACCCGCGTAGACATTCAGTTTGCGGTACATCTGTTTGCCGAGCTTCGTCTTGGGAAGCATGCCGGCGATGGCATCTTCCACAATGCGGATGGGCCTTTCCGCGCGCACCCGCTTGAAACTCTTCTCCACCAGTCCGCCCGGATACCCGGTGAAATGGCGATAAACTTTGTTGTCTTCTTTCCGGCCGGTCAGATGGACTTTGGCCGCATTAATGACGATCACGTGATCGCCGGTGTCCAGAAACGGCGTGTACGACGGTTTATGCTTGCCCATCAACAGCATCGCCGCCTTGCTGGCGAGCTTGCCCAAAACCACGTCCTGGGCGTCGATGACATGCCACTGGCGAACTATGCCGTCTTTGGAGGGGAACTCGGTACTCATTGACACACTTCTCCAACCCTTCGGGGTGTAAAACAATTAGCTTACGGGTCCGGAGGGTGGAATGTCAAATCGGGGCATAGCGGAACCCCTCGGACGCCACTCCATTTTCGCGGCAGAATCGTGCCTCAGCCCGGAGGCGAGGGAGCTTAGAAGCGGGCCGGTGTTAAGCCGGCCCGGACCTTTCTTCACCGGCCAAAACCTTTCATGTATTTCGGATTGTCGGCCAAGTCTTCGGGCAGGCCTTTCACCGTGCCGGCAAGGTCGCGCGCCAGGTCGTAACACGAGACTGCGCCGGCTGGCGGTTGCTCGTGCAGACCCTTTTCGAGGCTTTCCCTGACAAGCTGGGATTTCGTCACCCGCCTCGTCTTGGCCTCTTTGTCGAGTTGAGCGAAGAGATGGTCGGGCAGCTTCACCGAAATCGTGCGCGTGATCCCAAGGTAATACGCGCCGTTCTCCCGCGCAATACCCGGTCGAGCGAGGGGGCCGACGGGGGCGTCGGCCGCGGACCAGGGGGTCCGCCCCACTAGTCACGCGGCTTTGGCCTGGGCATCGTAGAGAACCTTGCCTTCCCTCAGCGCAATCGCCGGTAGGGACATCAGCCAGTCCCGTCGTGCTTCAAAATCCTTGTGCCGGAAAGCGATCACGTCTACCGAAATCCCTATGCCGCAGAGCTTCTGGTAGACGCCCCAGAAACGGTCCGACGGCTGGTCGTCCGGCACCACCACCAGAAAATCAAGATCGCTGTCGGGGCGGTCCTCACCGCGCGCCGTGGAGCCGAAGAGGTAGATCCTCTAGGGCTGGTAGAACTCTACCAGCCGGCGCACCACTTCGTTCATGCGCTCCTGCCGCCCCATCGCCTCTATTCTATCCCTGCGGCCGGTTTTTGGCCTGCTCCATGGCGACCTGGTTGATGTGCCACAGCGCCTTGGCTCCGCTGGCGCGGACATCGCCAAGTCTCCAACCTTTCGGCGTCTACGATTCCGCGAACCTGTCCGCGGTCGCCGAGCGCGTCCTGCCTTCAGCCCGCTGCCCGCCGGTCGGACTGAAGTCCAGGGCGTCCTCTGGGTCCGGCTCATGCCTGCACCCTCTTTCGCCGGCCGAGTTGCGTTTTCGACGCTGAAGAAGAGAGGCCGGGACGACCCGCATTACTCGGGCCAGATCCGGGCGATTTCGACCTGCACGCTAGGGAAATGCTTAGGGGTGAGGACGCCCTCCCGCAGGACTTGCGCGGAGCGGAGATACCCCTCGGCGAGGTATAGAATCTCGACCGTCCGACCTTCCGGCGAGACTACCCAGACTTCGGGCACGCCGATTCTGGCGTAGTCGCCGATTTTTTCTTCGCGTTCGCGGCGGGTGTTGGCGGGGGAGAGAACCTCGACGACCAGTTGGGGGGGCGGAATGGATGTATCCGTCCCGCTCGACGACGGTATCCGACTCAAACACGGCGAGGTCCGGCACTCGCGACGTGAGCGGCTGCGTGGAGACAATGAGCCCGAACTGGGAATCGTGAACGAGTACCCTGTCGGGGTCCAACTGGCGTTCCAGCGATAGGCGGATTCGCCTGACAATCGCTGCCTGCTTCCATTTCGGAGGGGGCATGATTCGGATCTCGCCATTCACGACTTCTTCAGTGGAATCCTGCACTTCGGGCATGCGTAGCCACTCTTCGTAGGTGACAGTCCTCGGATTGGGAAGGCTTGCCATGGCGGTCTCCCGATTACCGATTCTAGCGCACGGCGGAAAAGCCCGTCGACCGCCCTGCCAATCGGCGCGCGGATCAACACTCGGCTCCGCCCGGACCCGGACAGGCCGCGAGGACTGTCCCACCTGCGACGATCTCGACGCCTGCGGCGCGCAGGACTGCCGGCGGTCGCCGGCCGATTCACCAACAAGACCGCGGCGGCCCTGGCCCCAGCCGGCGCACCGCTTCGTTCATGCCTTCCTGCCGCTCCATCGTCTTCATCTTATCCCTGCGGCCGGTTCTTGGCCTGCTCCATGGCGATCTGGTTGATGTGCGACAGCGCCTTGGCTCCGCTGGCGCCCTCGATGGCCTTCACCGCGATGTCCTGCACCTGCTGCTTGGCCTCCGCCAGTTGTTTCTCGATCGCCGTAATCTGCGTCTGTTGCCGCGCCACCGCGTCTTCCAGCGTCTTCACCTGCAACTCGGCCAGCCGCTTCTCCGTCTCGGCGTCCTTCTTGAGCACCAGCGTCTGCTGCTCGAATTTGGCCTCGGTCTCGCGCCGCGACTGCTCCGCCGCTCCCTTGGCCTCTTTCTGAAGCCGCGCCGGGAACTCTTCGGCCTCCTTGCGCAGCCGCGCCAGTTCGTCCTCGTGTTCCTTGAGCGCCGCTTCGCGCTGCTGCCAGCCCTTTTCGAGCGCCTCCTGGCGCTCCTTGTTCTTCTTCTCCGCCAGGCGGATATCTTCCTCGTACTTGTCCTGCGCCTTCTTGCGCTCGAGCGCCTTCTTGTATTCGTAATCCTCGATTTCGCGCTGCCGCTGCTTCTTGAGGCCCTCCTCCTGCTCCTTGCGCTCGCGCTCCACGCCGGCCGATTCCTCCTCCCACGCCGCGCGCTGCGCCGCGATCTCCGTCTCCAATTGCTGTTTCTGGCGCGCGTAATCCTGCACCATCTGGTCGACCGCCGTCGCCGCCACGTCGATTTTGTGCAGCCGCTCCAATTCCTTTTGTTCCAGCGCCACGGACTCCCGCACCGAGGCCAGAAGCTGCACCTCACGGGTCAGCCTTTCGGAAATGTCCGACAGCGCCTTGGAAACCTCCAGCCCCAATCCCGAGATCTTCTGCACCACGCCTTCCACCGTGACCCCGTCCACGGAGTGCCGGATCTCCGCTTCGCGCAACCGCGCTGCCTCGTCGGCCTTGGCGTCGGCCGACTCGCGAGCGGTCTCCGCTTGCTCCTGTATATCCGCAAACTCCTGCTGCACCTCCGCCTTGGTGCGCCTGCCCCGCACCGGCGGCTTAGACGTCTTCACTGGCATAATCGATTGTCCTTTCCGAAACGGTAGCTTAACACTTGCGGACCGCCTGCGCTACGATCGAAGCATCTCACTCGACTGGAAAAGCAATCTCCGCGTTGTCC
The DNA here is from genome assembly GCA_003170915.1 of Bryobacterales bacterium. Classification (GTDB taxonomy): domain Bacteria; phylum Acidobacteriota; class Terriglobia; order Bryobacterales; family Bryobacteraceae; genus Fen-178. The sequence continues at coordinate 19,275 of PMYB01000220.1, read as the reverse complement.
TGGTGGAGACGCGCAACCCCCTCAACATGGGGGCCGCGGCCCGCGCCATGGCGAATTTCGGGTTCGCGCGCCTACGCGTAGTCAACCCCTACGACTTGGCGTTCCGCGAGGCCCGCTCGGCCGTCGGCGCCGCCCCGCTGCTGCGCGCGGCCGAAGAGTTCCCGACCCTCGCCGCCGCCGTCGCCGATTGCCGCCTCGTGGTCGGCACCACCTCGGTGGGCCATCGCGAGTTGCACCACCCCATCCGCCGCCTCGAATTCGGCTCCCGTCTCATCCTCCGCGCGCTCCCGCGGGCGCCCGCAGCGCTCCTGTTCGGCTCCGAGAAATTCGGCCTCTCCAACGACGATCTCAGCCACTGCCACTGGCTGATGCGCATCCCCACGGTGGACACGGATCTTTCCATGAACCTCGGCCAGGCCGTGGCGCTGTGCCTCTACGAATTGGCCCGCGATCCCAAAGCCGTCAAGGCTCGTGCCGAAAGGAGCAAGCCCGCCTCCGCGGCGGAAAACGAGCAGATCACCGCCATGCTCATCGAGGCGCTCGGGGAGTGCGGTTACGTCAACCCCGCGACCGCCGCCTCCACCGAGGAAAAAGTGCGCCGCCTGGTGCGCCGGCTCGACATCGCCGCGCGCGACGCCCCCGTGCTGCTCGGCATGCTGCGGCAGATTCTGTGGAAGTTGGGCGGCTAATCGAAGGACGGCGGGCACGGGCGGCGGCAGGTTGTCGATGTACAGACTGGAAGGGCTGAAGCCCCCGGAAAAGTCGAAGATGCGGCCTTCGTCGAGACTCCCTACGAACAACTCCGCAACCACTTCGTCCGGCGCTCATGCCGCCGGTGGGCTTGTCCCCACAGCCGCCGGCCGGCGGCAAGACCCGCATCGGGCGTTCCGCCGCCAGCGCTACGGTCGATGAAATGTAATATGAAAGACAGCATGCCCCTAATCGCCCGGCGGGATTTTGGCGCACTGGCGCTCCTCTTCGGCGCGCGAGCCCGCCGTCTGTCGGCCGCAGACGGCCTGGACGAAACCCTACGTGCGGCCGTGAAGCGCCGGGCGATCCCGCTCGCCGCCGCCATGGTCGCCACGGCGTCGAACACGCTCTATGAGGGCGCTTTCGGCAAGCGGGACTCCGCTTCGGGCATCGATGCCACCATCGACTCGATCTTTCGTATCGCCTCCATGACCAAGCCCGTGACCGCCGTGGCGGCCATGCAACTCGTCGAGCAGGGAAAGCTCGGGCTCGACGATCCCGTGGCCAAACATCTTCCACAATTGGGCAATCTTCAGGTTCTCGAAGGCTTCGATCAGGCGACCAATAAGCCGGTGCTTCGCCCCGCCCGCAAGGCGGTTCTGCTGCGCCACCTGTTGACCCACACCTCGGGTTTCGTCTACGAGAATTGGGATGCCAACCTGGCGCGGTACCTCGAGCAGACCGCTCCCGCCGATCCGGATACGGGCGCGCCGGTTGACCCGTTGATGTTCGAGCCGGGGACGCGTTGGGAGTACGGAACCAGCATGGATTGGGCCGGCCGCCTGGTGGAAGCGGTCGGCGGGCAGACGCTGGAAGAGTATTTCCAGCGGAACATCCTGCGGCCGCTCGGCATGAAAGACACCAGTTTCATCGTCCCGGAGGACAAGTTCGACCGCCTGGTAAGCGCCTGGCAGCGGCAAGGCGACGGCTCTTTGAAAGAGCAACTCCGCACGCCGCCCGCTCCCCCCAAGTCCTACAACGGGGGCGGCGGATTGAACTCGACGCCCAGGGACTACGTGCGCTTCATGCAAATGATTCTGCGGCGCGGCAGCGCGGGCGGCGGGCAACAGGTCCTCCGCCCGCGAACCGTCGACTTGATGGCATCCAACCGGATCGGAGGGTTGAGCGCCGGGAAATTGAAGAGCGTCACGCCCGAAAACTCAAGCGACGTCGATTTCCACCCCGGCTTCATCGACGGCTTCGGCTTCGGGTTCTTGATCAACGCGAAGGCCTACCAGGGTGGCCGTTCCGCCGGAAGTCTGGCGTGGGCGGGCATTCGGAACACCTTCTTCTGGATCGACCCGCGGCGCGGCATCTGCGCCACGCTCATGATGCAGTTCCTGCCATTTTGCGACCGGGAAGCCATGGGGCTCCTGCACGATTTCGAGCGCGGCGTATACGCCACGGCGCCACGCCCGCTCGGGATATAATTGTAGTCGCATCGACCGCACCAAGAGCAAGTCCAGGGAGGCCAGGTGGGACCCAATCGCCCCTTGCCTATGCGCGGAACGGCTCCACCCATGGCCGCGCGAAGCGCCGATCGCTATTTCGAGCTGAAGTCGCAGATTCACCGCAAGTTGATCGGCGTGCTCAACCTGGACCGCGTCTCTTCCATCCCCAAAGACCGGGTCCGCGCCGAGATCGGCCGCGTAGTCGAGCGGTTGCTCGACGAAGAGCGCGTGCCCATGACTACGGCCGAGCAGACCAAGATCGTCGAGGAGGTTTTGGACGAGGTGCTGGGGCTGGGACCGCTCGAAACCCTGCTCAAAGAGCCGAGCATTTCCGATATTCTGGTCAACCGCTATAACAAAGTTTACATCGAGCGAAACGGAAAGCTCTCGGAGACCACGGTGCGGTTCAAGGACGATGCGCACCTGCTGCACATCATCGAGAAGATCGTCTCGCAGGTGGGCCGCCGCATCGACGAGGCGCAGGCCATCGTGGACGCGCGCCTTCAGGACGGCTCGCGCGTCAACGCCATCATTCCTCCGCTGGCGCTCGACGGGCCTTGCCTGAGCATTCGCCGGTTCGGCCGCCACGTGATCACGCAGGAGGAGATGCTGCAATTCAAGACGCTCATGCCGGGTATGCTGCGGTTCCTGGCGGCGTGCGTCCAGTCCAAGACCACCATTTTGATCTCGGGAGGCACGGGCTCGGGCAAGACCACCATGCTCAACGCCCTCTCCCGCTTCATTCCCGAGGAAGAGCGTATCATCACCATCGAAGACACCGTGGAATTGCAGCTCCAGCAGCGGCACGTGGTGAAGTTCGAAACGCGTCCGCCGAACCTGAACAAAGAAGGCGGCATCAACCAGCGCCAGTTGCTGCGGACGGCGCTCCGCATGCGGCCGGACCGCATCATCGTGGGTGAATGCCGCGGCGCCGAAGCGCTCGACATGCTGCAAGCCATGAATACCGGCGTGGAGGGATCCATGAGCACGGTGCACGCCAACACCCCGCGGGACGCCTTTTCGCGCCTCGAGACCATGGTGATGATGGCCGACCTGGAAATCCCCACGCGCGTGATTCTGCAACAGCTCGCCAGCGCCATCAAGATGGTGGTGCAGGTATCGCGCCTGCAAGACGGCACGCGCAAGATAATCAGCATTTCCGAGGTGCTGGGCGTGCGCGACGAAAAATTGCAGATGCAGGAGATTTTCACCTTCGAGCGCGTCGGCGTGACTGACGCGGGCAAGGTGCAGGGACGTTTCCGGGCCACCGGAGTTTCGCCCAGAATTCTCGAGCGCCTGCGCGTGAGCGGCATTCAAGTGCCGCACAACATATTCGAAGAAGCGGTCAGTGTGAACCTGTAGAGTGGGACCGGCCCCGGCTGGTCCCGGTCACACGGGAGGGTTCCAGCATGCGCCTTTTGGTCTTTTGCTGTCTGATCTCGGCGGCCACCCTCCGGGCGGCCCCGCAGCAACCCGATAAGCAGGAGTTGTACCGGATGCTGGACGAGATTCGCGCCAGCATCCGGCTGGACGACTGGAACGAAGCCTGGCGGGTGGCCGTCAGGCTGAATGGTTCCATTATCGAGCGCCTCCCGACGACCGGGGCATCGCCGGACCTGGAGCTCCAGCACCTGGAATCCATGGCCGGCAACAACGCCATTACGCGCGGACCGCTGCTGGCCCGCCTGGCGCGAACCGCGCTGGCCGCCGGCGATCTGAAGAAAGCCGAGCGCTATGCCAACGAAGCCCTGGCGGAATCGAAGCACGGCGTCTTCTGGTGGACCGGCGACGCCATTCACCAGGGGAACATTGTGCTGGGGCGCCTGGCGCTGCGCGGCGGAGATGTGGAAGAGGCCAAGCGCTACCTGCTGCTCGCCGGCCAGACCCCCGGCAGCACTTCGCTGGCGGCGCAGGGACCCAACATGGCGCTGGCGCGGGACCTGCTCGAGCGCGGCGAATCGGCCGCGGTGCTCCAGTACCTCGAGGAATGCGGCTCCTTCTGGGGTGGAAACCGCGGGCGCCTGGCCGAATGGATGGCTCTCATTCGCGCCGGGCTGAAGCCGGACTTCGGAGCCAACGTGACGTACTAAGCCATGAAGCCCCTGAAAACCGAAATAGCGTTTGCGACGCCGTGTTGGCCCTACTTCCGCACCCGCAAGTGGCACTGAATGTCCAGCGCCGGGAAGATCCACGCGGCGTGACGCTCGTACCACCGCATCGACCTTCGGGCCAGCCAACGGCCCAGGTTGTCCAGCACCAGATTGCCGCCAAACGTGAGCTTCAGCTCGACGATGTCAAACCGGAACGCCGAGCCGGCGAAGCTGGGGAAATCGTTGCCCGTGAAGTACTCGAAGCTGGCCGCCGCCAGATGGCGCTTGTGAGTGGGATCGGTATACGAATTGTGCGAGCTGAAGTGCGGGGTGGTCACGAAGACGTCAGCGCCGTTCCGCCCCACGCGATGCACCTCCGCCATGGCGCGCACGGGGTCGGCGAGGTGCTCGATAATGTGCGACATGTGGATGCGCTCGAACCGGTCGTCCTCCAGCGGCCAGGGAAACTCGTCGAGATTCCAGACCGTGTCCGCGGCCGAATCGGCGGACATGTCGATGCCCAGCGCGTCCGGCTCGGCCTTGCGCTTGCCGCATCCGATGTCCAGGGTCATTCTTAACCACGTATACCGCACTGCGCTTCATAATGCCCGCGCATGGTGGGGCATGCTTCAGCTTGCCCTGTGTCTCCGTGGGCCAGCGCCACTCAGCCTTGGCCGCCGGCTGGCGAACTCCCGCGAATTTCACGCAATCTTCTGAATACTGTCATTGTCCTTTTTCATTTCCGGGAGTAAAATTAAGAAAGGTTAAGAAACGAGGAGTGTGCATATGAGGTCCCGGGTTCTATTCATCTCCGGGCGTCATGAGGATGCCCTCCGTCTGTCGCAAATGCTGCTCGCTCTCCCGTTGTTTTTGGACCACGTGGAGACGTTGCTTCAAGCGCGCGCCAAGCTTCAGCGGGACGACTACGAGGTCGTTCTGACGGAAGCCGCTCTACCCGACGGAAACTGGCTGGATGCGCTGCATCTGGCCCGTGAATCCCCGCACGAACCGGAAGTCATCGTGACCGACCCGCAGGCGGACGCCCGCTTCTGGGCCGAAGCACTCAACCTGGGCGCATACGATATGCTGGCGCAGCCCTTCTACGAGCCAGAGGTGCGGCGCATTTTGAATAACGCCTGTTCGAGACCATCGTCCCAGAGCTGTTCGGCGGTGGGGTAGCGCCGCCGGCGCTACCATACAGGTGTGCATCCGGGTTCCATAAGCAAGGTTGCGGTGGCGGTCGCGCTGGTTCTGTGCCTGGCTGGCTGCCGCAGCGGTCCTCCGCGCGCGCCCGCCATCGGCGAGGCCTTTGTGGGGCCCGCCGAGCTCAAAATCCGCGGCGATATCCCGTTGCAGTCGGTGCCTGTCGCCACCGTCAAGCACGGCGACCGCCTGGAGATTCTCCAGACCAGGCGCCGCTTTCTGCGGGTACGGACGCCCGCCGGCGCGGAGGGCTGGACCGACGAGAGACATCTGCTCTCCACCGCCGACATGGCCGCGCTGAGGGAGCTTTCCGAGCGGGCCGCCGCCATGCCGGTGCAGGGGCAGGCCACCACCTACATTGACCTCAACGTGCACACCGAAGCCGCTCGCCAATCGCCCAGCTTCGTGCAAGTCGGGCCCAAGGAAAAGATGGACGTGCTGACCCACGTGGCGACGCCCCGCGCGGATGCGCCGCGCAAACCGCTCATCGCCCACTCGCCGAAGAAGGCCAAAGCCGCCACCGGGATCCCGGCCAGGAAGGAGGCCAGGTATCCTCCGCCGCCCATGCCCAAACCGCCCGCGCCTCCGCCGGATTGGCTCGATCTCTCCAAGACCCATCAGCCTGACGAAACGGCGCCGGCCGAGGAAGACATCGACGACAAGACACCGGCCCCCTTGGACGAGTGGAGTCTCGTCCGGACCGCCAGCGGGCAATCCGGCTGGGTGCTCACGCGCCGCCTGGTGATGGCCATCCCCGACGAGGTGGCACAGTACGCCGAAGGGCACCGCATCGTTTCCTATTTCTCGCTGGGCGAGGTGCGCGATGGCGACGAGAAGAAGACCACCTGGCTCTGGACCACGATTGGGGCGGGCACCGAGGCGTACGACTTCGACAGCTTCCGCGTCTTCGTCTGGAGCCAGCGCCGCCATCACTACGAAACTGCGTACATCGAGCGCAACCTGAAGGGTTACGCCCCGGTGCTGATCGAGGAAGTGGAGTTCTCCCAGCGCGCCAAGGTCAAGGGCGAGCCCGTCAAGTACCCCGGCTTTTCCATCTGTATCGAGAAGAAGGATGGGCAGCGGTACCGCCGCGAATATGCGCTGCCGGCCGCCGGGAACGTGCGGTTTGCCGGAGAACATCCCTGCCAAGCACCCGGCGCCCCGGTGGTGACGGTCAAAGCGCCGGCCTCGCCCCCATCGGCCACCGCGCCCGCGCCTCCGGCGGAGACCTTCATCCAGCGCCTGAAGAAGCGCCTGCGCGCCATTACGGGGCGCTGGTTCGGAAGGTAGGGCCGAACCTGACCGGACCTACTATACTGTTTCTGTGACCCGTACAATCTGTCTTCTCGTCGCACTTCCGCTGTTGGCTGCGCCACCGGCCCGCTTTGCGGAGCACACCATCGCCACCGGTCTGACCGGTGGATACCAGGTGGTGGTGGCGGATCTCAACCACGACGGCCGTCCCGACGTCATCGCCCTCGCCAGCGGCCTGCCCGAACTGGTGTGGTACGAAAACCCCACTTGGGAACGCCACGTCATTGCCGGGAACCAGGCGCACATGATCAATTGCGCCGTCGTCGGCGCCGATTCCGAAGGAATACCCGAAATCGTGCTGGCCACGGAATTCTCCATGCAGCCGAAACAAAGTGCGGGCGTCGTTTCCGTGTTGCGTCACAATGGCGACCCGCGGAATCTCTGGACTGCCACCGAGATCGACCGCATTCCCGCCTCCCACCGCCTGCGCACCGCCGATATCGATGGGAGCGGCAAACTCGTGGTGATCGACGCGGCCCTGGCCGCGGCCGATGCCGAGCCTCCCGATTTCCGCGGGAACGCGCCGCTGGTGTTTTACCGCCTGGGCGAGTGGAAACGTCAGCTCATCGCCCCGCAAAATAGCGGGCTGGTCCACGGCATTTACATTATCGACTGGGACGGCGATGGGCGCGATGAGATCCTCACCGCCGGTTTCGAAGGCATTCACCTGTTCAAGCTGGGGAAGGACGGCAAGTGGACCCGCACCGAGATCGCCAAGGGCGACCCTTCGCCGTGGCCGAAGTCCGGCTCGAGCGACGTCGCCGTTGGAAAGTTGGGCAAGGAGCGCTTTCTGGCGGCCATAGAGCCCTGGCACGGCAACCAAGTGGCGGTCTACCGCCGCAGCGGCGCTGACTGGCAGCGGGTCGTGATCGACAGTTCGCTAGTGGACGGCCATACCATCCAGACCGCCGACCTGAATGCCGACGGCAACGACGAAGTGATCGCCGGCTATCGCGGCCAGGGGCACAGTGTGAACGTCTATTACGCCGAGGATGCCGCCGGCACGCGCTGGTCGAAGCACGTCCTGGACCAGGGAGGGATGGGCGCCGCCGCTTGCGCCGTGGCCGACCTGAACGGCGACGGCCGCCCGGACATCGCGTGCATCGGCACTGCCGGCGCCAATTTGAAGTGGTACGAGAACCTGGGGCGATAGAACTGGCGCAGTCGGCGACCCGCTACTCGGGAAACTCGGCGCTCAGGATCTCCGCGACCTGCCAGCGCAAGACCGGGGCGTGGTCAACCGCCGTCTGCCAGACAAACGGCCAGTAGATGCCGAAGTACTCGTGGACCAGGATGTTTCGCAATCCCACGATGTCAGGCCACGGCACTGAGTCATGCCGCGCCGTAACTTCGGGGCTGAGCCGCGTGACCGCTTCACCGATGATCGTCAACTTTTGGGCGACGGCGTAGCAGAGCGTCTCGTCGGCGAGGAAATCGGCTTCCGTTCGCCCGGAGACCGCTTTCGCGATCCAGTCCAGCGCTCCGAGGATGTCGTTCAGGCGCTGCTGGTCACGCCGCATAGATCAGTCGGGCCTCAGCCAGCACAACGGGCCGGATGAGCGGCTTCAACGCCGGTTTGACCGCCAGATCGACCCGGCGGCCGAGCAACGCCGTGAGTTCCCGCATCATCGCTGAAACTCCCAGCAGACCAGGGCGCGCGCCGGGCATGAAATCGACCAGGAAGTCGAGATCGCTGTCCGGCCGCATCTCGCCGCGCGAAGCCGAACCGAACAGGGATAACTCCTTGACCTGGTGACGCCGGCAGATGTCGGCGATGGCGGTCTCGGGCAACTCGATTCCAGCAGCGATGGTCATAGAGTCAATTCTCCTCTCTCATTATCCGCTGTACATGCGCGCATGGGGAAAGTCGGTAGTGGCTGAAATGTGCGTTGGCGGCAATTTCCAGCGCTATTGGTCACCGCTCGGTGCTACCGCAGCCGAATCCTGACCTTAAGGCCCCCTGTTTGGCAACGGCCCGCGACTCCCGCGGAACGCGCCGAAGGGTCACGATCACGGGGTCATCGTCGCGCGGCTGCCAATAGGCTACGCAATAGAGGTTGAATGCCGTCATAGTCTGGATTGCCGGCAATGCGCTTCTCGGCGGTTCCCAGAAGTTCGATGGCTTCTGGCTTGTGCCCCAGCATCAGTTGCGCCTCTCCGGCGAAAACATAGGGAGTGAGCCACTCCGGATGCGCATTTATCTCGGCCATTGACAGTTTTATCAGGGCCGGCCACTCTTTTCGTTGCTCCCTCCCCTCCATTTGCCGAAACGCTTCGCCCGCTTCACCCAGAATATTAATAGAGCGCCCAGGGCTCTCCAAGCGCTCTGAGCCATCAAAAGTGTAAGTTACCTTCGGGGCGTTCGGATTTACAGCATGGAGGATTTCGTTGAGTTTGGCCATGACCGCATCTGGGTCCAAGTGATTGGCGAGGATCTTGTTCATGATTTTCAACAAGGCATCCCCCTGTTGCTTCCCGATCCCGCAGGTGATAGTGAATATATTGTTGTTGCCGGTATTGGCAACACTGCAAGCATCATTGGCTGTAGCGGGGCCAGTCTGCGGTTCGGCGTAGGCAGCACCGGCCAACAGACAGAGGAAAGACGCGAGAATCTTCATCGCGCCAATCCTATCACTTTTTCTCTGTTTTTACTGCTGCTGGAGGTTGTCCGGTGCTAAACGTGTTTCCTGAACCCGTGTTCGCGACCCCACCGGAGCCGTTTGCGGTGGCGGGTCCGGTGGACGGCGGAGATTGCTTGGATGAGTCCCCCGACTTGCCTGTTCCTCTTTTCAGTGCCTCCACTTGCGCTTGCAGCGTTTGAATCAGATCGTTCTTGCGCGTGAGATTCTCCCGAAATCCAAGGTATAAGATCCCGCCGCAGATAGAGGTCAATAGCAGTAGGCTAATCGTAAAGGTCCGCGGGGCTTGGCTAATTACCGGCCATTCCTCCCGAACGCTCTTGAAGAATTCGCTTAGCATGACATGATGCGCGATTGATGATACACTCCGTTCACGCCGCGTTTTACACCGTGCTGGAGTGTTGGTGGCAGCCGATTAGAGTTTTAGTCTCGCGCTCGCCTCATCGTACCGCCAGTGTCCTATTGGTGTCTACGGGTAGTGGCTGAAATGTGAGTCACGCCGTCGCCTGTGTGGCCCGCGGTTCACAGCGGAAGGCAGGCGACAAGAACCGACCGCCTGCCCCACATCCTATGCCGTAGCCTGCCGCGCCACGTCTTCGAGGCCCCGCTCCTTGATCTCCTGCTCGCGGATCAGGAACTTCTGCACCTTCTTGCTCACCGTCATGGGGAACGTATCCACAAAACGGACGTACTGCGGAACTTTGAAGTACGCGATCGTGCCGCGGCAGAAATCGCGGATCTCCTCGGCCGTGGCCTGCTCGCCCTTCTTGAGCTTGATCCATGCCAGTACGGTCTCGCCCAGCTTGGCGTCGGGCAACCCGACCACGTACACGTCGGCGATCTTCGGATGCGTGTGCAGGAAGTCTTCCACTTCGCGCGGATAAATGTTCTCACCGCCGCGAAAAATGGTCTCCTTGGCGCGTCCCTTGAAGCTGAAGTAGCCGTCGGGCCGCATCACCGCCAGGTCGCCGGTGTACAGCCAGCCCTCGCGGTCGATCACCTCCGCCGTGGCCTTGGCGTCGGCATCGTAGCCCTTCATGACCAGGTAACCGCGCGTCGCCAACTCGCCCTGTTGTCCGATAGGCAGCCGATGGTGGGTCTTCGGGTCGACGATCTGGATTTCCGTATTGGGCAGCGCGGTCCCCACGGTGGTCACGCGCAGCTCCAGGGAATCGTCCGCCCGCGACATGGTGATTCCCGGCGACGACTCCGTCTGCCCGTACACAATCGTGATCTCGGGGATGTGCATACGCTCCACCACGTGCCGCATCAACTCGATGGGACACGCCGACCCCGCCATCACGCCGGTGCGCAGCGAAGTCAGGTCGAAGCGCGCGAATTCCGGCTGCTCCATCTCCGCGATAAACATGGTGGGGACACCGTAGAGCGCGGTGGCCCGCTCGCGGTGAACGGCCTCCAGCGTGGCCAGCGCGTCGAATTGCGGCGAAGGCAGAATCAGCGCCGCCCCCGATACCACCGACACCATCGACCCGATCACCGACCCGAAGCAATGGTAGAGGGGCACCGGCGCGCAAATGCGGTCCTTTTCCGTGGCCTTCAGCCCCACCCCCATGGCCATGCCGTTATTCAGCAGGTTGCGGTGGGTGAGCATGGCGCCCTTGGGAAGGCCGGTGGTGCCGGAGGTGTACTGGATGTTCACCACGTCATCCGGCATCGCCGCGTCTTTCGGGAAATCGGTTCCACCAGCGATCATGGCCTGCCACGATTCGTCGCCCAGCCAGACGACGTGCTTGAGGGGCAGCGTATCGCCATCGCGGGACTCCGCCAGAATTTCGCGGTAGTTGGCCCGCGAATCTTTCTCGTGCAGGAACAACGCGCGAATGTGCGACTTGGCCAGCACATACCGCAGTTCGTGCGAGCGGGAGGCCGGATTGACATTGACCAGGATGACTCCCGCCCGTGGCGCGGCATACTGCAGAAGCACCCATTCCAGGCAGTTGCTGGCCCAGATGCCGGCGCGGTGGCCGGGCCGCAGCCCCAGCCCGGCGAGCCCTCGCGCGGCGCGCGTCACTTCGCGGTCCAGCTCGCTCCAGCTCAGGCGTACCCCCTCATGGCACACCACCAGCCCTTCACGGTCGGGAAACTTCCTGGCCGTTTCGGCGAGAGCTTGTGAGAGGGTCAGGTTGAGAAGGGGCACGGCTGCCCCACGCAGATAACTGAGCCCCGCGGCTTCAGATTCCAGCTCAGTGGTTTCAGGCACGAACTCCCAGTGTACCCGATGGCGTATTCCGGGCCGCCAAAGTCGTGTTTATAGGGCTATAAGCCGGATAGTCGGCGAAGCAACTGGTTTACGAAACGAAAGTGGCATATCCTTACGGCTCATCCGCGAGATCCATGAAGTCCTTCTGTCGAAGGAACGGGGCAGCGACAAACAGCCGGGCGAATTCCGGCAGAGCCAAAAGACGATTCACCCCTTCCTCGACGGCAGCGGCCGCCTTGGCCGGTTGCTCATCACATTCTTGCTGTGCGCCACTGGCGCGCTGCGGGAGCCAATCCTCTATCTGAGCCTCTGCTTCAAGCAACACCGGTCGGCCTACGATGACCTGCTGGACCGAGTGCGGGCCAAGGGCGACTGGGAGACCTGGCTGGACTTCTTCCTGACCGGCATCAGGGATACCGCCGAACAGGCCGCGACCGCCGCGCGCCGCATCGTTGCGGTTTTCGAGGAGCACCGCCTGAGCGAGGGGACCGATCCGATCCCATGAATCTGAGGGGTTCTGGTGTCTGTACGTCTTTGAGGTATTTGGTCGGGCCGCCGAGATTTGAACTCGGGACCTCTTGCACCCCAAGCAAGCGCGCTAGCCAGGCTGCGCCACGGCCCGATATTGCGGAACACCATGATTCTAGCACGGCTCACGGGACCTTTGGCCGCTTCAAAAGTAGAACCGCAGCGTCGCCTGGAATGATCGCGCGCCGCCCGTTTCGAGAATCGGCGCCAACCCGCTCCCAGGGCTCCCGCTGCCCAGCATCAGGTTCAACATGGATGTGGACCGGCCGAACATGGGGCTGCTCATAAACCTCACCGGATCCGCAAAGTTCGCCTCGTTGAGACCGTTGAATGCCTCCATCCGGAACTGCAGCGTACGCCGCTCGCCCAACCTGAACTCGCGCCGCACCGCAAGATCCACCTGCGACATTCCAAATCCCGTTATGGTATTGCGACCCAGGTTGCCTTGATGGCTGACCGGAGTGGAACGGAATGCGGACGGGTTGATGTACCTTCCTCCCGGCGCGTTGGAGTCCGCGATCCAGACCGGTTCGCCCGCCACCAGATCCGGGCGGAATGCATTGGCGAGCGCGATTCCCACGTACTGCTCGTCCTGAAGAACCGTGATGGGAAAGCCGGTCCGGGCGCGGAGCATGGCGTCCAGCGCCCAGCCGCTGAGAAGCCGCCGGGGGCCCGCCGTGCGCGCTGGAAACTCGTAGGTCAAGGCAGCCGTGAAAGAGTGGCGCAAATCGAAGTCGGAAGATCCGCGGTCCCCGGCGGCGCTCGCCCCGGCGCCGGCCCACATGAGGAAGGAATCGCTCGAATCGTCGTCGATGGAGTGCGACCAGGCGTACGATGCCAGCGCCTGGAAGCCTTCGACGACGCGCCTCCGGTACTGCGCCTGGAGGCCTTGGTAGCTGGACCGGCCGTTGTTGGTGGTCAGCGCCGCCAGGAACGTCTGAGTACTGCCGGTGCCGCCGATCTCCCGGCGCAAAAGGCGGTCGCCGCCCGACGCCACGTAACCCAGAGACACCACGTCGTGCGCCCCGAAGGCACGGTCCAGCGATACATTCCACTGCACCAGCCGCGGCATGCGCAGACCCGGCATCAAGCCGTAGGTCAACTGCCCGGAAACCGGGGCGAACATCTCGGTGCTGAACGACAAGATGCTTAACGGGCCGCCGTTGATCGAATCGGTGGCGATGCTCAGACTGGAATCGTAAAACAGCCCGGCGGCGGCGCGCAGCACAGTCCGGCCATCCTTGCCCAATTGGTAAGCGGCGCCCAAACGCGGCGCGAAATTTCGATAGGCAGGCTGCCAGAGCGGCTGCTGCGCCGGCGTCACGTCGTCATTGACCGGGTCGTAAAAGTTTGGGGGGGTGCTGGTGACCGGCGACGGGCTGAATTCCCAGCGGAGTCCTGGCGTGAGCGTCAGTCGCCGCGATACCTGCCAGGTATCCTGCGCCCACAGGGCCCACTCCGTAACAACCGTCGACTCGCTCAGCGCAGTGGACGTGGCAGTCCAGAGATTGGCCCCGCCACTGAGGGCGGACAGGTTGTCGGCGATCACGCTCAGGGTTCCCGTGGCGTCGCGGCGAATGGGCACAATGCGGCGGTAATCGAAGCCGAACCGGAGCGCATGCCGGCCTTCATTCAGGGAGGCGGATTGCAGAAGCTGGAACTGGCGCTGGCGGCGGTCCCCCTCGCGGCCCGAGACCACCTGCCCTACTCCGCTGATCGCAAATCGCACCAGGGAATCGCACGGTATCTCGCCGCCGAAAAAATGCGAAGTCAGCGATTCGAGCGCGCATCCCGCTGGGCTCGACGCGCCCGTCTGGGTCCACGTGGATTGTGCGCTCGCCTGCGATTCGTTGACCCGAAAATCCAGCGCCGCCTTGGCCGTCGGACGCACGTTCAATCCCATGGTGAGACTCTGGAAGCGCAAGTCCAGCCGGTTCACCTGCGTGCTGCCGAATTCGTTGGCGGAGGGGGAATCGTTATACCGCCCGAAAAACGTGCCGCGGGAGGTGATGGCCTGGTCCATGCGCACGAGCCCCGAATTCAGGCTGGATGGCCGGATGTTGCGGCCGTTCCATTGCGCCAGTCCATTGCCCAGCTCGGCGCCGTTGGGCGCCGGAAACAGGTCGAGCGCCGGCTGAGCCCAAGCCGACGCGGCCTGCCGCGCCGATAGCTCCGGCACAGGTTGCTGCCACACGTACGGCCCGCGCAACACCAGCCGCTCATAGGCCAGAAAGAAAAAGGTGTGGTCGCGGCGTAGGGGACCACCGAGCGACGGCGATACATCCTCCATCCTCAAGGGAGCCCGCCCCTGGCCGGCGTCGTTCGCGAACCAGTCGTTGGCCGCCAGCAGCTCATGCCGGAAGCGGAATACGGCCGACCCGTGCAACTCGTTGGAACCCGACCGGCTGGTCAGGGCCACTACCGCCCCCGGCAACCGGCTCACGTCCGGCGCCGCATTAGAGGTCTGCACGCGGAATTCCTCCACGGCCTCGAGCGGCATCAGTGAATCCAGGCTGCCGAAGGCGCTCATGGCCGGCAGCACTCCGCCGGATGCCTGCGCGGGCAGGCCACCCGCCGACACCCCGGTATTGGCGCTCATCCCATCCACCATGAAGTAATTCGAGTTGGGCCTCTGCCCATTGGCCGTGAACTGGCCGGCTTCTCCGCGAGTCGCGGGAGTCACGTTGGCGCCCGGCGAGAGCTCCAGCAGAGCCAGTAATCCCCGGCCGTTCAGCGGCAGGCGCTCGATTTCGTCGTGGAACACCCGCGTCTCGGTGGAAGCCTCGTCGGGGCTGAGCAGCGGCGCCGTCCCTTCCACCGTGATGGTCTCCTCGATGGCGCCCATCGAGAGCAGGAAATCCGCGCGCGCCGGTTGCCCCGCCTCCAGCCTCACGTTGAAGCGGACCATGGTGCGGAAGCCCTCCTTGCGCACCGTGATCTTGTAGATTCCAGGCTGCAGGGAGCCCACCACATACTCTCCGTTGGGCTGAGACTCGGCGTAACGCCGGAACCCCGTGTCCTCGCTCACCACCGTGATCGAGGCTCCCGCAACTGCCGCCTCCGAGGGGTCGAGCACACGGCCATGCAGGTTGGCGAGGAGCTGAGCGAACGCGGGAGCCCCCCAGGCCAAACACACGATGATGGCTGGGATCAGGCGCCCATNNGCCTAACGTCCATCGTACGACAGAAGGCGCTGGCAGTGCTCCTGGCTGGCTTTGAGTTGCGCCAGCGCCGCCAGGAGCTGCGATGGCGTATGGTCGGCCGGGTTTTCCGGGGCCGCCATACCGAGTAAAACAGCGAGAACCGTCTCGACCCGCCGTGCGGCGCTCAGCAATTCCTCGCTGGCGGGCTGCCACGCGGCCGATTCCAAGCGAACCTCGCCGGGGGCCGCGGTGCCGCCCAAACCAGCCAGTATGCGGCTGAGGGCCGCATCCATCTCGCCGGACTGCCTGGCGAGCGCCGCCACATGTTCACGGCCCAGGTCGCGCAACTCCCGGCGGCCCTCGGCGCTCAATTGCCGCTCCACATCGGGAGGGAACTGCTGCGCCAATCGCCGAAGGGCGTACGCCCGGGACATGACCGCATCGCTCCCGTCCAGTAGTTGGGAACTGAAGCGCTCGAACTGGGGACGTCCTCCCAGCCGCTCTTCCAGCCGGACCTGATATGGCGGCGGCGCCGAGCCGGCGCTATCGCGCAGGGCCGGTGTTTCCGGCTCGACCGGCGGCGCGCCGGGCCCAGAGGGCACCCCGCCCGGTTCGGAGAACCGCACTACCACGCCCGGCATGGAATCGAGCGCCTCGTGAATCTGTTTCTGGTGTTGCGGCGGAATGCCCGTGCCGCTCACCAGGATCTGCCCGCTCACCCGAGCGATCTCGACCGGGTCCCCCAAGTCGGCTCCCACCTGGTGCAGCGCGGCAACCACTTGCAGTTCTTCCGCCACGCCCGCTGGGTTCATCGGCTCAGCCGAGGGCTCAGCCGAGGGTTCAACTCGATCCGGCGGCATGCCAGGTTGACGGGGCATGCCGCCGGTGGCTCCAGCCACTGTGCTTGCGGGTTCGTTTGGCTGATCTGTTAATTCCGTCATCTCCACCCAGTCCCGGTTGCGAAACTCGAACCGCCCTTCCAGCGGTTCGAAGTCCGTCATCCGGAGCTTGAGGATTGCCGAAACAAGTTCGCTCGAATCCGTGGTGGTCTGGATGCGGTAACTGTTGCGGTCCGGAGATTGTGGGTCCTCGATGGCCGCCACCTCGTCCCGCTTCACGGGGAGCTGGTCGCGCCACGTCTCGAACGCCCTTGCGCTCAGAGGGTCGTCCCAGTTGTAATTCGCCGAGCGGAAAAGCCGCTCGATGGCCGGGGCATCGGAAGCCGGCTGGCCGGCGCCGATGACGCGCGTCAATTGCTGCGATGCGGTCCTGATGCGGATGCGGCGCGCGGGCCGCGGCCGGGCATCCGCCACGGCCACCGCTTTCTTCAACAGCGCGGCCGCCTGAACCGAAGGAGCCTCGCGCCATTGATACGCGATGGTGCAGACCACCGCCACCGCGATGGCCCCAGTCGCCGCCCACCGCACGGCCGGACGCGGCGGAAACATGGCTCTGGCCAAGCGCGCCGCCAGCGATTCGCCGTCCAGGGAAGCGTCTATGCGATCGAAACCCCGGGACAGGTCCTGCCACGCATCGGGCGGCGGCGGCAGGCAGGTCCCCAGGACGTTCTTGCGGTAGCGCACACAATCGCCGACCGTGCTTTGCAGCTCTTCGAGCTCGGCCCGGCAATGCCAGCAGGCTTCCAGGTGCTTGCGCATCTGCCGCGCTTTGCGCCCCGGCAATTCGCCGTCGAGATAGCGCAGCAGTTGCCCCTCTTCCGGATGCCGCATTCCCAGGCTACTCATATCGCACCTTTTTCAACCGCTCCATGGCCCGGCGCAGGAACTCTCCCACGGTGGAAGCGCTAATCCCCAGCGCGGATCCGATTTCCGGATATCGCAAGCCTTCCATTCGCAGGAACAGGCAGCGCCGCTGCTGTTCCGAAAGGCCCTCCACCGCGCTGTGAAACCGTGTCATACGCTCGCGTTCCAATAACTCGCTTTCCGGATTCCCGGTTTGCCCCGCGTTTTGCTCCCCCCACTCGGGATCGAAGGGCTCCTCCGAATTCTGCCGGGACCGGATCTTCAACCCCAGGTTATGGGCCACTCGAAACACCCAGGCCCTGGGATTCTCAAGCTTGTCTCCTTTCCGCAAAGTGGTGTACAGCCGAAGAAACACTTCCTGGGCAGCTTCCTGAGCTCGTGGGGGGTGCAGTCCCAACGTGAGCAGGTACCGGTATACGTCCTCGCGCGCCTCCTCATACAGCTTGCCTACCTCATCCCGCAACGCCGCCGTGTTCCGCTCTTGCCCAATCATGCCCACCAACTCTGCTCCCCGCGGAAGGAACGGCATTCGCTCACCACTAAGACCTTTTCCGCCATATTTCCAACTACACCATTTCGAGAAATTTTAGTGTAGTTGAATGCGCCTCGGCCGGGTCTTAGAGATGAATGGATACCACTGTATGCGTTTCGATCACTACCTTTAACAGCGGCCGGTACATCCGTCGCTGTCTGGACGCCGTCCTCGAGCAGCAGGGCGTGCTGCTGGACGTCGTGGTCGTCGACAACGCATCCACCGACGCCACCCGCGAGATCCTCAAGGATTATCGCGGGTCGATTCGCGTCATCTACAACCACCGCAACGAGGGGTTCGCCGCGGCCCAGAACCAGGCCATTCGCGCCAGCCGCGCCGAGTGGGTCCTGTGCCTCAATCCGGACGTGCTCATGGAGCCGGGCTTCATACGGGGTTTGGTGGAAACCGGCGAGATGGACCCCGACGCGGGCGCGGTCTGCGGCAAGCTCTTGTCCATCGGTCCCGGGTTCCGGCCGCTCCAGAAGCGACGGATCGATTCCACCGGGATGTATTTCACGCCCGCCATGCGGCACTTTGACCGGGGATGGCACGAGCCCGACGGGAAACGCTTCGAACACCTGGAGTACGTCTTCGGCGCCAGCGCCGCCGCCGCCCTCTATCGCCGCCAGATGATCGACGACATTGCCGTCGAGGGCGACCTGTTCGACCCGGATTTCTTTGCCTACCGGGAAGACGCCGATCTGGCCTGGCGGGCGCAGTTGCTGGGTTGGCGCTGCATCTACACGCCCGCGGCGGTGGCCTGGCACGTCCGAACCGTGACGCCCGGCAACCGGCGGTCGGTCCCCGCCATCATCAACATGCACTCCGTCAAGAACCGTTTCCTGATGCGCATCAAGAACGCCACCCCCGATCTCTACCGCCGCTTCTGGCTGCCCATGACGGCGCGCGACCTTCTGGTGGTGGCCGGCTGCATTCTGGCCGAGCCCCGGTCGCTGGTGGCCTTTTGGCAAGTGGCCAAGGGCTTCCGCAGCGCCTTGCGGCGCAGGCGTATCATCATGAGCCGCCGCATTGCAAGCGATGAGGCGCTGGCCCGCTGGTTCAGCTTCCAGCCGGCGGCCGAGCCCCTCCACGGCAAAGCCGCGCTGGAGCCGGCCGCGGGCATGCTGGAAGCCGGCGTGAGCTTGAGCGCGCTCTGACGGTCCCACCCCGGAGAGGCATAGGCGTTGTGGCGCAGGCACTCCTGCCTGCCGCGCCGAGACTCGTCTCGGCGCTCCGCAACGGCGAGGCGCCGCGATGCCCGGCCTCCAACCGCGCCTGCTACCATCTACCCAGGGAGACCATAACTCGCATGTCTGAGATCCACGCACTAGCCGCGCGCCAGCCCCGCGGCAAACTAGACCCGCTCACCTACGACCCGGGGCCACTGGCGGACGAGCAGGTCGAAATCGACGTCGAGTACTGCGGGATCTGCCATTCCGACCTCTCGATGTTGAATAACGACTGGCAGATCACGCAGTATCCCTTCGTCCCCGGGCATGAAGCCATTGGGAAAATTTCCGCCCTGGGCCACGGCGCCAAGTCGGTCCACATCGGACAAACCGTGGGGCTGGGCTGGAATTCCGCCAGTTGCCTGCACTGCCGCCAGTGCCTCACCGGCAATCACAACATGTGCCAGAGCCT